>NZ_CP127385.1:3424307-3730636 GCF_030378205.1 Bradyrhizobium sp. NP1
CAATCTGGGCCTGGCCGCCGCAGCCTATAATGCCGGGCCCCGCAGGGTGCAGGAATGGCTCGCGGGCACCGGTCCGATGCCGCAGGAGACGCGCAACTATGTCTCCGTGATCACCGGTTCGAGCGTGGACGAATGGGCGCGTGCCGGGCGCGGCGGCAAGATGCCGGCGACCGCGCGGCCGACCACCTGCCGCGAATTGATGGCGCTGCTCAAGCGCGCGCCGAACCCGTTCATCGCAGGGCTCGAACAGCATGTGCAGATCGCGGCGGCAAAACTCTGGGGCGTGCAGCTCGCCGCCGGCTTTGACCGCGACAAGGCGCTGGCGATGTATGCGCGGGCGATGACGCGGCTTACCGCCGTGATCGGCGACCACGATCCGAGCATCCTGGCGACCGTGATGCGCAGCCGCGGCAGTCACATGTTCTATCAGGTGCGGATCGGTGCCGACACGCGACCCGAAGCGGACGGTCTCTGCAACCACATCCGCCGCGCCGGCGGCGCCTGCTTCGTGCTGAAGAACATGTTCGTGCGAGGCTAGGCCGCTCGGGCTATGGCTGCGGCTCGCACAGCCGCATGGCGGCCAGCGTGGGCTGCGCTTGGCGCAGAGCGCCGGTCCGGCAATGGCGGTTGACGAGGGCCAGCGTGATCCGCGTTATGCGGCTTCCATGTCGCTCCCGCCGCTCGATTCCCCGCAATGGCAAGGTCCTTTCCGTGCATTCGCATGGGGAGTGCGCTCGGTCGCCTCCACCATCCTGACCCTGGTCCTGTTCGTCACCTATCTCGGCATCGGCGCGCTCGCCCATGATACGGGCTTCAGCCTGGCCTGGACGTTGCTCTCGACGCTGCTGGTATGGGCAGGGCCGGCGCAGATCATCGTCATCACGACGCTCGGCTCCGGCGCGACCATCCTGCAGGCCGCGATCGCGGTCACCGTGAGCGCCGTCCGCCTGTTTCCCATGGTGGTGTCAGTGCTCCCCATGATGCGAACGCCGGAGACGAAACGGCGTCAGCTCATTCTGGCGGCGCATTTCACCGCCGTGACGCTGTGGGTCGAATGCCACCGCTTCCTGCCGCAGGTGCCGCGCGACAAGCGGATCGCTTTCGTGCAAGGGCTCGGCACGGGGCTGGTCTTCGTCAGCCTTTGCGCCAATACGATCGGCTATTTCCTTGCCGCCAACCTCTCGCAGACCCTTGCCTCCGCCATTCTTTTGCTGACGCCGCTGGCGTTCCTGTTCTCGACTGCGCGCAATTCCAAGGAATTCGCCGACATCGCGGCGCTGGCGCTGGGGCTTGCGCTCTATCCGGTCGCAGCTCAGATGAACAGCGGCCTGGACATCCTCGTCAGCGGCGTGGCTGCGGGAACCATTGCCTATGGCATCCATCGCTGGAGGGCGCGCGCATGAGCGGCTGGCTTTCCGATTTCGTCGGCGACTGGCATGCAATCGTGGTTCTGCTCATCGCGGGTGTGCTGCCCAACCAGGTCTGGCGGATGCTTGGCCTGTGGTTCGGCGGCGGGATCGACGAGGGCTCGGAGCTTCTGGTCTGGGTGCGGGCGGTCGCGACCGCAATTCTGGCCGGCGTGATCGCGCAGATCATCGTGCAGCCGCCGGGCGCGCTCGCAAGCGTCCCGGCCTCGCTGCGCTATGGCGCGGTGGCGGCAGGCTTTGTCGCGTTCGCGCTGACCCGCCGCTCGATCTTTGCCGGGGTCGTCTGCGGCGAGATCTTCATGCTGGCCGGAAAATGGTGGTTGGGCTGACGCCGCCGATCCTCGTCATTGCGGGCTGCCCGCAATGCGCTAGAATCAAAGATCAATAGGTAGCCGCTGGGTCAATTTATATGGTGCGAGAAGCTGAAATCCGCGAGGGCGAAGTCGCGGTCGACATGCCGCCGGCAAAGGATGCCGGCCTGATTTTCATCGGCCGCATTCGCACGCCCTGGACCTCGCGGCTGGCGACGCCGCGACAGGGCCGGCACGACGGCCCGGTCTGCCGGCTCGAGATCTTCGAGCCGTGGACGCCGGCGATCAAGGGCGTCGAATTCTACTCGAACCTCGAAGTGCTCTATTGGCTGCACCACTCGCGGCGCGACCTCGTGCTGCAGAGCCCGAAGAACAACGGCGCGACCCGTGGCGCGTTTTCGCTGCGGACGCCGGTGCGGCCGAATCCGATCGGGACCTCGATCGTCAAGCTGGTCGGAGTCGAGGGCAACACCATCCTGGTGCGCGGACTTGACTGCCTCGACGAGACGCCGCTACTCGATGTGAAGCCCGATCGTTGCGAGTTCACGCCACTCGCGCCGCCGCAGCCGGGCGATTTCGAGACGGAGTGAAGGATATTCTATTTCAGCGCCGCGATCAGTTTCGTGGCGTTGTCCTCCAGAACCTTGATGTCTTCCTTGCGGCTGGCAGGCGGCAACAGCGCAATCCCGTCATGGCGCGGCATCACGTGCATGTGCAGGTGAAACACCACCTGGCCGCCGGCCGGCTCGTTGAACTGCTGGATGGTGATGCCGTCGGCCTTGAATGCCTTCATCGCGGCGGCGGCGATCATGTGCGCGCCGCGCGCGACATGGGCGTAATCTTCCGGGCTGATGTCGAGGATGTTGCGGGCAGGGGCCTTCGGGATGACGAGCACATGGCCCGGCGATCGCGGCATGATGTCGAGGAAGGCGAGCACATGCGCGTCCTCGTAGACCTTGTGGCAGGGGATCTCGCCGCGCAGGACTTTTGCAAAGATGTTGTTGGGATCATAGGCAGTCATGGCGGCTCCTTGAATTTTCGCTTCACTTTTCGCCGCCCGGCGCTGGCCGGTCAAGGCGCCTCGTCGACCTTGCGGAAGGGACCGGCCTCGGCGAGCTCGCGCCCGACCTCGTCGACATAGGCGCGCTCGCGCTTCAGATAGTCGGCGACCGCGCGGCGCAGGCCGGGATCGGCGATGTAGTGCGCGGAATAGGTGGTCTGCGGCAGGTAGCCACGCGCGATCTTGTGCTCGCCCTGCGCGCCGGCCTCGACCGTCTGCAGGCGATGTTTGATGGCGAATTCGATCGCCTGATAGTAGCAGACCTCGAAATGCAGGAACGGGTGGTGCTCGATCGCACCCCAGTTGCGGCCGAACAGCGTGTCGGAGCCGATGAAGTTGATGGCGCCTGCGATCCAGCGATTGTTGCGGCGGGCCATCACCAGCAGCACGTCGTCGGCCATGCTCTCGCCGATCAGCGAGAAGAACGCGCGGGTGAGATACGGCCGGCCCCATTTGCGCGAGCCGGTTTCCATGTAGAAGTCGAAGAATGCGTCCCAGGCTTCTTCGGTGATGTCGGCGCCGCGCATCCAGTGGATGGTGATGCCGTTGGTGACCGCCTCGCGCCGCTCGCGCTTGATCGCCTTGCGGTGGCGCGAATTCAGCGTGGCGAGGAAATCGTCGAAGCCGGCAAAATCCTGGTTCTGCCAGTGAAACTGCTGGTCGGTGCGCTGCAGAAAGCCCTGCGCGGCGAGAAAGCGCCACTCCGCCTCGCGCGCGAACGTCACATGCGCCGATGACGCCTTGCTGACGCCGCAGAGCGCGACGAGGCCGCTTGCCAGCGCGCCGCCGATCATCTCGCGATCGGCATCGCCGCGGATCAGAAGGCGCGGGCCGGCGGCGGGCGTGAAGGGGACCGAGACCTGCAGCTTCGGATAATAGCGTCCACCGGCGCGCTCATAGGCGTCGGCCCAACCGCGGTCGAAGACATATTCGCCCTGCGAGTGCGATTTCAGATAGCAGGGAACGATGCCGGCAATGCGGCCGTCCATTTTCGCGATCAGGTGGCGCGGCGCCCAGCCGGTGCGTATGGTGGCCGAGCCCGAGGCTTCGGCAGCCTTGAAAAAGGCATGGGAAACGAAGGGGTTATAGGCGGGTTTTAAGCCCGGACAGGAGGCCGTGCCTGCCGAGGCGGCGAAAGGGCTTTGCGGATTGGCGCAAGCGTTCCAGTCCGCCGGATCGATTTCGCTGGCGGAGGGGACGGCTTCGAGGGTGATTTCGGGTGATGCCATCGCGGCTCTTTGGATCGACTCTAAAAACATCGTGCGTCGCAGCAGCGACTTCAAGAGCCGGAAAGCTCACGGTTCCGGCACGAAACCCTCGAAGATCATCTGATCGGCATGGCGCGCGGCCCGGGCGCGTTGCTCTGATGTGCGCACGGTCCAGGTGAGCAGCGGGCAGCCGAACACGTTGCGCGCGATCCAGGGCGCCGCCGCCGGCAGCTCGTCCACCCAATAGGCGACGAAGTGCGGCTCGGTGTGGAAGGCATGGCGCAGATGCGTCATCTCGCGCCGCTGCGCGGGCGATGCGTCAGGCCAGTCGCTTTCGGTATAATGGCGCTCGGCCACGATGCCGCGCGGCCGCGACGGCATCAGTTCGCGCAGCGCCATCACCTGGTCGGGATCGAAGGACATCCCGACCGCAGGCCCCGAATAGGAGGCCAGCACCTCCGCCATGCGTTTCACCAGCCGCCGGTCGCCGTCGAAATGGCTCTTCACCTCGATCACCAGCGGGACGCGGCCCGCGGTGAGGGTGCAGAGATCCGACAGCGTCATCATCCGCTCGGGCGTGTCCTTGAACGCGACCGCCTTCAACTCGGCTGCGGTCTTGTCGCGCAAGCGACCGCTACCGTCGGTGAGGCGGCCGAGCTCATCGTCATGATGCACCATGGCCTCGCCGTCGGCGGTGAGCTGGACGTCGCATTCGATCGCGAAATTGCCCGCAACCGCAGCCGACGCGGCCGCCGGCATGTTCTCGACGATCCCGCGCGCGCGATCATGCAGGCCGCGATGGGCGACCGGTCGTGCCGTCAGCCAGGGCGGTGCGCGCAATCGGCTCTCCCGTCAGGAGACCTCGAAGATGCCTTCGACCTCGACCGCGGCGTCGGCGGGTAGCGCGGCGACGCCCACCGTGGTGCGGGCGTGGCGGCCCTTGTCGCCGAACACTTCCACCATCAGGTCGGAAGCGCCATTGAGCACCTTCGGTCCGTCGAGGAAGTCGGGCGCCGAGTTGATGAAGCCGCCGAGCCGGACCACGCGCGCGACCTTGTCGAGGTCGCCGATCGCGGCCTTGACCTGCGCGAGCAGGTTGATGCCGCAGCCGCGCGCGGCCGCCTGGCCCTGCTCGACGGTGACGCCGGCCCCGAGCTTGCCCTTGGCGATCAGCTTGCCCTGCGGATCGAGGCAGACCTGACCCGATACGATCAGCAGGTTTCCGGAGCGCACGAAGCCGACATAGTTGGCGATCGGCGAGGGGGGCTGGTGCAGCGTGATGCCCAGCGATGCCAGTTTTTGTTCGATTGCTCCCGCCATGTTCTTGTCCCGGATTGTTTGAACCAAGCCCGATCCTGAATCGGGCGGCCCTGTTTCGCCGATTGCCCCCTCGCATGCAAGCGCGCCCGCGGTCGCAGCGGGGCACGCCGTCGGCGCCGCCAAGCGTCTGGAAAAGCTGCGTAAAAACAGGGCACTTGCGGCTTGCGCTCCACTTTATTGTGAGCTTGCCCCAGTTGCGGCGCAATGGGGCGGACACTACAGTGACGAATCTCTCCCCATGCGAGGATTTTCTATGGCTCGACCGTTCCGGAATTTTCCCGGCGTGCTGGCAATTGCCGTTGTCGTGGCCGGCTGGAATTCGCCATATGAAGATGCGCACGCGGCGGCCGGCGCGCCGTTCTTGCCGCATCAGGCGCTCTACGAACTGAAGCTGCTCAAGTCGCGCGGCTCGAACGCCATCAACAACGCGCGGGGGCGCATCCTCTACAACTTCTCCGGCAGCCCCTGCGAAGGCTACACGTCGGAATTCCGTCAGGTCTCCGAGCTCGACAGTGGCGAGGGCAAGGTCACGCTCTCGGACCTCCGCTCGACCTCGTGGGAGGACGGTTCGGGCAACAGCTACCGTTTCAAGATCGACGCGCGCAACAACGACAACGACTCCAGCCCCGTCGACGGTATCGCCGAGCGCAGCGGCGACCACATCACAGTGAAGCTGAAGCAGCCGGAGGCCAAGACCTTCACGCTCGACGGCTCGGTCGTGTTCCCGACCGAGCAGATCCAGCGCATCATCGCCGCCGGCAAGGAAGGCAAGTCGGTGCTGGAGCTGACCGTCTATGACGGCTCCGACAACGGCCAGAAGGTCTACAACACGCTGTCCGTCATCGGCCAGCCGATCAAGGGCGACAAGGCGATGTCTTCGCCCGATCCGTCCATCACCAACGAGCAGATGAGGTCGCTGACGCGCTGGCCGGTGACGGTGAGCTATTACGACCGCGACGCCAAGTCGACCGACGGCGAGCAGACGCCGGTCTATGCGATGCAGTTCGAACTGTTCGAGAACGGCGTGTCGCGCGCGCTCGTGCTCGACTACAACGACTTCGTGATCGCGGGCGCGCTCGGCAAGTTCGACGTCAAGGATGCCAAGCCCTGCAAGTGACCGCCGAAGGCGGTTCATTCCGCCTTCTCCGGCCCGTCATAGGCGATGCCGCGGATCACGGCGGCCTGCCCGAATTTCTTGCGCAGATCGTCGATCGCGCGCTCGGCGTGCGCCGAGCGGCGGTCGAGCATGTCGGTGTCGTCGGCCTGCGATCCCGGCCGCAGCGCGCTGACGCCCGTGCCCATCAGGCGGAACGAGGTGCCGTCGATTTCGCGTGCCAGCATCTCGCGCGCGATCGCGAAGATCTTGCTCGCCAACTGCGTCGGTGCGGCGATCGACTGCGAGCGGGTGCGCTGCCGGAAGTCGGCGGTCTTCAATTTCAGCGTGATGGTCGAGCCGGCAAGCTCGCCGTTCTTCAGCCGCGTCGAAACCTTCTCCGACAGCCGCCACAATAGCCGCTCCAGCGTCGCGAAATCGCTGATGTCGGTCTCGAAGGTGGTCTCGCTCGAGATCGTCTTGGCGCCGCGGTCGGCGACCACGCGGCGGTCGTCGATGCCGCGCGCGAGCCGCCACAGCCTGCGGCCTTCGGTCGGGAACTGCTTCATCAGCTCGATCTCGTCGGCGCGCTGCAGGTCGGCGATGATGCGAAAACCGCGCTGTGCGAGCCGCTCCTGCGTCGCGGGGCCGACGCCGAAGATGAAGCCGACGGGCCTGTCCTTGAGCATCTCGCGCGCTTCATCCTGGTCGAGGGCGGCGAAACCGCGCGGCTTGTCGAGGTCGGAGGCGATCTTGGCGAGAAACTTGTTGCAGGAGAGCCCGACAGAGACCGTGATGCCGATCGTGCGCTCCACCTCGCTGGCAAAGCGCGCCAAAACCTTGGCCGGGATCATGCCGTGCACGCGTTCGGTGCCGGAAAGGTCGAGGAAGGCCTCGTCGATCGACAGCGGCTCGACCAGCGGCGTCAGCGCCTGCATGGCGTGGCGCACCTCGCGGCCGACCCGGACATATTTCGCCATGTCCGGGCCGATCACGGTGGCCTGCGGGCAAAGCTCGAGCGCCTTGAACATCGGCATCGCCGAACGCACGCCAAACGTTCGCGCGATATAGCAGGCGGCCGACACCACGCCACGCTTTCCCCCGCCGATGATCACCGGCTTGTCGGCGACCTCAGGGTTGTCGCGCTTCTCCACCGTCGCATAGAACGCGTCGCAGTCGATATGGGCGATGGTGAGCGCGGAAAGCGCGCGGTGGCGCACGAGGCGGGGGGAGCCGCATCGGTTGCAGCGCCTCGCAAGTGCCTCCAGGTCAGCCAGACAATCCCGGCAAAAGCAATTCGGCGCTGGCGCCGGGGCGCTCACGGGGTGTCGCGCTCCCACTTGGCATCGTTGAGGACCTCGCGGGCGGCTGCGACGTTGGTTGGATGAAGGCCGACGGTCTTGGCGAATGCTTCCACGGTGGCGTCGTCCCGCGTGACGAAATCGAGCACGCTGGCCAGAAAATGCGGATCGGCGGCGGCGCTGCGCAGGGTCTCCGGGCCGATGCCGCTTTCGGCCAGGAACCGGCCCAGCCGCTCGGGATCGGCGGCCAGAAAAGAAAGGGCCTGAACCGCAACAATTTCAGCGACTTCGCGAGGGTTGTGAACAGGCTTTTTCAACGATCGGTTTGCCTTTCCGTTAACTTATGCTGTCTAATTTGCCGCCATCATGCCCGAGTCTTCGCGATCGGTTCAAGCAAGTGGAAACCACTTGGTCATATGGAACCAGGGCTTAACGGCTTGGAGCGAATCTGACGCTAGTTTGAATTCACATGTCGGCACGTCCGAGAAGCGCTGTCCGCATCGCTGATCGAAGCGTGCTTCCTAAAGAAACAGGGAGGGGCGGGATGGCAAAAACCGTCCTGATCGTGGAGGACAACGAGCTCAATATGAAGCTCTTTCGCGATCTGCTGGAAGCGCACGGCTATCAGACCTCGGGCACCAGCAACGGCTACGAGGCGCTCGATCTCGTGCGCAAGACGCGCCCCGATCTGATCCTGATGGATATCCAGCTGCCGCAGGTCTCCGGCCTCGAGGTGACGCGCTGGATCAAGGACGATCCGGAGCTGCGCGCAATTCCCGTGGTCGCGGTCACCGCGTTCGCGATGAAGGGCGACGAGGAGCGCATCCGCGAGGGCGGCTGCGAAGCGTATTTGTCCAAGCCAATTTCGGTGGGCAAGTTCATCGAGACGGTACGGCGTTTCGTTGGGTGAGGAGTGAGTTTCGATGTCCGCGCGTATCCTGGTCGTCGATGACGTTCCAGCCAACGTCAAGCTTCTGGAAGCACGCCTGGCGGCCGAGTATTTCGACGTCTTCACCGCATCCAACGGCGCCGAGGCGCTGCAGCTCTGCCAGCGCGCCGAATGCGACATCATCCTGCTCGACGTGATGATGCCCGACATGGACGGCTTCGAGGTCTGCCGCCGCCTGAAATCCAATCCCGCGACCCATTTCATTCCCGTGGTCATGGTCACGGCGCTCGACAGCCCGTCCGACCGCGTGCGGGGCCTGGAAGCCGGCGCCGACGATTTTCTCACCAAGCCGGTGTCCGACATCGTGCTGCTTGCGCGCGTGCGCTCGCTGACGCGGCTGAAGATGATGACCGACGAGCTGCGTACGCGCGCCATCACCTCGCTGGAGATCGGCATGGAGGCTCCCGAGCGCCATGCGGTCGCCGATACCGGCAAGGGCGGGCGGATCCTGCTCGTCGACGACCGGCCCTCGTCCTACGAGCGGCTCGCGCAGATGCTGAGCGCCGAGCAATCGGTCGACGTCGAGCCCAATCCGGCGGAAGCGCTGTTTCACGCCGCCGAAGGCAATTACGACCTGCTGATCGTGTCGCTCAGCCTCGAGAACTTCGATGGCCTGCGGCTGTGCAGCCAGGCGCGCTCGCTGGAGCGCACCCGTCAGCTGCCGATCCTTGCGATCTCGGATGCCGACAACAATGCGCGGCTGATGCGCGGGCTCGAGATCGGCGTCAACGACTATCTGTTGCGCCCGGTCGATCGCAACGAATTGCTGGCGCGGGCGCGCACCCAGATCCGGCGCCGCCGTTACACCGACCATCTGCGCGACAACGTGCAGAATTCGATCGAGATGGCGATCACCGACGCGCTGACCGGCTTGCACAACCGCCGCTACATGGAGAGCCATCTGGCGACGCTTGCCGAGCAGGCTTCGAGCCGCGGCAAGCCGCTGGCGCTGATGATGCTCGACATCGATTTTTTCAAGTCCATCAACGACACCTACGGCCATGACGCCGGCGACGACGTCCTGCGCGAATTCGCAACGCGCATCCGCAAGTCGATCCGGGGCATCGACCTTGCCTGCCGCTATGGCGGGGAGGAATTCGTGATCGTGATGCCGGAGACCGACCTTGCGGTGGCCGGCATGGTGGCGGAGCGGCTGCGCCGCTCGATCGCGGGCGAGCCGTTCGGGGTCAACAAGGGCGCCAGGCGCATCGAGGTCACGATCTCGATCGGGCTTTCGACGCTGGAGGCGAAGGGCGAGGCCGTTTCCGACCTGCTCAAGCGCGCCGACACCGCGCTCTACCGCGCCAAGCATGATGGCCGCAACCGCGTGGTGGCGCAGGCGGCGTAGGCCTTCAGTTTCCGGTTTGATTGTCAAAGAGCCATTGCGCTGTCGTCGCCGGCTTGACGGCGGAGGACGTGGTTTCCCGTTCCCGCGGCGGATTACGCCCGAGTTTTGTCAAACATCACCCTCGATCGGAGAAGAGGGCGCAGGGAATGCCGGGTGTCCAATGCACCCGCAGCCTCGCGTGCAAATGAAAAAAGCACACGAGTTAGTCACCACAGGTACACCGAAACGAGCCGGCATTCCCCGCGCGATGGTTTGAACGGTTTCCTTCGTGCTCTCCCCGGTGACCGGGCTTTCTTGCCACCGTCGCTCGCAAGATGTTCGCGAGCTTGATGCCAGCGTCGGGGCATCAGGACCACACGACTTCGCCGTCCGCATCATTGTCGTTCGTCTTTCGACGCTGACGCGTCCATCGCATCCCCCGCCCAACACTCGTGACGATCGCGAAGCGCCCCTCTTGGCAGGCGCGGGATGTGCCGATGGAAGCCACTGATTTGCCCGACGCATCAAGCGCAATATTTTTTGCGCGAGGACTGGACGACCCAAATCAGCTTGAGATCGTTCAAGAAATTCGATTTTAGGCGCAGCGGTCTTTGGGGCCAAAAAACGCTACGCGACGGGTGGATTTTCGTGTTGCGCTTCTGATTGCGCTCCGAGCCATCGCCACAGCAGATGGTCGAGCGACAGGGTGCCGGCGCCACGGCAGAGCAGCACCAACAGCATCGCAGCCCATTGGATATGCGTCGGCCAGGCCTGAGGGTACACGAAGATCTCGATCACGGCCGTCATGCCGAGCAGCACGAGCGCGGCAAACCGCGTCATCAGCCCGAGCATCAGCAGAACCGGAGTCGTGAGCTCGATCGTGACCGCCAGATAGGCTGCGACCTCGGGCGGGATCAGCGGCAACTGGTATTCATCCGAAAACAGCGACAGGGCCGTGTCCCAGTTGGCGAGCTTGGTCATTGCGGAATTCCAGAACACGGTCGCAACCGCGAACCGCAGCGGCAGCGCGAGCCATGTATAGGAAATGCCTTCCAGCAGTCGGCGTGCGCGACTGAGCGTGTCCGCGACGAACGTCGGCCGAATGGCGCGCATGCGCTGGGTCACGAGATCACCCATGCTGTGGCCGAACCCGCGTTGGTCGCCAGTTCGAAGCTGCAAAACCGGCCGGCGGCAAGATGCTCCGCCAGCGCGCGAGCATGATCGAAGCGCGGCCCGTCTTGCGGATCGCCAAGCGCCGCCGCCAGCGGCTCCCCGGCACAGAGGCGCCGGAGGAACTGCCATGCCGGGCCGTCCAGCCGCTCGACCGCGACGCCGTCTGGACGACGCTCCACCACGAGGTGAACCGGACCGGTGTCCACGTCGATCTTTCCCAAGGTCTCATCGTCTTCGGTCAGAACTGCGCGCCAGATCCTGTCGGCGGGGTACGCCAGGCGGAGCAACGCAAGCGACGGCTCCGCGATCAGGCGGATGCGGCCCTGATCGTCGGGCGCGACATCGGCGAGTGCCGCGGGATCGAGGGCCCCGGCCTCCGCCGCGTGCAAGGCCGAATGCACGGCCCACTCCAGCTTCGCCACGTCATGCAAATAGGGGACGGTTGTCGCTGGCCCAAACGTGCGCAGAAATTCGGGAAACGTGTCGCCATACTGATCCAGCCACGCCGCGCAGGGCGGATGCCGCGCGATGAAGACCTGCGCGGCACCTTCGAAGAAGGCCTCGCCAACCAGTTTCGCCACGGCCGGGAAACACAGCCGAAGCGCTTTCGTCAATGAAACGAGAAATGTGTTGCGATAAATATCGAGCCGTTCCGGCGGCACATGTCGCGCAAGCGCAGCCGAGACGGCGGCCGATTCGCGGCGGACCAGGCTCTGTCGCATCGCGGACTGCAATTCATGCAGCGTCGGCATGAGGGGCCTCGTTCTTCAATGCCGTGATGAACGCTTGCGCACGTCCGGCTTCCTCCAGCAGAACGTCCAGTGCCGGCACATCATTGTCCCACTCGATCAGGGTCGGAACCGCGCCGAAGCGCGCGATGGCTTGCCGATAGAGCGCCCACACCTCTTCGCTGACGCGCGAGGCGTGATCGTCGATCCGCAGCATGCTGCCGTCGGCGAAGGTACGCAGGCTGTGGCCTGCAAGGTGGATTTCGCCGATCGCGTCACGCGGCAAGGACGCCAGATAGAGCGACGCATCCCAGCCATGGTTGTGGGCGCTGACGCAGATATTGTTGACGTCGCAAAGGACGCCGCAGCCGGTGCGCGTGGCGACCGCCGCCATGAACTCCCATTCGGGAATGATGGAATCGGCGAATACAACATAGGTCGACGGGTTCTCGACAAGAATGCGCCGCTTCAGACAGGTCTGGGTCTGGTCGACATGACGGCAAACGACGTCCAGCGCCTCCTCCGTCATGGGCAGGGGAAGCAGATCGGCGAGGTAGGTTCCGTCGACCATGTTCCAGGCGATGTGCTCCGACATCAGGCCCGGCTCGATGCGCTCGGCCACCTTGCGAATGCGTTCGAGATGCGCGGGATCGAGACCTTCGGCGCTTCCGAGCGACAGGCCGACCCCGTGCAGCGAGATCGGCGTATCGTGCCGGATCGCCTCCAGGTCGCGGACCGGCGTGCCGCCCCCCATGTAGTTTTCGGTGTGCACTTCCATCCACGACACATCGGGCCGCGTGTCGAGCACGGCCTGATGATGCTGGAAGCGCAGCCCGATCCCGGCCTGGGCCGGAATGGGGCTGGCTCGACTGACCGCTGCGGCGCGCATCGGCGTGCCGTCGGTCAGGTTGCGGTGGTCTTGCCGCCTTGAATCTTGCCGCAGTCGCCGGCGGGAAGCAGCACGAAGGATTTTGGATCGCGCGCCTGCGTCGACTGGCCGGCACAGGAGTGGGCGCCCTCGGCGCAATCGTTCTTGGCCGCAGCGTTGATGCCGTAGCACTTCTCCAGCTTGTCCTTGGCCATCCGGGCCATGTTGTCCTTCACGGCCTGTGGCGGCTCTTTCATGCCTTGCGCCTGAACGGTTGGCGCCTGCATAGCGAGCGCGAGCCCCACGGCGGTCGTCAGGGTGGATGCGATGAGCACACGGCGATTCATGATGTTATCCTCTCCTATCTGGCCCCTGCGGGGCTCCCATGGGAGAGGTTCGACGGGGTTTCCAAAAAGGTTACCGCGTCGGAAGAAAATAATTGGCTACCTGTCCCCGGGAACCGGGTGTACTCAATGAACTCTCGAAGGCGCCGCTCTGCGGCCGCCGGAGCAGTGGAAACAGGCCCCTTCGATGCCGGAAGGTAACCCGCCATCTGCGCCGCATCTCTTCGTGATCAGGCCGAACCAGCCCGCTCGGCAGGGCACGGCGTCCGACTGGTCGGGAAGAATGGCGCTCGCCCAAGCCGGCAATCGTCAAGAATATCGCGCGCTGTTGCTGGAAATCGAGCCCTATATCCGTTCGATCGCCAGACGGTGCTTCAAACATGAAGCGGACGTGGAAGACGCAGTTCAGGACGTCTTGCTGACCATTCATGCGATACGGCACACCTATGATCCGGGACGTCCCTTCGCGCCGTGGCTCACCGCCATCGCAAATCGGCGCCTGATCGACCGGCTGCGCCGCCAGACCCGCAAGGCCGCGCGCGAAATCGAGCTTACGGCCGAACATGAAACCTTTTCGCAAGCTCCAGCGAACCGTGATGAGATGGCCGAGCGGGCCTTGCTTGATGCCATCGAGCGGCTTCCGCCAGATCAGCGCGACGCCGTGCGGATGTTGAAATTGAACGAGATGTCGTTGAAGGATGCTTCAAAAAGCAGTGGCCGGTCGGTGTCCGCCTTAAAGGTCGCCACACACCGCGCCGTTGCAAATCTGCGTCGATTGCTCAAGGGCGGGCACGTGCCATGAAGACGTCCGAGCTGATCGACAGGCTGGCCGATACCGCTGCTCCCGTGCGCCCGTTGCGACCACCGCTTGTGCGCGCGGCGCTGTGGCTGTCGGTCGCGGCGGCCGTGCTCGCGCTGCTCGCTGTCGGCCACGGCGTCAGGCCGGACTTGCCGGCGCGGCTTCACCAGGGCGTTTTTGTGGTGAGCCTGGGCGCGGCACTGGTCACGGGTATTCTCGCCGCGATCGCAGCGTTCAATCTCGGCCAGCCCGAGAGCTCGCGGTGGTGGTGCCTGCTGCCGGTCCCCGCTTTAGCGGCGTGGGTCTCGACGATCGGCTATGGCTGCCTGACCGATTGGGTGGATATCGGCCCGGATGGCGTCCGCATGGGCGAGGCGGTCCGCTGCTTTTCGACGCTGTTGCTCACGAGCCTTCCGCTGTCGGTCGCGATGCTCGTCATGCTTCGCCACGTCGCCGTGCTGCGCCCCACGATCGTCAGCATGACGGGCGGGCTCGCCATTGCCGCGATGACGGCCTTTGCGCTGTCACTGATTCATGACCTTGATGCCACGATCATGATCATCGTCTGGCAGCTCGGAACGGCGGTCGCGATCGCGGGGCTCGCCGGCATCCTGGGCCGTTCGAGCTTCGCATGGGCTGCAACCCGCATTTCTCCAGGCGTTCCCGCTTCGCTGACGCAATAATAGTGCTTCGGGCATCTGCGGGATGCGGCCGACCTGGCCGTCAGGGGAGGCTTCACCGTCATTCGCGGATCGACAATCCACGAACTTGACGCCAGCGTCGGGGCGTCAGGACCACACGACTTCTTCGTCCGCATCATTGTCGTTCGTCTTTCGACGTCGACGCGGCCATCGCGTCCCGCCCCCAACACTCGTGACGATCGCGAAGCACCCCTCTTGGCAGGCGCGATGCGCGGATTGAAGCCCCCGACGCATCAAGCGCAATATTTTTGCGCGAGGACCAGCCTGTTCGTTGAGTGTCTTGCTCGCTACAAGCGAACGTCCGCTATAGGTCCGACTTGGACATCTGGCGATGTTCGTCTCCGCGCCGTTGTTGAGGGCATAACGGACATCAAACGCCTGATCCTCGCTTCTTATGAGTACACGCCCTAGGAGTGGGCAGCCGCAGCGAACTTGCCGACGCTGGATAGAAGCAGCCTCAGGCTTTGGGGGGCTACGCTGAAATTTTCTGCTCATCAGAGCATTGCCGGTTTTGACCCTTAACGGTCATGGTCCGCGGCGGGCGGCCCACACAGGAGGCCGCCCGGTCGGCGGCCTCTTTCATTTTCAAGCAGACGGACCACGTCGGCTATTGGCAGATACTGTTCCAGACTGTTTCCGATGCTGCGGGTTCCGGTGGCAACCGGCTGCGCTCACTCGGCCGGGGCAATGGAGGTCTTGCTGGCCGTCATCGTCCGAAGTTTGGCGTAAGGGCGGGCCTCAAGGAAGGCGCGGGCGCTATCAGCCATGATCAGCAGGCCGCCGGCCAGCAGCATGACATCCTTCAGCACGAGCCGCCCGCCGCCTGACAGATAAGGGAAGCCGTGCTGCGCATCGCCAAGCGCAGAGACCCACGCGTCCGGCGTCGTGATCAGGAAAGACAACGTCACGAACGGCGTCAGGAACGAGAGCGTCGCGCCCACGATGCCCCATCGGCGCGAGAACACGCCCAGTAGCGTCAGCAGGCCGATCATTATCTCTAAAGTTCCGAGCCCGTCGGAAAAGCCATAGGTATTATTCGCGGTCTGCCAGGCCCGCTCGGCCGGCTTCAACTCACCCTCGTGCGTGAGGTGCGCCTTGTACTCGGCCGGATGCTCGTAGAAGAACGACATGAACGGGCTGTTGGCGACGAAGGGCGTGATGCTGTCGGCTTCATAAGGCGCGAATTTGAGCGCGCCGATCCACAGAAAGACGATCGCGATGGCGACGCGCATCAGCGGGATGCCGACCCGATCGGAATGAGCGATCCAGGAAAGCGGCAGACGAAGATAGCTGATCATGAGTTCTCCTCAGGCGTTGGGATTGATTTCGGCGGCGGCGTCGAATGCGTCGAGCGCGCGGGCGGAATAGACGACGGCCGCGCCGGCATTGACGGAGACCGCAACACCCAGCACTTCGGCTATCTCTTCCCTGGTCGCACCCCGTCCCCGGGCCTCCGCGGTATGTACCGTGATGCAACCGTCGCAGCGCAGGGTGATGGCGACCGCAAGCGCGACGAGTTCGCGGGTCTTTTCGTCGAGGTGACCGGCCTTCTGGCCGGCCCGGCTGAGGGTGGTGTAGCCCTTGATGATATCGGGGTTGAGCTTGCCGAACCCGCCGACCCCGGCGAGAAGCTGCTGCCGATATGTATTCCAATCCAGCATGTGCATGACGCTCTCCTTTTCGATGCGATGTGAAACGCGGAATGAATGGTAGGATTGACTGTATTCAACGCGCCGCGTTGCGCGCGGGCCGGGCGCCGTCTTGAGAAGCGTGACCGGACTGCGTTGCCGATGACGTCCCCTCGGACAGCGGCCGGCCCAGCGCCGCCTTCATCGCGCCGATCTGCCGCCGCTGCCCGGCAATGATGTTCCTCGCGATCCGGCGCAATTTTTCGTTGTGGCCGTAGTGCAGTTCGGCCTCCGCCATATCGATTGCGCCCTGATGGTGGGGGATCATCATGGCCGTGAAGTCTGCATCGACATTGCCGGACGGCTTCACCGTCATGTCCTTCATCATCTTGCTCATGGCGGCCTGGTTCTCGGCCATGAAGGACGCTTCCGCGATTTGCTTAAGGGACCGTTCGGCTTTGTCGGCCGAGGCCGCCTGTTGCGCCGAGGCGTGAGCGGGATAAGCCAGGACCATCAACGCAAGGGCACCGCTGATGAATGTTTTGTTCATCGCGTATTCGTGATCGTTGCGCGTCGGAACCGCGCGCTTGGGTTGGTGCATCCGCATTACATTCTCCTCATTCATTCGATGCTTTGAGAAATCGGGGCGAACGAGGAATTGGCGATGCTCTCGCGGCGCAAAATCTATGCCGGCAGGATCAAACATCCAGACGACGCGACAGAGCCGGCTACTCTCGACCCGTTCAGTTCGATTGCTCCCCTGTTCCGGGTGCGCCCGGAAATTCAGGACGTGTGCCGATTTGGCTTGCAATGGGAGGTCGTGCACGAAGCGGAGCCGGCGGGTTTTGCTCAATTTCACATCGTGACCAATGGAAATTGCGTGCTGGAGCGGTATTCCGGGGAAACGTTCAAACTGGAAGCCGGCAGCATTCTCCTGCTCCCGCAGGGCGACTCCCACGTCGTGCGATCGGCGAGCCGTGGCGGAAGCTCCGCAGCGCCGATCAGAACCGAATACAACAACGCGATCAGGATTAAGACCAACACCCGCGGCGCGACCGAGACCGAGATGATCTGCGGCCGGCTGCGGTTGGACGGGGCCATGTACAGCCTCGTCACTGCCGCATTGCCAAAGGCGATCGTGCTCAGCATCGGCAGAGGGGATCTGTCCGACCGGATGCGGATGCTGGTGCGGGCGATCGATGAGGAGCTGCAGGCCGCGCGTCCGGGCGCAGCGACGATTGCCACCGAGCTTGCCACCGCTCTCTTCGTGATGATGCTTCGGCTGCATTTCGAACAGTCCGCGGCAGCGAGCGGCATATTACGGCTGCTCGCATCGTCGTCCTCGGCCAGAGCCGTCGCCGCCATGTTGAGAGCTCCCGCGCATCCATGGACGCTGGACGAGCTTGCGGCGGAAGCGCATGTTTCGCGCGCGACTCTGGTTCGGATCTTCCGCAGGGAGGGGGATATTGCGCCGCTTGGCTTCCTGAGCGAGTTGCGACTTGGTCTGGCACGCCATCGCCTCGGCTCGACAACTGGAACCCTGGCGCAGGTGGCGGCGGCGGTCGGCTACGATTCCGAGAGCGCATTCGTGCGCGCGTTTCGGAAACGTTACGGGATTTCGCCCGGTCGACTCCGCTCCGTCATAACGGGCGATCTCGCGGAGAAAGCTCACCCGATTCCATGATAGCCGAACGCAGCGTGAGGCTGACAGCACGGCCGTAATAAAAGCAGGAAAGGCCGCTCCGGTTGGCGGCCTCTCTTTCATTTTCAAGCAGGCGGAGCGGCCATCGCATCCCGCGCCCAACACTCGTGACGATCGCAAAGCGCCCCTCTTGGCAGGCGCGGGATGTGCCGAGGAAAGCCATTGATTTGCCCGACGCATCAAGCGCAATATTTTTTGCGCGAGGACTGGACGACCCAAATCAGCTCGAGATCGCTGGACAATTTCGATTTTGCGCGCAGGCGTTTGCGCCGAAATCGTCGTACGATTGCGAAGAACAGTTCCCGACGCGAGGGTCGCTAGGATGGGGCTGCCGCAGCGAGCTTGCCGACGCTGGAGAGAAGCAGCTTCAGGATCGGCGATTTGTTTGCCTTGTGGTACGCGATGACCAGGTCCAGCGTGGGCGCTTCTCCCTTCACCGGGCGGGTGGTTATCGTTTCGGGCAGATACCGCTTTGTGTAAGCCGGCAGCAGCATGACCGCGCGCGTCGATGTGATCATTGATATCGCATGGACGACATTGTGAACTTCCTGTTCCGGCTTGAGATCGATGCCGGTCCGGTTGAAATACTCCAGGACGACGCGGCGCACCGCAGGGGCGGCTTTGGATGGGAAGTAGAACGTTTCATTGACGATCTCTTGCGGCGCGACGGCTGCTTGCGACGCCAGGCGATGGTCGCTCGGAAAGACAAAGACCAGCGGGTCCGTTCGCACGCGTTTATAGGCCAGATCTCCCATTTGCTCTTCCGGCCGCATGAAGGCTGCATCGAGCTTGCGTCGCATCAAGGCCTTCGCAAGCAAAGGGGAGTAGTCACTCGACAGCCGGATTTCGATGCCGGGAAACTGGTCGCGAAGCACGTGGTTCACCTCGGGCAACAAATCGATTTCGGCTCCCGACAAAAAGCCAAGGGCGAATGTCGGTCTCGCCGGCTGCGCCGCGCGCAGCGCTGCTTCCTTTGCTGCCTCTGCTTGAAGCAGCGTCATTCGTGCATGGTCCAGAAAGGCTTTGCCGGCCGACGTGAGTTCGACACCGTGAGCGCCACGGGTCATCAGTTGAACGCCGACTTCCTGTTCGAGATCCCGGATTTGCCGGCTGAGTGATGGCTGGGAAGTGTGGAGCGTTTGCTCGGCGGCAACGGTCAAACTGCCCGCGTCGGCGACAGCAACGAAGTAGCGGAGATGCCGGAGCTCCATCACTGCCTCCCATGTCTTGTAAGCATGGGCCCAGCTTACAAAGTCTTTTTCGAGCCGAACAGCGTGGATTATACCGCAGAAGCCAGCTTTGCGCGGGGTCTGCCTGCCAAGCAGAGCGTGGCGCGGCCTTGATCCGTCCGGCGCGGCACGGAAGGCCTGCGCCGTCTGCCGGAGCGTGCACATGTGCAAGGGCGTTCGAGCGTCGCTGTTGCTTCTTCTGCTGATGGCAGGATCGGGCGGCGCCGCGGCACAATCCCCCAGTGATCAACCGAGGGCGAGCGGCATGGAGAAAGACGTCGCGAAAATCAAGCAAGCCATGCTCGGAAATTGGGAGAGCATCGCGCCCGAGGTGCGGCCGAGCAAGAACCCGGACGGCTCGCTCAAGCCGTTCTATCTCAAGCGCGCTTTCAAATATCTGCCGTCCGATCGGTTCGAGCTCGAGGTCATCAACTCAGCCGACCCCTACGGTGCGGTGCCGCTCGCGCGGATCAAGATCGGCGGCCACATGCTGTGGCAGGGGCCGCATCCGATCGCTCTGGGCGCGCAGAGGGTCGACTTCGTCGCTGATGAAGCCTACGAGGTGACGCCGCTTGCGCCGGGATTTGCCGACGTCCTCAACAAGGTCGCCTCAGTGGGATACGCCACCTGGGCGGTCAACTCACCGCAGAGCATATTCGGGAAGGCCTTCGCTCCTTTCGGCCTCAAGGAAGGGACGAACTTCATGGAATACGACCTGGTCTACCTCAAGGGCGACCTGCTGTTCTGGGGGGCTCGCAACATTGACGGCCGCGGCTTTGATGCGGAGCAGAACCGCCCGACCAACCTGCAGATCCCGCTGGTCCGAAAATAGCCGGGGTCTGGTGCATCGTTCGAACAACGGCCGGCAGATGCAACTGGCAAAAAACGTCATCGACGTCGGACTTTCGACGAACAATCTGGAGCCAATGCTGCGGTTCTGGCAGCAGGACGTCGCTATTCGCTTCGATCATGTGTTGCCGGTTCGCCGCGGGCAGAAGCAGTACAGGCATGATGTGCAAGGCTCCGTCATCAAGCTCAACCATCATGTGGAGCCCTTGCCGGAGGCCGCACCCAGCGGTTACCGCGAGCTGATCATCGCCAGAGAAGATCTGCAGAAACCGCGACGGATGGTCGATCCTGACGGCAACCGTGTCCGACTGGTGCCGCCGGGTCATGAGGGCGTCACCCAGATAGGCGTTGCCATGGGGGTCCGCAGCCTCAGCGAACACCGCAGGTTCTATGGCGATATCCTCGGCTTCGCCGAACAGTCATGGTCGGGCGGCCCGGCCTTTCGCCTCGGAGACAGCCTCGTTCTTCTCGAGGAAGACGTTGCGGCGACTATCGATCCGGTTCGCCAGGCGCGCGGCTGGCGCTACATCACCCTGCAGGTCGCCGATATC
Organism: Bradyrhizobium sp. NP1; assembly: GCF_030378205.1. Classification (NCBI taxonomy): domain Bacteria; kingdom Pseudomonadati; phylum Pseudomonadota; class Alphaproteobacteria; order Hyphomicrobiales; family Nitrobacteraceae; genus Bradyrhizobium; species Bradyrhizobium sp. NP1. Next base: position 3,444,876 of record NZ_CP127385.1, read on the forward strand.
GACGCCGTCCATGGCGCGCTGCGAGCCAAGGGCGTGCGCGAGGGCTTTGCACCGATAACCCTTGGAGACGTGGCGCGGATATCGATGATCCTCGATCCTGACGGCAATTGGATCGAGCTTTCGCGCCGTGCCTCGATCGTTGGCGGTCTGACTTGAGCGGCGCAGGGAAACCGTCTTTTCCGAGGACGAGCAATGCGTACGGGAGGGAGCGCGACATGCCAGCCACGTCACCCGAAGAGAACAAGAAACTCGTGCTGAAGGCGTTCGATGCGCTGTTCAACAAACGCGACTATGCGGCGGCGGAGCGCTTCTGGTCGGACCGCTATATCCAGCACAGCGCCCATATTCCGCCGGGCCGGGACGGGTTGTTCAATCTCGTTCGCGGCCTTCCCGGCACACTCCGCTACGAAAATCACCTGATCCTCGCCGAAGCAAACTACGTCATCGCCCATGGGCGCTTTTCGGGCCACGGGCGTCCGAGGTCATGGATCGCCGCCGATATCGTGCGCTTCGAGGACGGCAAGCTCGCCGAACACTGGGACGTCCTTCAGGACGAGGCGACGCAGGCGGAATCTCTTAGTGGTCTCCCAATGTTCGGCGAGGGCTTCCCGGTCTGAGCGCATGACGTGGTGCGCTTCCGCACTCCCGCGTCCGAACGGTGAGGACGTCGCCGAACAATGTCCACGATCATCGAAAAGGAAGGAGCGCGATGAGCTTCAGCATCGAGGTCAGACTTTTTATCGACGCGCGGGATTGGGCCCTGTGAAGGTGAGGTGAGGCCAAAGCCCCGGAGTTCGCAATCAGCGTGCGTCATTCATAGCCGGCACGACGCACCGTGACGCGGCATAACCCGTCGCAGCCGATCTTCCGTGCGGCGCCCAGCGAGAAGTCCAGCACTCTGCCGCGCGCAAACGGGCCGCGATCAAATACGGGGCATTCGATCTTTTTTCCGTTTTCGAGATTGGTGACGATGAAGACCGTGCCCAGCGCCTCGGTGCGATGCGCGCAGGAGATTTCGTGGGGCTTGAAGCGCTTGCCGCGCGAGTCCCATTTGTCTTCCCAGTAGATGGAGGCTTCCTCGTTGTCGGCAGGCGGACGCGCGATGCGGCCCATCCACATCTGCTGGAATGAGTCGGCCCGCGCCGGCCAGTTATCCAGCCCGAGCGCAAGCGCGGCCAGCGTCATTCCCAGAGCAGCGCGGCGATACCCTGCCATAACCCCAACACAACCCACCCGATGTAAGGGCAAGCTATGATTAATGCGTTGGTTACTACTTGGGCGCGGTTGTGTCCGAATTGGGCGTTCAGTTGGGCGGCGGCGGGGCAGGGCACAAATCCCGGCCCGGCGACGACCAGGTGATCGAATGAGAGCCTGCTGAGCGCGGTAACGCCCACGTTGCGCTTTTCAGCGGTGAGGTTTTGCGGTCAGCGCCGGGTTCGAAACGCCCTGCAAGCGCACGTAACGCCAAGATCGAGCTTCACCCGAGGCGCAAATTCTCGGCCGACATCTTTCCCGAGCGGCCCGGTTTCAGCTCGTAACTGACACGCGCGCCGTCAGCGAGCGACGTGCAACCGGCCCGCTGCAAAGCGGTAATGTGCACAAAGACGTCGGCTCCGCCGTCATCGGGCTTGATGAAGCCATAGCCCTTCGTCGCGTTGAACCATTTTACAGTCCCCATGGCCATGTCGGCGTCCTCGTACTTCAGATAGAAATAATTGCAGCAGCGCATCGACGTTTGCGCGGTTCGCGACACGATCTCGATCGGCTGATTTTCATGCGTCAAGATTCAGGATGCGAAACTCGAACCGGCGTGCTGCGAAGGACCTTTCGGCCTCGAAGCGCGCCTTGTCCCTGACGCTGAGTTGTCTCAGTCCGGACCGCAACGCCGCTTCGGCTTCCTTCATGTAATTTCGCAGTTCGCGTCGCTCAAAGGGCGTAATCGACGGCTCGGCGACAAGACGCCAGGCCGTTCGAAGCCAGGCCTTCAGCGCAACAACATCGTGATCCAAATCCTCGGGCATTGAAGCACCGGGCGTCCGTTGCAAAGAAATTCAAGTTCAACAGGGCTACTTGACGACCGCCTCGCCTGGCGGCGGCTGGTCTCAATCAAAATCTCGATTATTATTGATCGGAAGCATGCATTTAGATGGTTAACGAAGGGTTATTGACGCGCCCGCCGCTTCGGACCGGCGATCCCCCGATGTGCGGGCGACGCTCCCCGGTTATGGCGAGCCGAGGTTGGCTGTGTGACATCCGTCGCCGGTCTTTCAACCGGCGGATCGGCGAGCATTCGGCAAGTTCCACGCTGGCAGGTTCGACCGATCGGCGTTAGTCTTTTGAACAGAAGCTGGCGTGGCGCGATCGGATGGAACGCATGTCGTCGCGTTTTTCGAATGCGAGGGGCAGGCCGGGACGGCTGCGGCCGGTGCCTCTCGCCGTTGCCGGTCTGATCGCCTTGATGGCGGCGGGGGATGAGGCGGGCGCCAGGGGCGGCCGAGGCGAAGCCGAGTCGATCCAGTCGCGCACCGCCGGCGAGCCCATCATGGCCATCGTTTCGCTCCGCAGCCAGCGGATCACGGTCTATGACATCAAGGGCTGGATCCTGCGCGCGCCGATATCGAGCGGCCAGAAGGGACGTGAGACGCCCGCCGGGATCTTCAGCGTCATCCAGAAAGAGGCCGAGCACTACTCGAACCTCTATGACGATGCCTACATGCCCCACATGCAGCGCATCACCTGGTCAGGCATTGCGCTCCACGGCGGCCCCTTGCCGGGATATCCGGCGTCGCATGGCTGCGTCCGGATGCCGTTCGACTTCGCCGAGCAGCTGTTCGACGCGACGCGGCTTGGCTTGCGGGTCATCGTGGCGCCGGCCGACGTGGCGCCGGTGGAGATAGCCCACCCGGCTCTGTTGCAGCCGAAACCCGGTGCGGACGCCTTGGCCGCCACCCGGACAGCAGAGGCGGACGAGGCGACACGGAAGGCGGATGAGGCGAAACGCATCGCCGGCGCCGCCTTTCGGGACGCCACGCAAGCCATGGTGCCGGTGCGCGCGGCGGAAAACCTGAAGCTGCGGGCTTCGGCGCAACTGGCGGACGCCGAGGCGGCCCTTGGTTCTGCAACCGCGACCGAGGCGCGGGAACGGGCCGAAGACGCCAAGGCGAAGGCGACCGCCAGGATCGCCGAGCTGGAAGCGCAGTGGACCGCTGCCAAGGCCGAGCTGCAACCGAAGCTCGATGCGCTGTCGGCCGCGCGTCAGGCGGCTGACGCTGCGGAGACCGCGCGGATCGTCGCGGCTGAGGCGGCACGGCAGGTCGCGCGTGCGCTCGAGCCGGTCTCGGTGCTGATCAGCCGCAAGACACAGCGGCTTTACGTCCGGCAATCCTTCGAGCCCGTGTTCGAGAGCCCGGTCACAATCGTGGACCCCGATCGTCCGATCGGCACGCATGTCTTCACCGCGATGGAACGCGCTGGCGGCGATTCAAGCGTTCGATGGAGTGTCGTCTCATTGGACGGCGGACGTCCGAATGGCGGCACGAACGATCCCCTTCGCGGAGCGAGCGCGGGCGGTGGCCGCGACGTCGAGCCGGCGTCGGCGGCTCCGGACAATGCGAAGGCTGCGCTCGACCGGATCGTCATTCCCCAGGATGTGCTGGATCGCATTCCGGGGGTGGTGCCGCGATCGTCCCTGATCGTCACGGACGAAGCCGTCAGCACGGAGACCGGCAAGGGGACGGATTTCGTGGTCCTGCTGAGCGGCGAGCCGCAGGGAGGAATCAAGTTTCGACGCCGCGCCCCGGTCGCCGAATTCGGCTACGCGCGGCCGCGCGCTTTCATGCCTTTTTGGCGCTCGCCTGTCGCGGCTCCGTTCTGGTGATTTTTTCTCGCGGCCGGCGGCTGCGATCATGATCGATTTTTAAAGGGAGGACGTTCCATGAAATACATTTCTCATTGGAAGTTGCCTCAAGGCACCGTGAATGCCGCGATCAAGCGATTTCTCGAAACGGGCGGCTCGCCGCCGGAAGGCGTGAAAATGCTCGGCCGCTGGCACGGCATGAACGGCGAGGGGTTTGCGATCTCCGAGTCCTCGGACCCGAAGGCGATGTATCAGTGGTACGCGCAATGGATCGACGTGCTCGATCTGAAGGTCACGCCCTGCGTGGAGGACGCCGAGGCCGGTCCGATCCTCGCGTCATTGCCCAGGCGTTGACCCGCGATCCGGTTCTCTTCGCAGCGGCCCGTCACTGCAGGCTCCGCTTCCAGTAGCCCGTGCCGAGCTTGCCGGTGATGACGGCAGACGCGTCGCGGACCTCGTAGGAGCCTGCGTCCGCGTAGCCCGCAAGCCCTCTTGTGGCGTGCAGCGACCAGTGGCCGTTCAGAGCGGTGATGGTGCCCTCGTGCGCCGGCGCCGCGCGCCGTCCCTCGGCGCGGAATTGGTAGGTGCCGTCGCCCATGATGCGCCAGACCCAGCGCGACGCGCCGCGGTCGTTCGGCACCATGATCTCCCAGGTCCCGACCAGCGCGGGATCGATGGCCAGGGGCGGAGGGGCGGGCACCGCCGGCGATGCAGCCCCAGCCGCTGGCGCGATATTCGCCTGCGTCGTGCTGGCCTGGTCCGCCGGCGGCCGGTCGGCAAGATAGATCGCCCTGCGCGAGAGCGAGCCGTAGACGAAGGGCTGCTGCTGGTTTCCGGTCGCCTCCATGACGTCGTCGCGGACATTGCGGAACATGAAGGTGACTTCGATACCCGGCTTCTCGATGTTGCGCAGGAGCGCCGCCGTGAATGGGCTGTTTCGCCCGTCGCCATCGAGTGCGGTGGTGCCGTCGCGCGCGGCATAGGCGACCAGCACGTTGCCGACCGGCTCGATACGGCCGAGCCCGCCGCCGCTGATGGCGCGCAGCGCCAGCGACCGGTTCATCTTCGCGGCGAACGGGTTGTTGCGGCAGGCATCGAGGATGACGAGGCCAAGGCTCGTGGTGTTCGACACCTGCAAGATCACGCTGCGCAGGCTGATCGCCTCGCTTTCCGCATCGGTATCCTTCTTCAGTTCGGCATCGACGGGGATCAACCAGTTCTCGCCGCTGATTTCCATGCCGTGGCCGGCGAAATATACCGCCGCCATGTCGGCGCCATCGGCATCGCGCCCCAGCGCGATCAGGCTGCGCCGCAGGTCGTCAAAAGACGCGTTGGTGATGAAGGTCACCGCGAAGCCGAGGCGCTTGAACGCCGCGGCGACATTGCCGGCGTCGTTCTGCGGATTGGGCAGCGCCGGTACGTTCCGATAGGCGCTGTTGCCGATCACCAGCGCCACGCGCTTGCCGTCCGCGGCGGCGGGCGCCACGGCGAAGCCCGCAAGCGCGGCGATGACGCCCAGTCCCAGAACAAACCGGCGTCGGTTCATATTGGCTCCCGATCGGACCTGACGACAGCATTTTTGTACAGCAGCCGGGGCGAAGCAGCCATGGGAATGGCCCGCCGGAAGGCATCAAAATCGCAAGCACAATGAACCGGACTTGCGAGGCGAGGGACGAATGATGAGACGACAGGCAAATGTCAGGAAGTTGGATGCCGACCGGAGGAATGAGAGTAACGTCCGGCGCGGCCGCGAGCGTCGTCGACCTGATCGAACAGGACGTGCCGCATTCGCCGCGCGCCCCAAACTGCGCCACCTACTTCGCGTTTCTGTTTCTGCTCGCCCCTCTCAGCGGGGCCGGAGACGGTGCCAAATTCGCCGTATCCGTCAGCTGAATACAGGTCAGAAGATCGACGTAGCTTTGAAGACCTGCTGCAACGGCCTCGCCTTCGCAGCGATCGCGAATGGAAACCGGTGTGGTTTGCCAGATGGTGCCGAGCTGCTGCTGCGCGGAGGTCTCGTCGCGCAAACAGTCCGCAAGGCTCTGAGCTTCGGCCAGTTTCATCGCTTGATCTACAGCGGTCGTCTCTTTGCACGTCGCCTCGACGGTCAGCCGCGGAATGTGATCCGAAACCGGTGTCACCGGTTGGCTGGTCAAGAGCGCGAGCGAGAACAGCACAACACTCATCCTGTAATCCTCCTACTTGCCTGGGATGACAGGACGCAACCTCGAACCTCACCGCCCGGCCAGGCTTGATCCAGGTCAAAGCCGCAACCGGCCATTCAGGATGGGACCTCGACCCCGGCATTGCGCAGCAGCACTTTCGCCGCCTCTTTCGCCGCGCGCGCCATCGCGGGGTCATCACGCACCAGGTCTTGCGCGATCGAGCCGTCGACCAAAAGCGCAAGCTGGGTCGCAAGCGCTTCGGCGTCCTTGACGCCGAGCTGGTGCAGGAGATCGCGAAACCACAAGCGGCGGCTCTCCTTGAAGGCGACCGCCGTCTTCTTCACCGATTTGTCGTCGGGGCCGAGCTCGGCGACCGCGTTGACGAACGGGCAGCCGCGAAAATTTCTCGAAGCAAAGCGCCGCTCGAGCGAATCGAAGGTGGCGAGGATCTGCTCGGCCGCCGGCTTGTCCGACGGCTTCGGCTTCACGAAGCGGCGTTCGAGATAGGCCGCAATCAGCGCGTCCTTGGACGGGAAGTGGTTGTAGAGCGTGCGCTTGCTGATGCCGATTTCGGCCGCAATGGTGTCGACGCCGACCGCGCGGATGCCCTGCAGGTAGAACAGCCGGTCCGCGGTCTCCAGGATCCGCTCCTTCATCGTGGGTTTGGCTTGCAGAGATGCCATGCGCCAGGGGGTATCCTCGTGCCTTGACAGCGTGGCCGATCTATAGCCCAATTACACAGGTCTGTGTAATCTAATAATCGCGACTCGGAGGTCGCTTTGTGTCGCGCGGCGGCCGCGCGGGAGAACAAGAACAATGCCCCTGCTGAAGGTCCTGCGTCCCACGCTGCCCATCCTGGTCGGCGCATCCATCATGCTGACGCTGGGCATGGGGTTGCGGCAAAGCCTCGGAATCTTCCTGCAGCCCTTGACGCGCGACATAGGGATCTCGGTTTCGGATTTCACGCTTGCGGTCGCCGTGCAGAACCTCGCCTGGGGATTCCTGCAGCCGATGGCGGGCGCGCTGACCGTGCGCTACGGCTTCCGTCCCGTGATGATGATCGGCTCGGTCTTCAATGTCATTGGTCTCGCGCTGATGGCGATGGCGCACGGGCTGACCAGCATCATCATCGGCGGCGGCATCCTGATCGGGATTGCGCTCGCCTGCACGGCATCCGCGATCGCGATGTCGGTCTCGGCGCGCGCGGTGCCGGCAACCGTGCGCTCGACCGTGCTCGGCATGGTCTCGGCCGCAGGCTCGCTCGGCTCGCTGCTGGCGGCGCCGATCGGGCAGGTGCTCAGCGAGGATTATGGCTGGCGCGCCGGCTTGGCCGGCTTCGTGGTGCTGTCGATCCTGATGATCCCTGCGGCCTGGTATGCCGGCCGCGTCGACCGCGTTCCGCTGCCGAAGACCTCGGGCGACGAGATCGGCAATACCAGCGCTGGTGTCGCGGTGAAGGCCGCGTTCTCCAACGCCTCCTTCCTGGTGATGACCTGCGCCTACATGGTTTGCGGCATGCAGCTCGTCTTCCTCACCACGCACCTGCCGTCCTATCTCGCGATCTGCGGCATGGACCCGATGCTGAGCGCGCAGACGCTGGGCGTGATCGGCGGCTTCAACGTGCTGGGCAGCCTGTTCTTCGGCTGGGCCGGCGGGCGCTGGAACAAGCTGATGCTGCTCGGCATGATCTACGTGTCGCGCTCGCTGATTCTCGCCTGGTACTTCATGCTGCCGCCGACGCCGGCCTCGACGCTGCTGTTCGGCGCGCTGATGGGCTTCCTCTGGCTCGGGGTCGGTCCGCTGGTCGCGGGTGCGGTGGCCGAGATGTTCGGCCTGCGCTGGCAGGCCATGATCCAGGGGCTCGCCTTCATGAGCCACCAGCTCGGCTCCTTCCTCGGCGCCTACGGAGGCGGGCTCATCTACGACGCGCTCGGCTCCTACACGATGGCCTGGCGGATCGGCGTCGCGCTCGGCCTGGCCTTTGGCATCATCCAGATCGCGTTCGCGCTGATCCGGCCGTTGTCGCCGCCGCCGGTGCTGAAGGCTGCCTAGGCCAATCCATTCCGTCTTTGCGTCTTCAAGGTGCGGCCGCTGCCAAGCCAAACGGCAGTGATCGATCTGCCTATTTCCTAATCAGGTCATCGCTTCTCTGCTGTCAAGAACGGCAATAGCCAACCGCGCTCGCAGGCTTCCGAACTGGAATCGACAGCGATTCAATAGGTTATCTCAATGGCCTCACTGGCACGAATTTTGACTGGCTTTAGCGGGGAATTGAAGGCGGAAGCGTCGTGGACGCGTTCCGTCCTTGCTGATCAGGGAACGCTGGCGAGCCATGAGGCGAGCCGCTGCCAGTTTCTGGCCGTCCAAGCTCGGCGACTTTGCCATGGCGCCGGGCGTCGCCGGGCTTGTGCCAAAGGTCACGACTGATTTTTCGGCCGCCTCTCGGCAGGCGAGGCCGCTTGCGGCTCTTCCACGACATTGCGGGAATCGAACAGGCGGGCGTAGCGCCGCTCATTGCGCGCGCCACGCGCCGTCATGGCTCGAAGGAGCGGCAAAGCGGCTCCGCAAGCCCTCACAGACTTTTCTTGTGACAGGAGGAAGATGATGGAAGCAGGGACATATGCGCGCCAGCGGCTCGTGAAATTTGCGGTCGCGGCGTTGGGGATTGCGTTCTTCTGTCTTGCGCTGGGCGACATCGCGGCCGCGCAGGACGCGGCCGCGCCAGCCTGCGGCGGCAAGGTTCTCGAAAAATGCACGCCGAATTCCGGCGACACGGCCTGGATGCTGACGTCCGTGGCGCTTGTGCTGATGATGACAATCCCCGGCCTCGGCCTCTTCTATGGCGGCATGGTGCGCAAGAAGAACGTCGGCGACACGGTGATGACTAGTTTTGCCGTCACCTGCCTCGTCACGATCCTGTTCGCCATCCTGACCTACAGCATGGCATTCCGCGCCGGCACGCCCTTTGTCGGCGGCCTGGATCGCATGTTTCTCAGGGACATCCTGAGCGACATCGGCAAGGGAGGTATCGGCAATCCCAATCCGCTTGCCGCGACGATCCCCGAAGCCGTCTATATCTGCTTTCAGATGACCTTCGCGATCATCACGCCGGCGCTCATCGCCGGTGCATTTGCCGAACGCATGAAATTCTCCGCCATGCTCTGGTTTATCGGCCTGTGGGCGATTTTCGTCTACGCGCCGATCGCGCACTGGGTGTGGGGACCTGACGGGTTCCTCTCCTCCGGCAACGATGCCGCGTGGGTGAAGGTGCTCGATTTCGCCGGCGGCACCGTTGTGCACATCAACGCAGGCGTGGCAGGGCTGATGTGCGCCATCATGCTCGGCAAGCGCAAAGAGGCCGGACCGGCCCACAACATGGTGCTCACGTTCATCGGCGCTTCGCTGCTGTGGGTCGGCTGGTTCGGCTTCAACGCCGGCTCCGCCGTCACGGCAGGGATGCAGGCCGGAATGGCAATGCTCGTGACGCAAATCGCCACCGCCGTTGCTGGCTTCACCTGGATGCTGGTGGAGTGGGCGCTCAAGGGCAAGCCGACCGTCGTCGGCATCTGCTCGGGTGCGGTCGCCGGCCTCGTTGCCATCACGCCGGCCTCCGGATTCGTGGCACCGATCGGCGCCTTTGCCATCGGGGTAGGCGCGGGTGTCTTCTGCTACTGGGGATGCACCAGCCTGAAACGCATGTTCGGCTATGACGATGCGCTGGATTGCTTCGGTGTGCACGCGATCGGCGGCATCGTCGGGGCACTGCTCACCGGGGTGTTCGCGGTCGAGCAATACGGGGGAACGGCGGGCGTTCTGGAAGGCAACCCCGGCCAGTTCGTCAACCAGTGCATCGGCGTCGCGATCGTGTTCGTTTATGACGCGGTCGCCAGCTTGATCATTCTTTCCGTGGTCAAGATGTTCGTCGGCCTCCGCGTGGCGGAGGAGGCGGAGCGCGATGGCCTCGACCTCGCGTTGCATGGCGAAGTGGTGCACTGAGCCACGAAGGCAGCGCCCCGCGGCGTCGAGCGTCGCGGTCAACAAGCTGTCGGATAGTTGGGTGGAAGCAGCCCTGGCGCCCGCGTTGCAACGGGCGCCAGGGCACGAGGAGGTGACGTGATGACCGAGACCTTTGCCCAAGGCGTTCTGCTGCTCGGGCGGGTACCCGATGTCGCGCCGCCAGGGTCGATCGCGAAGAATGCGGCAGCGCCGGCGCTGCCGTCCATCCATTCCTGACCGACGGCCCGATTTGCTGCTCGCGCGATCTTTCGGCGAGGTAATCACATGAACTGGTTCTATTGGAACACGGCGTGGTCGCTGTTTTTCAGCCTCGTTTGGTTCATGACCATCACGCACAATCCTGATGCGCAGATCTCGGATGCGCATCTGCGCGATGAGGCGTTCGGCGGCTGAAGGAAGGGTTGGGTCAAGGAACGGATCGGGCCGATGCCTGGACGCCCGAGGGGTTCTGTCGCGCCCAGGGCCTCCCGCTTCAGCTTCGATAATAGCGCCACATCCTGAGGAACGTCCGATGGATTTCATCGGGCGGGCGGTCGAACGGCTCCAGGTTGACGCGCACCGCGCCGCGATGATCCATCCGCCACGGCAGGCGCATGAGCAGGCGATAGGCCGGCTGCTTGCGCCAGTCGGCGACCAGTGCGCTGCCCAGGGGAGCGTTGAGCGCGATTTGCAGCTCGTGGACCGTCATCGCACGCTCGGCGATCTCCACGAGATCGATGCGTTCGATGGCTCGCCAGCGGATCAGTCCAAAGGCCTGGATGAAGACGCCATACTGATTGGCGCCGATGGTCGGACGCCCGGTCTCCAACAGGGGAATGTTGTAGTAGGTGAAGCCGGCCGCCGTCATTGCGAGCGCCAGCCAGTAGAGGGCGCCCGTGATCCAGGTGGCCGTGAAAAAGACCGCGGCGAGCGCAGCCGTGATGTAGACGGGAAAGTAGCTGTCGTCGCGTCCGTAGGCGACCGAGTAGCCGCCGATGTTTTGTTCGTCCAAGGGTGCGATCAAGGGTGCGATCATGCGAACCTTATGCCTGGACCTGCTAGTCGAGCGGATTTGACGTTCGCTACCCGTCTGCCGCGATTTTTATGCGAACGTCAAATGCTCCACTAGAACAAATAATTTGCTAGTGGTCCTTTTGATTCTAACATTCGCAAAAGTGCTTGCCGCGATGGGATGCGAATGTTGGAATCGGACCACTAGGCAAGCGTAAGGGATGACGACCGGCCGCAAAAGAAAACGGAGCCCGCAAGGCCCCGTTTTCTGCGTTCCGCCGATCCTAGCTGATTGGCTTACTTGATCTTGGCTTCACGAAATTCGACGTGCTTGCGCGCGACAGGGTCGTACTTCTTCTTGACCAGCTTGTCGGTCATGGTGCGCGAGTTCTTCTTGGCGACGTAATAGAAGCCGGTATCCGCCGAGGAAACCAGCTTGACCTTGATGGTGACCGCCTTGGCCATATCCTGAAAACCCTTGATGTCGAGAATGCGAGGGCGCTGCCCCTGAGAGGCGCGCGCAGTTGCAGCGCAAACTAGCCGCAAAAGCCCGGAAGTCAAGGTTTTACGGGCCGAAACCGGCCGAATTGTGCCTGTCAGGCCTCGAAAAACCGGTTTTTCGGCCTCGGAAGCCCGAGATTCTCCCGCAGGGTGCGGCCTTCATATTCCTTGCGGAAAATACCGCGCCGCTGCAGTTCCGGCACCACCTTGTCGACGAAATCGTCGAGTCCCCCGGGCAGATAGGGGAACATGATGTTGAAGCCGTCGCTGCCGCGGTCGGTGAGCCATTGCTCCATCTGGTCGGCGATGGTTTTGGGCGTGCCAACGAAGGCGAGCCCGCCATAGCCGCCGACGCGCTGGGCGAGCTGGCGCACGGTGAGCTTGTCGCGCGTGGCGACATCGACGATGCGCTGGCGGCCGCTCCTGCTGGCATTGGTTTCGGGGATCTCCGGCAGCGGCCCGTCGGGGTCGAAGCCCGAGGCGTCGGTGCCGAGGATCACCGACAGCGAGGCGATGGCGCTGTCGTAATGCACCTTGCTGTCGAGCAGCGCGCGCTTCTCCCTGGCCTCGTCGACGCTGTCGCCGACCACCACGAAGGCGCCGGGCAGGATCTTGATGTGCTCGGGATCGCGCCCCGCCTTTTCGGCGCGGCCCTTGATGTCGGCATAGAGCTTCTGGCTGTCGGCGAGGCTGCCGCCGCCGGTGAACACGGCCTCCGCCGTCTCGGCCGCGAGCTGCCTTCCGTCGTCGGAGGCGCCGGCCTGCACGATCACGGGCCAGCCCTGCACCGGGCGGGCGATATTGAGGGGACCGCGCACCTTCAGGTACGCGCCCTTGTGGTCAAGCACATGCATGCGCGCAGGATCGAAATAGAGCCCTTGCTCGACGTCGCGCACGAAGGCGTCATCGGCAAAGGAATCCCACAGGCCGGTGACCACGTCATAGAACTCGCGCGCCCGCCTGTAGCGCTCGGCGTGCTCCATGTGATCGTCGAGCCCGAAATTCAGCGCCGCATCGGGATTGGACGTCGTGACGATGTTCCACCCCGCCCGCCCGCCCGAGATGTGGTCGAGCGAGGCGAAGCGGCGGGCGATGTGGTAGGGCTCGTCGAAGGTGGTCGAGCCGGTCGCGATCAGGCCGATGCGCTCGGTGACGGCCGAGAGCGCCGACAGCAGCGTGAACGGCTCGAACGATGTCACGGTGTGGCTGCGCTTGAGCGCATTGACCGGCATGTTCAGCACCGCGAGGTGGTCGGCCATGAAGAAGGCGTCGAACTTGCCGGCCTCGAGTTTTCTGATCAGCGTCTTGATGTGTTCGAAGTTGAAATTGCCGTCGGGCCAGGCGCCGGGATACCGCCAGGCGCCGGTGTGGATGCTGATTGGGCGCATGAAGGCGCCGAGCTTGAGTTGACGTTGAGCCATCGCCCAATTCCGCGTGCTGGTTATGGTTGACAATCAGATATGGACGAGACCGCGCGGCGTCACCGTGGGGGCGGCAGAAAGTTATTCCGTTTTCCGGGGAATTTTCAAAACGGACATCTTCCGCGGCGCGGGCCATCGACATGCTGGCGGCCGAGCACAATTCCGCTCGCGTCGCCGTTTTCGGATGGGCCGCGCCGCTTGCGCCGTCGGCGCGGCTCAAAGCCTGGGAAGGACGACCTTGCCGTCCTCGATCTTGATCAGGAAGACGTTGGGCCGGCTCTGTCCGCTTTCCTTGCCGGCAGGGCCCTGCTTGTCGAACTTGATCCTGCCGTTCAAGCCGATGTAGTCGACTTTCCACATCGCCGCCTTGATCGCTTCCGGCTCGGCCTTTCCGGCTTTCTCGACGGCAGCCGCGATGGTGCGAATTCCCTCATAGCCTCTGAAGCTCTCGGTCACGCCGGCCGCATCGTAGCCGCGCCGCTTCCATTCGCCGAGGAAGTAGTCGGCGGCCTTCGGATCGGGCATCGTTTGGGGAAACCATGGCGCGAAGGTAGCGACATGCAGCGAGCCGTTGGCCGCGGCTCCGGCCTGGTCAATCAGCTGATCCGGGTTCTGCGACGATCCGGTGGTCAGGATCTGCTTCTTCAGGTCGAGCGCCGCAGCCTGTTTCAACATCAGCGTGAGCTGTTCGACGGCCGCCGTCACGATGATGGTGTCGGAATCGGTCGACTTGATCTTGGACAACTGCGCGCTCATGTCCTGCGCTGTCGGGTCCATCGTCTCGACGACGCCGGTCTTGACGCCGACCTCCTTGAGGACATTGCTGTAGTCGACGGCCGCGCCGCGTCCCCAGTCATTGTTGATGACGAGAAAATCCGCTTTCGCCATTTTCAGCTTCGGCAGCACGTCCTTGATGCCTTCGGCCTCGACCGAGGACGGCAGCGATATCCGGAACACGTAAGGGTTTCCCGACGTGGTGATCTTGTCGGAGGACGATACCTCGACGACCATGGGCACGCCGTATTCCTGCAGCTTCGGCATCACCGCGAGCGTGAGGGTGGAGCCCCAGGCGCCCATCATCACCGGCACCTTGTCCCTGGTGATGAGCTTCTCGGCGACAGCAGCGGCTTCGGTCGGATTGCTCTTGTTGTCCTCGATGACGAGCTCGATCTTCTTTCCAAGAACGCCGCCGTTCGCATTGATCTGGTCCGCGGCGATCTTTGCGCCGTTGACGATGTAGGTCCCGGAAGCCGCAAACGGACCGGTCAGAGGTTCATTGACGCCGATCTTGATGGTTTGCGCGAGACCATCGGCCGCGCAGGCGATCGAAAGCAGCATCGCTGCGGCGAACGTTCCCGATATTGCTGCAAATGACTTCATTTCCTTCACCCTCCACTGAACGACCCTGTCTTCAAATCGATCCTCGTTACATCGGGCGCGCCGCCGGAATCATCGTCGCGCGGAACAGCAGTGATCGGGCTTGTGGACCTCGGCGCGGCACATGCAGGAAGACGTTATCGGCACGTCCGCGAACGAGAGAGCGGCAGCGAGGCGCTCGCGCAATGCGGGCAGCTCGGTCGCCTCGTTGCGGCGCTCGAGGCATTCGACAAGGCCGTGCAGCGCCCACACATTGTCCGGATGTTGCGCGCATCGCTGGATCCGGCGGGTCAGGCCGAGATCGTCGCGATATATCGCCTCGGCCTCGGCGAGATGGCCTTGCTCCATCAACAGCGCCGCGAGCGCGTGCCGGGGCGGGTGCATCCAGGCCCAGGGTTCGATGTATTCCAGATTGTCGTCGCGCCGCACGCTTTCGCGCAGACACTCATACGCCGCTTTGTGATTTCCCCGGTGATATTCCAGCTCGCCCTCGAGCATCTTGGCGCCGACCGCGAGGATGTCGCGCGAGGGATTGTTGAAGAAGCGGTGCCCGGGCGGAAGGCGTTCCACGCTTTGATGGAAGCGGGCGCGCTGTTCGTCGGCCTCGCTGAACCGCTTCTGGTAGGCATATGCGACAGCCTTGGCGTAGTGCTGCATCGGCGTCGAAATGCGGTACAGCTCGGGATCATCGAGCTCGGGCTCGTCGATGATTTCCTGCCAGCGGCCGAACCTGACCATGACATGGCTTCTCATGGCGAAGTAGCCTTCCAGGCTCATCGTGAACTTCGGCCGGTCGGGCACGCTCAGAACTTCCCTGGTGAGGATGCTGCGTATCTTGTCGGCGGCGGCGAGCGCGCCCGCGTAGCGGCCGGCGAGCATGCAGGTGTGCATCATCAGGTGCAGGTCGTGGCAGCACGCTACGGTGTAGAAGGTGAGCGGGCCCGCATAGTCGAGAAACATGTTGTCGGCGCGGAGCGCCCGGGCGCTCGCCTCGATGGCCTTGTCATAGAGGCCGCACAGGACGTAGACGTGTCCGGGCATGTGGTTGAGGTGCCCGGCGTCGGGGCAGAGCGGCGCCAGCGCGTCGGCGGCGGCCATCGAGCGCTCCGGCTCATTCGACATTTCCGTGGCGTGGATGTGCAGGTGAACGATCGCCGGATGCTGCGGCGCCCCGGCCTTGAGCGCGCGGTCCATCGCGCGCTCGCAGGCCTCCAGTGCTTCCACGACGTCCGACCCGGCGGCGGGCATGCCGGTCTTCATGTTCCAGAGGCGCCGCGGCGTCCGCATCAGCAGGGCTTCGACATAGAGCGCGGTGACGTCGTCATCGTCCGGGAAGGCGTTGTGGACGTTGCGCATTTCTGCGGCGTATTCGTCGTCCCAGCGATCGAATTCGTGCGGCTCGACCGCGTGCGGCGACTGAAACCGCCTGGCCAAAGCCTCGACGAGGCGGTTCTCGACATCGCTTGCCGAGGCGGCGAGCGAGCGGGCCAGGCGGATATGTTCGTATGCGACTTTGGTGCAGGCATCGGCCTCGCTTGCGCCGTGCTCCCGCCAGGTCAGATTGTAGAAGGGCCCGGACCCGAAGGCGATGCCCCAATGCGCCATCACGCAGCCAGGGTCGAACTCCAGCGCCTTCCTGAAGCATCGCACGCCCTCTGCCTTGTTGAAGCCGTAACACCAGTTCAGACCGAGATCGAACCAGCGCTGTGCTTCGCGGGAGGTCGTGGAGACCGTCCGGCTGTGTGCTCCGAGATTAAAGCGATCCATATCGGCAAATTCCTCTACAGCGCCTGTCTCTGCTTCTTCCGCCGCCCATCGATCTGCGGCTACGGGTCTGCGACGACGGATGCCCGGCGTCGCCGTCACGTCATTGCGATACGTTTCCCTCCATTTCGACGATCGCCGCCCGGTCTTACGCCGGGATCGGATAGCCAGCCTTCTCGGCGAGCGAAGCCAGATGATCGGTGTAGCGGTAGCGCGCCGCGTCGGGCCGCTCGAAGCGCCTGATGCGCGCCGCATGCAATGCGCCGGCAATCCGTGCGTCGTTGTGGGCGTCGAGCAGCGCCGCGCTCACGGCCTCCGCGGTTGCGGCAGGAATGTCGGGCGAGGCGATCAGCGCCGGCATCGGTGAGGGGGCGGTCGTTTCGATCGTCCGGGCGAGCGCAGTATAGGGGTGGTTCGCGGCCTTGAGGAGGTCGTGGCAAAAACTGTCGACGGGCGCGACATCAACGGTGCCCTCCGCGACGGCGCGAAGCGCTCCCAGCGGATTGATCAGGTGGCCGACCGATCGGGAATACAATCGATGCTGTGACGACGAGCGGTAGCCCAGCAAATGATGTCGCAGCATGTTGAAGCCGGAATTGGAGTCTTCCAGCGTCCAGCCGATGGTGCCGCCGAAGGTGTCGTTCAGCGATTTGTAGTCGCGGTCGCGGCGCACCACGATATCGGTGTAGTAGATGGGCTGATCCCGATAGCGTTCGGGGCTCGGGACCGGCGTCGCCAGGAGATGCGGCTTGCGCGCCGCCTGCGCGATCGGCCAGCCGCACATCATGACGCAGCCGAGATGCGGTCGCTGCCAAAGGTCGGACAATTTCGCCGGCGGCGGATGGTCGACCAAACGCAGCGCGACCCCGGTCCTGTCGGAGAGCCATTCGAATATGTGCGCCCATGCATCGGCCGCCTCGTCGGTGACCGCATACATGCGGGCGTTGGCGAGCAGGTATTGCGTGTCGTCCGCCGATGGAGTCGCAATATCGCGCACGGGGCTCTGTCCAAAAAAATGATCAGTGGACTGATGAATTGATTATGACACAATGTGGGCCTGCCCACAAGCGGCAGGACGGGGAGGGGCGCGCGACGGGGACATCGGCCGGCCCGGCCGGCTGCATCCGATCTCCGGCTATCGTTCGGCCGCGGCGACGCTACAATCGTCGCTCCAGCCGGCACAATCGGGGGAAGTTCTTCTCCCCTTGCACGATGGATCAGGGGGTATGGCAAAGACGACGAAATCGAACACGGCTCTGGAGGAGAGGCCGGGCTTTCTGGTGCGCCGTTTGCACCAGATCTATGTCGCGATCTATCTGCAGGAATGCGAACGCTTCGGGACCACGCCTGTGCAGTCCAGCGTGCTGCAGGTTCTGCTCGCGAAGCCCGGCATGGATCAGGTTGCGCTCGCAGGAGAAGTCGGCGTCGACCGGACGACCACCTCGAGCGTGCTGTCCCGTCTCGAGAAGCGCGGGCTGGTCCGGCGCGAGGCCAGCCGGGAAGACCGTAGAACGCGGCTTGCCTTCCTCACTGACGAAGGCAAGGCGATGATCCGCGCCATGAAGGGATCGATCGCGGCGGCCCACCAGCGCTTGATCGAACCGCTGGAGAAGAACGAGCGCCGCCAATTCGTCCGCCAGCTCTTAACGCTCGTCGAGGCGAATAACGACAAGGGGCGCGCGGCGCTGCACAATCTCTAGCCGCATGGCGCGGCCGTTGAGCACGTGATCGGCCTACGCGCCCAGAATATCCCGATGCATCTTGCCGCCGTAGAAATGGAAGAACGGCACCGGCGCGTCGTGACGCAGCGGGCCCGTGGCAAGCCGCCGTTCGAGCTCGGCGAGCACGTTCTTGGTCATGGCGTGCGCATCCGCAAGCGGCTGCGAGCCGATCTCGACCCAGACCAGCTCGACCAGCTCGGCATCGGCATGGACCACGCCTTCGACACGATGGGCGATCGCCGAGGCGTCAGCCGTGAAGAAGCGGGTATCGAAGCGCCGCACGCGGCCGGGCGGGGTGATGGCGCGCGCGATCAGGAACAGGCCGGACGGATCGGGCAGGAGGTCCGCATCCGCAAACGGCTTCCACGGCCCGTCGAGCTTCGGCTTCGCGCCACTGACGTTGCGGCCGAGGCAAAGCCCGGTCTCCTCGCAGGCCTCGCGGATCGCGGCGATCGCGAGCGATTTGGCGCGCGAGGCCGTGATCTTGGGGCTGCCCTTGAGCAGGTTCTGCTCGAGCTCCGCCGGAATCGGGGCCGCGACCGCAACGCGGTTGTCGGACTTGTCGACCCGTCCGCCGGGGAAGACGAACTTGCCCGGCATGAACACGACCTTGTCGTGACGGCGGCCGACCAGCACTTTCGGCGTGGGGCCGCTGCGGTCGACCAGGATCAGCGTCGCCGCGTCCTTTGGCCGGTAGTAGGGATGGTGGTCGGCTTCCGTCCCGACCTGAACGCCCGCGGGCTCGCTCATGCCATCGCCGCTCTTGTCGTCGTTAGGGCCGCTCCAGCGGCGGCATGTCGTCCGGGGCGTTTTCGTCAAAGCCGTGCATGCGCAGCGCCCATTGCGCGGCGACGACAGCGCCCTTGACCGGCTGCAGCAGGAGGATCGAGGCGAGGAACGTCACCGGCAGGTAGATCGCAAGCTGCAGCCAGACCGCCGGCGAGTAATTGGTCTCGATCCACAGCGCAATCGGAACCACGATGTGGCCGACGATGACGATCACGAGATAAGCCGGCAGGTCGTCGGCACGGTGCGGGGTGAAGTCGAGCCCGCAGGAGGAGCAGTTGTTGGCGACCTTCAGGAATGCGCGGAACAGCTTGCCTTCGCCGCAGCGCGGGCAACGGCAGCGAAAGCCACGCTTGAACGCGCTCCACAGATCGCGCTTCTCCATGGCTCCCGTCTCCCGGGTCCAGGTCCGCACGCCCGTCTGCGTCACCGTGCTCATCGCTTCCATGATTTGCCTCTCTTCGACTTGCCGGGCTTTGCCTTGCCTGGCCGCTGCTTGTCCCGCTTGCCCTTGTCTCGCTTCGGCTTGGCGGCGTGCCGCTCGTGCTCCGCACCCGCCTTCCGCCGCCGTTCGCCGCGCAAGGTGTCCCGCTTCCTGCCATGTAAGGCCGGCTGGCCCTCCGACAATAGCTCGAAACGCAGGGCGCCTGCGATCGGTAAAGCTTCTACCAGACGAACATCGACCACGTCACCCAGCCGGTGCATGGCACCGCTGCGCGAGCCGATCAAGGCGTGGCGCGTCTCGTCATGGTTGAAATATTCCGATCCGATCGTGCGGATCGGGATGAGGCCGTCGGCGCCGGTATCGTCCAACCTCACGAACAGTCCGGCGCGGGTGACGCCGGAAATACGGGCCTGGAAGGTCGCGCCGACGCGATCGGCGAGGTAGTGCGCGATCAGCCGATCGGCCGTCTCGCGCTCGGCTTTCATGGCGCGCCGCTCGGTCACCGAGATCTGTGCGGCAATTTCACTCAGTTCTTCGGCCGTCGTGTCGTCCGGCAGCGCGCCGTCGCCAAGCCCGAGCGCGCGGACCAGCGCGCGGTGAACGATCAGATCGGCATATCGCCTGATAGGCGACGTGAAATGAGCATAGCGGCGCAGGTTGAGGCCGAAATGGCCGTAATTCTCCGCCGAATATTCCGCCTGCGCCTGCGAGCGCAACACCACCTCGTTGACCAGCGGCTGATAGTCCTCGCCCTCGACCTGCGCCAGCACGCGGTTGAAATGGGAGGGGCGCAGCGCGCCGCTCTTCGCAAAGGAGATGTCGAGCGTCTTCAGGAATTCCTGGAGGTCGTGGACCTTCTCGACCGTGGGCTCGTCGTGGACCCGGTAGATCAGCGGCAGGCCCTTCTTCTCCAGCATTTCGGCTGCGGCGACGTTGGCGAGGATCATGAACTCCTCGATCAGGCGGTGCGCGTCGAGCCGTTCCGGCACGATCACGCGGTTCACCGTGCCGTCCGCCTTCAGGAGGATCTTGCGCTCGGGGATGTCGAGGTCGAGCGGGTCGCGCTCGTCGCGCGCGCGCTTCACGGTCTCGTAAGCCGCATAGAGCGGTTTTAGGACCGAAGCGAGCAGGGGGCCGGTGGTGTCGTCGGGCCGGCCATCGATCGCTGCCTGCGCCTGCGCATAATTCAGCTTCGCCGCCGAGCGCATCAGGATGCGGTGGAAGCTGTGCGAGCGCTTGCGGCCGTCGGCGCCGATCACCATGCGCACCGCGAGCGCGCCGCGCGGCTCGCCGGGCACCAGCGAGCAGAGATCGTTGGAGATGCGCTCCGGCAGCATCGGCACGACGCGGTCGGGGAAATAGACCGAATTGCCGCGGGTCACCGCGTCGTGATCCAGCGCGGAAGCAGCGCGCACATAGAAGGCGACGTCGGCGATCGCGACATGGACGATGTGGCCGCCCTTGTTGCCGGGGTCGGGATCGGCCTCCGCATGCACGGCGTCGTCATGGTCCTTGGCATCGGGCGGATCGATGGTGACGAGCGGCAGCGCGCGCCAGTCCTCGCGTCCGCGCAATGTCGCGGGCTCGGCGGCTTCGGCCTCGCGCAGCGCGTCTTGCGAAAAGGCCTGCGGGATGTCGTGGGCGTGGATCGCGATCAGGCTGATCGCCTTCTCGCTCTTCACGGAACCGAGCCGTTCCTTGACCCGGCCGGAACCAAGCCCGAAGCCGCGGGTGCGGATCAGCTCGACGCTGACGAGGTCGCCGTCCTGTGCATCGAGACTGTCGGCCTTGCTGATGTTGAGCTCGCGTCCGGCCTGCTTCTTGTCGACGGGAACCAGCCGCCCGCCGCCCTCGGGAAGTGCGCGGAAGATGCCGAGCGCGCGCAGCTTGCCATGATCGACGACCTTGATGACGCGGCCGGAATAGATCGCGCCGTCGGCGTCTGTCGAATGCTCGACATGGAGCAGGGCGCGGTCGCCGACACCGACCGAGGTGCCCGGACGCGGCCGGCGCGGCAGATGGATGCGGATCTTCGGCGGGGCGCCGCTTGCCTCTTCGTCCCACTCGGTGGGGCTCGCGATCAACTCGCCGTCGGCGTCGCGGCCGGTGATGTCGGCCATCACGGTCGCCGGCAGCGCCGCGGTCTCGTGAATCCTCTTGCCGCGCTTGGACAGCGCGCCTTCGTCGACGAGCTCGCGCAGGATGCGCTTGAGCTCGGCGCGGTCGGCGTTCTTGAGCCCGAAAGCCCGCGCGATCTCTTTGGTGCCGACTTCACCGGGATGAGCGCGGATGAAGGCGACGATGGCGTTGCGGTCAGGAAATCCGGTGTCGCCCCGCTTCGCCACGTTACAGGCGGGCCTTGCCGGCGCTCTTCTTGGCCGGCGTCTTGGCGGCCGGCTTGGCCGCCGACGTCTTGGCCGCACGCGCGACCGGCGCCCGCGCCTTGCTGGTCGATTCCGACTTCGCCTTGGCGGGCGCCTTCTTCACCGCGGCCTTCTTGGCGGGTTTTGCCTCGGCGTCGGCCTCCGACGCTGCCGGCTTGGCCGCCTTCGCCTTCTTTGCCTTCGCGGACTTGCCCTTGCCGCCGCCCTTGGCGGCACGTTCGTCGATCAGCGCGATCGCCTCGGCAAGCGTGATCTGGTCCTTGTCCTTGTCGCTGGGGATCGTGGCGTTGACGCCGCCCGCGGCGACATAGGCGCCATAGCGGCCGTTCTTGACCGCGACCGCACCCAGTGTCGGATGGTCGCCGATCACCTTGCCGGGGTCGGCGCCGAAACGGCGGCTCGGGCCCTTGGCGGCCTTCTCGGCGATCAGCGTCACGGCGCGGTTCAGCCCGATATCGAACACCTCGTCGCCGGCTTCCAGGCTCGCATAGGTCTTGTCGTGGCGCACGAACGGCCCGAAGCGGCCGATGCCGGCCGTGATCGCCAGGCCAGTCTCGGGATGCCGGCCGATCTCGCGCGGCAGCGACAGCAGTTTCAGCGCAAGCTCAAGCTCGACATCGCCGGGCGAGGTGCCCTTGGGAATGCCGGCGCGTTTCGGCTTCTCGCCTTCGGCATAGTCCTTCTGCTCGCCGAGCTGGATATAGGGCCCGAAGCGGCCGGCCTTGACGGTCACGTCGAGCCCGGTTTCGGGATCCTTGCCCAGGACGCGGTCGGCGCTGGCTTCGCTGTCGGCGGCGAGCGGGCGGGTGTAGCGGCATTCCGGATAGTTCGAGCAGCCGACGAAGGCGCCGAACTTGCCGGCCTTGAGGTTGAGGCGGCCGGTGCCGCAGGTCGGGCACTGCTTGGGATCGCCGCCGTCGGCGCGGACGGGGTAGATGTGCGGGCCCAGCATCTCGTCGAGCACGTCGAGCACCTCGGCGACGCGCAAATCCTTGATGTCGTCGACCGCGCCGATGAAGTCGCGCCAGAAATCCTTCAGCACCTGCTGCCAGGAGATCTCATTGTTGGAGATGCGGTCGAGCTGCTCCTCGAGATCGGCGGTGAAGTCGTATTCGACATAGCGGCGGAAGAAGTTTTCCAGGAACGCGACCACGACGCGGCCCTTGTCCTCGCCGTGCAGGCGCTTCTTCTCGAGCTTGACGTAGCCGCGGTCCTTCAGCACCTGCAGGATCGAGGCATAGGTGGAGGGTCGGCCGATGCCGAGCTCTTCCATGCGCTTCACCAGGGAGGCTTCCGAGAAACGCGGCGGCGGTTCGGTGAAATGCTGGGTGACGGCGAGGTTCTGCCGCTTCAACGCTTCGCCCACGCTCATGGCGGGGAGGCGGCGCGAATCCTCGTCCTCCTCGTCGTCGCGGCCTTCCTGGTAGAGCGCGAGGAAGCCGTCGAACTTGATCACCTGACCGGTGGCGCGCAGCTCCAGCATGCGGGAACCGGCCTTCGCCGCGATGTCGACCGTGGTGCGCTCGAGCTCGGCCGATTCCATCTGGCTGGCGATGGTGCGGGTCCAGATCAGCTCGTAGAGTCTCGCCTGGTCGTTATCGAGCCGTCGGCGCATGTCGGCGGGCCGGCGCGACAGATCGGTTGGACGGATTGCCTCGTGCGCTTCCTGCGCGTTCTTGGCCTTGGCCTGGTACTGACGCGGCGCGTCCGGAACATAGGCGTTGCCATAGTCCTCGCCGATCACCTTGCGCGCCTGGGTGATCGCGGACGGATCAATCTGCACGCCGTCGGTCCGCATATAGGTGATGAGGCCGGTGGTCTCGCCGCCGATATCGATGCCCTCATAAAGCCGCTGCGCGATCCGCATCGTGTGCGCGGGCGCAAAGCCGAGCTTGCGGCTTGCTTCCTGCTGCAGCGTCGAGGTGGTGAAGGGGGCCTGCGGGTTGCGGCGCGCCGGTTTCGCATCGACGGTCGTGACCGTGAAGGTGGCGGCCTCGAGCGCCTTCTTGAAGTCTTCCGCTTCCGCGCCCGAGCCGATGTCGAGCCTTTGAATCTTCTTGCCGTCGGCGCCGACCAGGCGCGCCTCGAAGGCGTCGCCGCGCGGCGTCAGAAGCGTCGCGACCAGCGACCAGTATTCCCTCGGCACGAATTTCTCGATCTCGAGCTCGCGGTCGCAGACGAGCCGCAGCGCCACCGACTGCACCCGGCCCGCCGAGCGCGCGCCGGGCAATTTGCGCCAGAGCACGGGTGAGAGGGTGAAGCCCACGAGATAGTCCAGCGCGCGGCGCGCCATGTAGGCGTCGACCAGCGCACCGTCGATCTGGCGCGGGTTCTTCATCGCCTCCGAGATCGCCTGCTTGGTGATGGCGTTGAACACCACGCGCTCGATCTTGTGATCCTTCAGCGCGCGCTTCTCCTTCAACACCTCCAGCACATGCCAGGAGATCGCTTCGCCCTCGCGATCGGGGTCGGTCGCCAGAATCAGCCGATCGGCGCCCTTCAGGGATTTCGCGATGTCGTTCAGCCGGCCGTTCGCCTTCGGATCGACCTCCCAGATCATCTTGAAATTCTGGTCGGGATCGACAGATCCGTTCTTGGCGGGGAGGTCGCGGACATGGCCGAACGAGGCCAGGACTTCGTAAGACGAGCCTAGATATTTGTTGATCGTCTTGGCTTTCGCCGGCGACTCCACAATGACGATATTCATGTCATTCCAAGGGTTTACGGAAAAAATAAAGGCCGGTTCCGCGAGACTCGCGCCAGCCGTTTCGATCCGAACATGGGTGCGCGGCACGCCCCTGTCAAATCGACAGATATTGAAAGCGCCTCGGGCGACCCGGAATCAATGTCCTATAAGTTGTAAAATATGCATCAAAAGTTGTATTTTCCGGCATGACCGGCAGCTTAGGCCGACAGCCGCCGCTTGCGCGTCGGGCGCGGCTTGAGGGCGGTATCGGAGGCCTCCAGCGCCCGCCCATCCTCTGACAGGACCTGGAGCCGGCCGACCGGCCGGCCCTTTTCGCGATCGACCAGGGTGGTGGCGATCTCCTCGGGCGCGTCGTCGAATTCCTCGCTCCATTGCCTGAGCGCGACCAGGACCGGAAACACGCCGCGACCCTTACGCGTCAGCAGATATTCCTGGTAGGCGCTGCCGTCGGAGGCGGGCGCCGTCTCCAGGAGGCCCTGGTCGACCAGCAGCCGCAGCCGATGGCTCAGGATGTTCTTGGCAAGCCCCAGGCTCTTCTGGAATTCGCCGAAGCGGCGCTTTCCCAATATCGCGTCGCGGATGATCAGAAGCGACCACCAGTCGCCGATGGCATCGAGCGACCGCGCGATCGGACATTGGTCGTGCTCAAAGCTTGTTCGTTTCACCATGGCGATCTTCCGGGCCCGGCATCACGGGCTTGTGTGGTTGCATTATAAAACCACATGCTCTATCTCGCAACTAAGTTTAATAATGCAACCACCGGAGAGGACCATGAGACTCGCAGGAAAGACGGCACTGGTTACAGGCGGCAACAGCGGCATCGGGCTCGCCACCGCAAAACTGTTCGTGGCCGAAGGGGCGAAGGTCGCGATCACCGGGCGCAACGCCGAGACGCTCGCGGCGGCCCAGAAGGAACTCGGCCCGCAGGCGATCGCGCTCGCGGCCGATGCCACCGACGTCGCGGCGACGGAAGCCGCGATCAAGAAGGCGGTCGAAAAATTCGGCAAGCTCGACATCGTGTTCGCCAATGCCGGCATTCCCGGCTCGACGCCACTCGGGTCCACCACGCTCGCCGCCTTCGAGCAGGTGATCCGCACCAACATCACCGGCGTGTTCTTCACCGTGCAGGCGGCGCTGCCGCATCTCAACGACGGCGCCTCGATCATCCTCAATGGCTCGGTGATCTCCGTGCTCGGCAATCCCGGCTACGCGGCCTATGCCGCGAGCAAGGCCGGCGTGCGCGGCATGGCGCGCGTGATGGCATCAGAGCTTTCGCCGCGCGGCATCCGGGTCAACGTGGTCTCGCCGGGCGCCGCGCGGACGCCGATCTGGAAGGGAGCAGCGCCCACAGCGGACGCATTTTCCGCGCTCGAAAAGCGCATCGCGCTTTCCACGCCGCTCGGACGCATGGGTGAGGCTGATCACATTGCCAAGACCGTGCTGTTCCTGGCGTCCGATGATGCGGCCCACATCCAGGGCGCGGAAATCTTCGTCGATGGCGGCGCCACCGGCTCGCCCGCGGGCGCGCCGGTCTATCGCGGCTGAATGCGGGCTCGCGGGAGCTTCGCCCGGAGCTCCCGTGACCGCGCAGGATAGTTGCGGCCACGCGCGGGCTCGACCGTACGCAAGACGTATTTGACGGAGGCGTTGAACCTCCGCCCACCATACGCAGACACCTTAGCGGGGTGGGGTTTTCGACTCTTATTTATTGGAGCCTGTTATGCCGAAGGCTGCCCCCATTTCCGCTTCGTTTATTGCGTCTTCCATTTCGTCCCGGAAATCCGAAACCACACCGCTTCATCCGGCGATCCTGTTTTCCGCTATTTGCCTGTTGGTATTGGTCGTCGCGTTCGTGTTCGGTGAGCCCGGCGTCTGGCTGTGATGGCCCTCACTCCGAGATCGGAAAATCGCGGACGTATTTGACATCGGCCACGACGCCGCAATTGCGGCGGCTCGCACGGTTGCGATGGAGGGTTTCCTCGTCCGTGGGACGTATTTCGGCAAGCCGTTGAACCTTAAGCGACGCTGCCAAGACTGCTTAGGCAGGCTGGGGGTTTCGATCTTTATTTATTCGGAATTTATTTGGAGTGTGACATGCCGAAGGCCGCTCGTATTTCCGTTTCGCTTCCCGTTTCTTCTCAAAAAAAATCCGAAGGCCATCAGCTTGTTTCGATAGCCCTGTTTTCCGGAATAGGTTTACTGGTTTCCCTCATTGCGATCCTTTGCGGCGTGCCCGGCGTCTGGTTCTGAGCCTGCGACATCGCGAAACCGGACCGCCGTCGAACGACGGTCCGGACACCGATGCCGTGATCACGCCGCCTGCAATGCGGTGGCCGCCTGCAGGGCCTTGGCCAGCGCCTTCTCGCGGTGTTCGGGGCCGACCCGAACGCCATCGGTCGAAATGAATTCGAGCCGCGTCACGCCGATGAAGGCGAACACACCGCGCAAATAGCTTTCGAGGTGTTCGAACGCTGCGGCCGGCGTGCCCGGACCGTAAACCCCGCCCCGCGAGATCGCCACGATCACCCGCTTGTCGCCGGCGAGCCCGATAGGGCCTTCGGCGCCGTACTTGAAGGTCTTGCCGGCGACGAGGATACGGTCGATCCAGGCCTTGAGCTGGCTCGGAAGCGTGAAGTTGTACATCGGCGCGCCGATCACGACGATGTCGGCGGCGAGGAATTCGTCGAGCACCGCCTGGCCCACGGCGAGATCCTGCGCGACCGACGCATCGGGTGCATCAGCGCCTTGCGCGGCGGCGAGATGCGAGCCCGAGAGATGCGCAAGCGGCGCCGTCGTCAGGTCGCGATAGGTGATGTCGAGGCGAGGATTGGTTTGTCGCAGCCGGTCGACAATGGCGGCCGATACTTTGCGGCTGATGGAGTGCAGGCCGAGCACGCTGGAGTCGATGTGAAGGAGTTTCATGGCTGTCAGTCACCTTTGGTATAAGTTTGTAACTGGCGCTATATGAGTGACTGTCCTAAACCGCCGCAAGAACGCACATTTTTGAAACCCGGTCACACCGATGAAACCTGAGCACAGCCGTGTGCCTGTCCTGCCGCCCCAGCCGCATCTCGACAGCGACTGTCGCGGCGTCGCGTCGATCCTCGCGCGGGTCGGCGACAAATGGAGCGTGTTCGTGATCATGATGCTGGGCGACGGTCCGCGCCGCTTCAACGAGATCAAGCGCATGATCAACGGCATCTCGCAGCGCATGCTGACATTGACGCTGCGCGGGCTCGAGCGCGATGGCCTCGTCACGCGCACCGTGTATCCGACCATTCCGCCGCGGGTCGACTACGAGCTGACGGAATTGGGACGCGGCCTGTGGCAGCCGGTGCAGGCGCTCGGCCAATGGGCGATGGCGCACCAGGCCGAGATCGAAAAGTCGCGGACGCATTTCGACGGCCGCAACGACACGCATTGAATCAAGTCAGCGACACCAGGCCGCCGCCGTGGCGTTCGAGGCGGCCTGCGAGCTCCAGCTCCAACAGCACGGTGCGCACCACCGCCGGCGAGGTGCCGGCGAGCCGGATCACGTCATCGATCGACACCGGGGTGGGTCCGAGCAGGCCAACGATGCGCTCGCGCTCGTCGGCCTCGGGATCGGGCAATAGCGGCCTGCCGTCGGGTTCGCGCACGGGGAGGCGAAGCGGCCGTTCCATGATCGGCTGCACCGCCTGGATGATGTCGCTCGCTTCCGTGACCAGCATCGCGCCCTGCTTGATCAGGTCATTGGTGCCGGCTGCGCGCGGATCGAGCGGCGAGCCGGGGACAGCAAAGACCTCGCGGCCCTGCTCGGCCGCCATGCGCGCGGTGATCAGCGAGCCGGAGCGATGCGCCGCTTCCACCACGACGACGGCGAGGGCCGCACCCGAGATCAGCCGGTTGCGGCGGGGAAAGTCGCGCGCGCGAGGGACGTGACCAAGCGGCATTTCGGAAATGGCGCCGCCGCCGGCGGCGATGAGCTCGGCGAGCAGCTCGTCATGCTCCGGCGGATAGATGCGGTCATGGCCGCCGGCCAGCACCGCGACCGTGCCGCTTGCGATGCTCGCGCGATGCGCCGCCTGGTCGATGCCGCGCGCCAGCCCCGAAATGACGACGAAGCCGGCTTCGCCAAGATCGTGCGCGATCGCGCTCGCGAATTTCAGCCCGGCGGCGGAGGCGTTGCGCGAGCCGACAATGGCAATCATCGGCCGCATCATGGTTTCAACCTCGCCGCGCACGCCGAGCAAGGGCGGCGCATCGTCGAGCGTCGCAAGCCGCGGCGGATAGCCAGGTTCTTCGGGCGCAAGCAGGGCGACGCCAAGATCGCGGCTGGCGTCAAGCTCGGCCTGGGCTTCGTCCTCGCTGCAGATCCGCCCCGCCCGCGTTGCCCCGCCGCGCCGCGCGAGATCGGGCAACCCTTCCAGCGCTTTCCGCGCGCTGCCGAAATGGCGCAGCAGCGAGCGGAAGGTCCGCGGGCCGACATTCTCCGAGCGGATCAGCCGCAAGCGGGCGATGCGGTCGGCGTCAGTCAGGCTTTTCGTGTTGTTGATGGCATCCACGCCAATATCATGAAGCAACCTTGGCGCGCGGGGAAGGGGGCGGCCCGCCATCGTCATGGCTGGGTTGGCCCGGCGTGAATGTCGGCGCGCCCCGAAAGGGGTAAGATAGCGGCAAGCGGCCCGCGGACGCCGGGCTCGTGAAGGAGGAAACGATCCCATGATTTCGCTGGCCGACCTTCAGCGCCGCATCGATGCCAATGAGCTGTCGCCGGAGAAAGCCCTGGCGCAATCCGTTGCCGCCATCGACGCACAGGAAACGGCGCTTCGCGCCTTCGTCTGCCGCGACGACGCCCCGCGCGCGCAAACATCCGGCCCGCTGCGCGGCATTGCAGTCGGGATCAAGGACATCATCGACACCGCGGATTTCCCGACCGAGATGGGATCGCGGATCTACCGCGGCAACCGGCCGCGCGTCGACGCCCCGATCGTGATGCTCCTCAAGCGCGCCGGCGCCACCATCATCGGCAAGACCGAGACGACGGCCTTTGCCGCCAACGATCCGACGCCGACGCTCAACCCGCATAACCATGGCCATACGCCGGGCGGCTCGTCGTCGGGCTCGGCGGCAGCCGTCGGCGCCGGCATGATTCCGCTGGCGCTCGGCACGCAGACCGCGGGCTCGGTGATCCGTCCGGCCTCCTATTGCGGCGCCGCGGCGATCAAGCCGTCGTTTCATCTTTTGCCGAAGGTCGGCGTGAAATGTTTTTCCTGGACGCTCGACACCGTCGGCCTGTTCGCCGCCGGCGTCGAGGACCTCGCGCGCGCCCTTGCGGCGATCACCGGCCGCACCGAATTGCTGCCCGGCGCGATCGCCGCGCCCAAGATCGGCGTGGTGACGCAGGATTTTGCCGGCGCGCCGGACGCGGCGGGTGCGGAAGCCTTGCGTATCGCCGGGCGTGCGGCGGAACGGGCCGGCGCTTCGCTGAGCGAATTGAAGATGCCCGACGTCATCGCGGAAGCCTGGCGCATCCACTATGTCGTGCAGGAATTCGAGGCGCATCAGGCCTTCGCCTGGGAATATCTGGAGAATTACGAGGCGATGCCGCCGCTGTTGCGCGGCCGGCTTGACGCGAGCAAGGGCATCACGGCGGCCGAATACGACGCGGCGCGCGCGGTCATGGTGCAGGCCCGCGCCGCGCTTGCGGAGGCGTTCAGGGAGGTCGACGTCTTGCTCACGCTATCGGCGCCGGGCGCGGCGCCGAAGGGGCTCACCTCGACCGGCGATCCCCGCTACAACCGGCTGTGGACGCTGACGGGCAATCCTTGCGTCAACGTGCCCGCCTTCACCGCGGAAGGCGGGCTGCCGGTCGGCGTGCAGGTCATCGGCGCTTATGGCGACGACGCCAGAGCGCTCGCGGCGGCGCGCTTCCTCGAAGCCGCGCTGGCACGCTAGTGGAGCGGATTTGACGTTCGCTGCCTATCTTTGGAATCGGACCACTAGGTAACCCGGCGCACGAAGCTCGCGTTGAGCTCCTTGACGCTGCGCGCGCCACATTGCTGCATCGCCGCGCGGGTTTCGGTGCGCATCAGCTCGAGCACCCGTTCGACGCCTTCCTGGCCGAATGCGCCGAGCCCCCACAGATAGGGCCGGCCGACGCCGACCGCCTGCGCGCCCATCGCCAGCGCCTTGACCACGTCGGTGCCGCGGCGAAAGCCGCTGTCGACCAGCACGGGGATGCGGCCATTCACGGCTGCGACGATCTCCGGCAGCGCATCGATGGTGGAGCGGCCATTGTCCTCGCCGCGGCCGCCATGGTTGGAGACTAGGATGCCGTCGAGGCCGTTCTGCGCGGCGCGGTCGGCATCGTCGGCCGTGATGATGCCCTTGAGCATGACCTTCATGCGCGTGACGTCGCGCATCCGCTTGATCGTGTCCCAGCTCAGGTTGGAGGATTCGCCGCCGCCGGTGATGCTGGAGAGATCGATGCCGTCGTAATTGTGCCGGCGCGCCGCCCGCGCCGCGAAGCTGGAGCGGTCATGGCAGGCGGAGCAGTCGCGACTGTCGGCGCGCATCAGGCGGAACAGGGTTTCCTGGTTGCGGCCGGCGAGGCGGTCGACCGTCACCATCACGACGGGGCATCCGGCATTTTCCGCGCGCTTGATCAGGGCTTGGGCCACCTCCCATTTCGGCGAGGCGTAGAGCTGGAACCAGATCGGCGCCCCGCGCGCCTTGGTGACGTCGTCGACCGAGAAGTTCGAGGATGTCGACAGGATTTGCAGATGGTTGCCTGATCGCGCTGCCTTCGCGACGGCGACCTCGCCGTCGGGGTGGAAGAACTGGTTGCCGCCGGTGGGGCAGATGAAGATCGGCGAGTCGTATCTGCCGCCGAAGATCTCGATGCCGGCGTCGACCTTCGACACGTCGTTGAGGCGGTGCGGCATGAGCTGGAATTTCAGGAAACCTTCGCGGTTGGCGCGCAGCGTCACTTCGTCGTCAAGGCCCGAGGCCATGTAGCCGAAATGCGCGGGCGGCACGTTGCGGTAGGCCACCGGCTCGAAGTCGAACACGTTGATCGCATCCTTCGGGCTCTTGATCGGCTCGGCGGGCGGCGCGGTCCAGATCATGGGATCGGGCCATTTCGAGGGTGTTTCGGCCGCGAGCGCGGGCGTGGCTGCGTATAACGGGCTTGCGGCAAGGTATTGCAGAAAACGCCGCCGGCTGGCGGCGCGAATATCGGGCGATGCCATCGCATTCCTCCCCTGTCCGTCTTGTTTGTTTTGGGGAGAAGGAGGCTAGCATGCCTGCGCGAGGCTGAGCCATGGCTCGCGCGAATGTGCCCGATCAGGGCAGGTGTGCGAAAAGGCCTATCGCTTTTCGCCGATCCGCCCTTCGGTGCCCGCCTGCAGCCGCTTGATGTTCTCGCGGTGCTTGTAGAACAAGAGCAGCGTCAGCACCGAGAACAGCGAGGCGAGCGCGAGGTGGCCGAACCACCACAGGAAAATCGGCGTGACGACGCTTGCGACCAGCGCCGCGAGCGAGGAGTAGCGCGAGGTGAAGGCGGTGGCGAGCCACACCACGCAGAACACCAGCGCCGCCGGCCAGAACAGGCCGAGCAGCACGCCGATATAGGTCGCCACCCCCTTGCCGCCCTTAAATTTCAGCCAGACCGGAAAGAGATGGCCGAGGAAGGCGCCGAGTGCGGCGATCATCGCCGCGTTCGGCACGCTGTTATAGCCCGAGGCCTGCGCGAGGCTGCCCGCGAGGACGACCGCGGCGGTGCCCTTGAGCATGTCGAGCAGCAGCGTTGCCGCAGCCAGCCCCTTGCGTCCGGTGCGCAGCACATTGGTCGCCCCGATATTGCCGGAGCCGATCGCGCGCAAATCCTCGGTGCCGGCCAGTTTGGTCAGCACGAGCCCGAACGGGATCGAGCCGAGGAGATAGCCGACCAGGAAAGCCACGATCAGGAAGCCGTCACCCGACATGGCCGCTGCTCCCGTGCTCACGAACTTGCCGCGCATCTTGCTCTTTTGACGCGTTTTCTTGCCGCGAACCGGTGCCCACTTCGCTTGAAAACGCTTTAGACATGCTCATACACCGTCCGTCCGCCGACGATAGTACGGACGACGCGGCCGGAGAAGCGGGCCTCGTCGAACGGGGTGTTTTTACATTGCGATTTCAGGTCGGCGGGATCGAGCACCCAGGGGACGTCGGGATCGATCACGATCAGGTCGGCAGGCGAGCCGGCGCGCAGGCTTCCGCCGGGAAGTCCGAGCAGTTCGGCCGGGCGGGTCGACATCGCCCGGATCAGGGTCTTGAAGTCGATCTCGCCATTGTGGACCAGCCGAAGGCCCGCGGGCAGCATGGTCTCGAGTCCGACCGCGCCGAACGCGGCTTCGGCAAATGGCAGCCGCTTCACCTCGACGTCCTGCGGGTTGTGGTCGGACATGACGACGTCGATGAGGCCCGAAGCCAGCGCCTCGACCAGCGCCTTGCGGTCTTCCTCGGTGCGCAGCGGCGGCGACAGCTTGAGGAAGGTGCGGTAGGGGCCGATGTCGTTCTCGTTCAGCGAAACGTGATTGATCGAGACCGACGCGGAGACGTGCAGGCCCTGGTCACGCGCGCGCCTGAGGATCTCGAGCGAGGCGATGCAGGAGAGCGAGGCCGCGTGATAACGCCCGCCGGAGAGGGCCACGAGGCGCATGTCGCGCTCCAGCATCACGGCCTCGGCCGCGTCGGGAATGCCGGCAAGGCCCAGCCGCGCGGCGAACTCGCCCTCGTTCATCACGCCTTCGCCGACCAGATGCGGGTCCTCGGTGTGATGCACGATCAGCGCATCGAAGTCGCGGGCATAGGTGAGCGCGCGCCGCATCACCAGCGCATTGGTGATGCTCCTGTCGCCATCGGTGAAGGCCAGTGCGCCGGCCGCCTTCAAGAGGCCGATCTCGGTCATTTCCTCGCCGCGCAGGCCCTTGGTCAGCGCCGCCATCGGATGGATGTTGACGATCGCGGTGTCGCGCGCCCGCCGCAGCACGAAATCGACGGTGGCTGAATTGTCGATCGCGGGCGAGGTGTCCGGCTGGCAGATGATGGTGGTGATGCCGCCGGCGGCCGCCGCCTGGCTCGCGGAGGCAAAGGTCTCGCGATGGCTCGCACCGGGCTCGCCGACGAAGGCGCGCATGTCGACCAACCCGGGCGCCACGACCTTGCCGGCGCAGTTGATGATGTCGGTGCCTTCGGGGACGCCGGCGACGCCGATGCCGCGCCGGGCGTCGCGGATCAGACCATCGGCGATCAGGACGTCGCCGGGGCCGTCGAAATCGCGCGAGGGATCGACCACGCGGGCATTCGCAAGCAGGATCGGGCGGCGATCTGTCAGCATGATCGGCATCTATTGTTCCGGTCTTCGGAGCACTTACGCATTGGGCAGGTTGCGGGCGAGCGCTTCCAGCACGGCCATCCGCACCGCCACTCCCATCTCGACCTGTTCGCGGATCAAGGACTGTGCGCCGTCGGCGACGAAGGAGTCGATCTCGACGCCGCGGTTCATCGGACCCGGATGCATCACCAGCGCATCGGGCTTGGCGTAGGCGAGCTTTTTCTGGTCCAGTCCGAAAT
The DNA here is from genome assembly GCF_030378205.1 of Bradyrhizobium sp. NP1. Classification (NCBI taxonomy): domain Bacteria; kingdom Pseudomonadati; phylum Pseudomonadota; class Alphaproteobacteria; order Hyphomicrobiales; family Nitrobacteraceae; genus Bradyrhizobium; species Bradyrhizobium sp. NP1. The sequence goes on from NZ_CP127385.1 coordinate 3,478,610, forward strand.
AGTGGAAATATTCGCCGGAGGAGGGCACGAACGAGCCGTTCATGCGCTCGCGCTGCAGCCGCAGCATCATGACGATGTCGGCGCCGTTCAAACCCTCGCGCATGTCGCGCGTGACCTCGACCCCCATGCGCTCGATGCCGGGCGGCAGCAGCGTCGAGGGCGCAACCACCCGCACCCGCGCCCCCATCAGGTTGAGCAGCAGGATGTTGGAGCGCGCCACGCGCGAATGCAGCACATCGCCGCAGATCGCGATCACGAGCCCGTCGATGCGGCCCTTGTTGCGGCGAATGGTCAGCGCATCGAGCAGCGCCTGGGTCGGGTGCTCATGCGCGCCGTCGCCGGCATTGATCACGGAACCGTCGACCTTGCGGGCCAGCAGTTCCGTCGCGCCGGAGGCATGATGCCGCACCACCAGGATATCGGGATGCATGGCGTTCAACGTCACCGCGGTATCCAGCAGCGTCTCGCCCTTGCGGGTCGACATCGAGGACACCGACATGTTCATGACGTCGGCACCCAGCCGCTTGCCGGCGATCTCGAACGAGGACTGGGTGCGGGTCGAGGCCTCGAAGAACAGGTTGATCTGGGTGCGGCCGCGCAAGGAGGCGCGCTTCTTGTCGACCTGGCGGTTGAGCTCGACATATTCCTCGCCGAGGTCGAGCAGGCCCGTGATGTCGGCAGCGGAAAGTCCCTCGATACCCAGCAGGTGCCGGTGACCAAGGACGAAACTCGATTTTAATGCGGGGGTCATTAAAGCGAGAGCTATAGGCGCGGATGCAGGGCGGGGCAAGGCCCAATGGGGGGCTTAATAGTTATCCCCCGGTCACTCGCCACCGCAGGGTAAACCGACCAGGGACCGTTCCCGCCGCGTGCGGCGGATCTGGTTGGTCGCCGGGCCGTTTTCGGCCCGCGGTGCGTTCCAGAACAGGGCTGCGCGGCTCGGTGAATTGACCTCCGTTGGGCGCTATCTTATCCTCAAAAGCGCGGTGCAAGCCGCACCCGGGCCCGCGGGAAGGGTTGAACCCACTTGCAGTCTTGAGCTCCCAGCGCAGACCTTTGTGCAGCCGAATTTGCGGGTCATCGGCGTTTCATGCACGGAGGTTCTATGAAGCGGCTCCCGGACCGGCCCAATCTCGACAATTTGAAGAAGCAGGCAAAGGACCTGCTCGCCCTCTACAGGCGCGGCGAACCAGCCGCGCTGTCCCGTTTTCGCGCAGGCTTGCCGGCGGCGGCAGGCAAGGGCGACCAGGAAATCGCCGCGCTCGATCTGCGCCTGCATGACGCGCAGTCGTGCCTGGCGCGCGAATATGGCTTCCCGTCATGGACCGATCTGAGGAGCTTCGTCATCGCCCGAAGCGCATATTCCACCGACCGCGCGCGATCGATCCTCGACTGGCTGCGCCTTGTCTATCCCGGCGACACCAGCGGCACCACGAACCGCGCCAGTCCCGCTGCGGCGGCCCGGATGCTGGCGGACGGTCCGGACCTCGATGACGGCGATCCCTATCTCGCCTGCGCTGTTGGCGACGAGGCTGCGCTGCGCAGGATGACCGAACAGGATGCCGCGTGGCTGAACCGGCCCGGTGGCCCGCTCAACCTGCCGCCGCTGGTTGCGGTGACGCATTCGAGCATGGTCCGGATACCCGTCTTTCGCGACCGCCTGCGCACTTGCGCGAAATTCCTGCTGGAAGCCGGGGCCAGCCCCAACCAGTCCATCGGCAGCCGCTGGGAGCCGGCGTCCTTGAGCGAGCCGGCGGATACGGTCCCGTTGTCGGCGCTCTATGGCGCGGCCGGGCAAAATCACGATCCTGAGATGACGAAGCTGCTGCTCGATGCCGGCGCCGATCCGAACGACGGGGAATCCCTCTATCATTCACTCGACATGCCGGCCTGCACGCGCTTGCTGCTCGATGCCGGCGCGCGGGTCACGGGCTCGAACGCGCTCTACCGCGTGCTCGACCTCGACAGCCTCGAGGCGCTGCAGCTCCTGCTCGCGTCAGGCGCGGACCCGAACGAGCCGGCCACCAGCCGGCCGACGGCCGATTGGGGCACGCCACTGCTGTGGGCCATCAGAAGGCGGCGCTCGCCCGCGCACATCGCGGCGTTGCTCGCCGCGGGCGCTGATCCTGCGGCGCGCACCCCGGAGGGGACGGGCGCCTATGCGCTTGCGCTGCAGTTCGGGCTGGGCGAGGTCGCCGATCTCCTCAGCCGGACCGGCAACGACGGCTCGCTTTCGGAGAGCGAGCGTTTCATCGCGGCCTGTGCCATGGGCGACGAGGCGGCCGCGCGACAGATGCAGTCCGCGCGACCGGACCTGCTCCGGACATTGTCGGATGTTCAGTTGCGATTGCTGCCGGAATTGGCCGCTCAGGGCCGCGATGAGGCCGTGAAGCTGATGGTCAGGCTCGGCTGGCCGATCGAGACCCGCGGTGGCGACTGGGAGGCGTCGGCGCTCAACCATGCGGTCTTCCGCGGCGACGCCGCGCTCGCCCGCTTCCTGCTCGAACATGGCGCGAGCTGGCAGGAAGCGCACGCCTTCGGCGACAATGCTTGCGGCACGCTGTCATGGGCGTCGTTGAACGAGCCGGCCGACGGCGGCGATTGGCTCGGCTGCGCCAGGACGCTGGTCGATCACGGGATGCCGGCGGGATCGCGAGACCCGGTGCACCCGGACGCCGTGATCGTCAACGGCCACGTCAAATGGTTTTCCGACGAGGTGACGGATTTCCTGCTTGATCCGTCGACCGCGCGGCTTGAGCATTAGTGCGGAGACAGCAATGGGAAGAACATCTGGGATCACCTGGCTTGCGATCCTTGCCATGATCCTGCTGACGGGTCGCCCCGCGTGCGCGCAAGCGCTGCCCGGCGGGTTCGTCTATCTGCGCGACATCGATGCCTCCATCATCCAGGACATCCGCTATGCCGGCGCCAACAATTTCGTAGGGAAGCGGCTCTCGGGCTACGCCGCGGCCGAATGCGTGGTGAAGCGCGAGGTGGGGTTGAGGCTGAAGGCGGTCCAGCAGGAGCTGTCGCGGCAGAACCTGTCGCTGAAGATGTTTGATTGCTACCGCCCGACCCGCGCCGTCGCCGACATGGTGGCGTGGTCGCAGAACGGCCGCGAGACGCCGGCCGACCGGCGCTTCAGCCCGCGCCTGTCGAAGACCGACCTGTTCCGGCTCGGCTATGTCGCGACACATTCGCAACATTCGACCGGCGCTGCCCTTGACCTGACGCTCGTCGACCTCCGGGCTGACAATTCGGCCGCCTTCGATCCGGCAAAAGCCTATGCCGACTGCACGGCGCCCGCCGAAGCCCGCGCGCCCGAGGGCAGCATCGACATGGGCACCGGCTATGATTGCTCCGATGCAAAGGCGCATACGGCGTCAGGCGCGATCACGCCGGAGCAGCGGCGCTGGCGCAAGCTGCTGGTGGCTGCGATGGCGCAGCAAGGCTTTGTGAACTATTCGAAGGAATGGTGGCACTTTTCGCTGCCAGGGGCGCACTGGGCGGCCTATGATTTCCCGATCGCGCGCCACCCTTGATTCCCGAGAGACCGGCCATGAGCAAGCCTGCCTTCGCGACCCACGAGGTCTTCAACCAGTCGCCGCCCTTCGAGGACGTCGATCTGTTTGCGCTCGACCGGCCGCTGGTGGAAGCGGTTGCGGCCAATGGCGGGGCCGCGGCGGAAAAGGAGCTTTCCGATTTCGGCAAGCATTGGGGCTCGGCCGCGATGGCGGCGCGCGGCCGGACCGCCAACGAGAACACGCCGAAACTCAGGACCTTCGATGCCAAGGGCAACCGGCGCGACGAGGTCGAGTTTCATCCGGCCTATCACGAGCTGATGGCGCACTCGGCGCATGCCGGCATCCACAATTCGACCTGGACCGCGGACGGCAAGCCAGCGGGCGGGGCCGCCGAAGTCATGCGTGCGGCGAAGTTCCATATCGCCTCGCAGGTCGAGACCGGCCATCTCTGCCCGATCACCATGACGCGCGCCTCGGTCGCGGCGCTCGCGATGCAGCCGGATCTTCTCGCGAAGCTGATGCCCGTGATCGGGACGCGGTCCTATGATCCCGCCTTTGCGCCGTGGTGGACCAAGCGCGGCATGACGCTGGGCATGGGCATGACCGAGAAGCAGGGCGGCACCGACGTGCGCGCCAACATCACGCGGGCCGCGCGCGACGGCGACGGCTACCGCATCACCGGGCACAAATGGTTCATGTCGGCACCGATGTGTGATGCGTTCCTGGTGCTGGCGCAGGCCGACGAGGGCCTGACCTGTTTCCTGATGCCGCGCTTCGCGCCTGACGGCTCGATCAACGCGATCCAGTTCCAGCGGTTGAAGGACAAGCTCGGCAACCGCTCGAATGCCTCCTCCGAGGTCGAGTTCATGGGCGCCTATGCGATGCGCGTCGGCGACGAAGGCAAGGGCGTCCGGACCATCATCCAGATGGTGCAGCTCACGCGGCAGGATTGCGCGATCGCCTCCGCCGGCCTGATGCGCTCGGGGCTCGGGCATGCGCTCCATCACGCCAGGCACCGCAGCGTGTTCCAGAAGCATCTCGCCGACCAGCCGCTGATGCAGGCGGTGCTCGCCGACATGGCGCTGCATGTGGAAGCGACGGTGGCGCTGGTGATGCGGCTCTGCCGCTCGTTCGACCGCACACCGGCCGACGCCGCGGAAGCCGCCTATATGCGGCTGCTGACGCCTGCGATCAAATATTGGGTCTGCAAGAGCGCGCCTCCTTTCCTTTATGAGGCGATGGAGTGTCTCGGCGGCAACGGCTATGTCGAGGAGGGCATCTTGGCGCGGCACTACCGCGAGGCGCCGGTCAATGCGATCTGGGAGGGCTCGGGCAACGTGATGTGCCTCGACGTGCTGCGCGCGCTGTCACGCGAGCCGGATGCCGCGGCTGCGGTGCTGCAGGGCCTCGCCGAGGATGCGAAAGGCCTGCCGGGCGTGACCGAGACGGTCGCCTTCATCGCAAAGGCGTTCCGCAGGGGGGATGGCGAACGGGTGGCGCGGCTTGCCGTGGAGCGGCTGGCGCTGCTCGCGGCCGCCGCTGCGCTCAATGGCGTCTTTCCGCATCACGCCGAGCTTTTCGCGGCGACGCGCCTTGCGACTGCTCATCCCAGCATGTATGGCGCAGTCGACCTCGCCAACGACGATATCAGAGGCCTGCTCGCGCGGGCGCTGCCGTAAGATGGATTCGCTCAATCTGGAAAATCCGGTCGTGACACCGGTCCCGGCCGAGAAGCCGAGGGCGTGGGGATTCTGGGGCACCGCGCTGTGGGGCCTCTTCATCTTTGCCGCGATGTTTGCCGGCCAGGCGGCCGTGATCGCCTGGTTCGTGCTGCGCCAGGACGGCCCGGTCGACATCGCGCACACGATCAGCGTCGTAGGGCGCGGCCTCACGATCTCGCTGTCGGTGATCATGGGCTTGCCGACGGTGCTCGCCGCACTGTGGCTCGCCATCCACTTCACGCGCATCTCGTTTGCCGACTATCTCGCGCTGCGCTGGACGTCCTGGCGCAATGTCGTGCTCGGCGTCGTCGGGCTTGCGGTCATCGTGTTCGGCTGGGACCTGCTGTCGCGCGCGACGGGCCGCGAGGTCACGCCGGGCTTCATGGTCGACGTGCTCAAATCGGCGCGCACCGACGGTGCGGTTTGGCTGCTGGTGCTCGCCTTCTGCGTCGCTGCTCCCGTCTCGGAAGAATTGTTCGCGCGCGGCTTTCTCTATCGCGGCTGGTCGGAAACTTTCTTGCGGCCAGCCGGCGCCATCGCGCTGTCGTCGGCGGTATGGACCGTCGTCCACCTGCAATACGACTGGTACTTCTTCGGCGAGATTTTCTCGATCGGGCTCTGGTTCGGCTATATCCGCCACCGGACCAATTCGACCTGGCTCACCATCCTGATGCACGGCCTCAACAATCTTGGCGCGGTGGTCCAGACGATGTGGCTGGCCGGATGATCAGTCCATATGTTAAGTAGAAGGCGGGCCCACCTTCGCTGCGACGTTGTTGCGCAACATCCACCACATGTCAGATCTCCAAAATGCCCACTCGCCGGTCTCGGCACGAGCGCCGAGGACGTGGGACTTTATGGAGACCACGCTCATCAGCCTGCTCGCCTACGGCGCTTTCACTCTGATAGCTGGATTTGTCCTGTTCATCGCGGTGGTCGCGCACGAAGGGGCAAACTCCTTATCTCACAGTCAGCTGCAAACATTGGCGATGCAGGGGCGTTGGCAAGGCATTGCGCTCACTTTGGCAAGTCCGGTCGCCATCGTCGTGCTTTGGGTCGCCATCCGCAGGGCTGGCCGCGGGTTCTCCGAATATCTGGCGCTCAATTGGCCGAGCTCAGGCGAGCTGCTCCGCGCGTTCGCGATCACAGCCATTGTCGTGATGGTTGGCGGATTCCTCCTGTCTTTCGTCGATAGTGCAGGACGCCCTTCGCTTATTCCCATTCTCAGTGTTCAAGGACCGGGTGGTTTGCTGATCCTGTTGATCGGCGGCTGCATAGCGGCGCCGATGATGGAAGAGTTCATCGTCCGCGGTTTCATGTTTCGTGGCTGGTCGCAATCTTTCCTGGGTCCGGTCGGCGCCATTGTGCTGACCTCGGTGGTGTGGGCATTGAATCACACTCAATACGATTGGTTCGATCGTTTCTGGATATTTGTTCTTGGTCTTGCTCTAGGCCACTTTCGATGGCGCACCGGTTCAACCTGGCTGACAGTGATCGTTCATTCGGCCACCAACATCTACCTGTTCTTCACCATGGGGCCGTACCGCTAGAGCCGGCTGCAGCGATCGCGACCGGCATCGTGATCGCCGCCAGAATGGTCTGCAGCGTGATGATCTGCGCAAGCAGCGGCGCGTCGCCCCCCATCTGCCGCGCCAGCACATAGGCCGAAGAGGAAGCCGGCACGGCTGACGCGGCCGCGACGATCACGAGATTGGCGCCGGATAAGCCGAACCACAGGGCGAGGGCGATCGCGAGCATCGGCATGGCGACCAGCTTGAGGAACACGCCGATGGCTGCGCCTGCGCTCGGACGCAGCAATCCCTCCAGATGCAGGCCGGCGCCGGTTACGAGCAGGCCGATCGCAAGCGAGGAGCGACCCAGGGCATCGGCGACCTCGTGCCAGATTTTTGGTAGCGGCACATGCGCGACATTGAGCAGGAGTCCGATCGCACAGGCCCAGATCAGGGGGTTGCGCACGACCGTCAAGACGATGCGGCCGGCCGGCTGCTTCTTGTCGGACGCATAGTGGGCGAGCACCGCGACGCTGAAGACATTGACCAGCGGAATGATCGCAACCATGGCGACGGATGCGAGCGCCAGCCCGACGTCGCCGAACAGATTGCCTGATACGGCGAGCGCGACATAGGTCTGCCAGCGGGTCGCGCCCTGGAAGATTGAGCTGAAGGCCGGCCCGTCAATCCTCAGTCGCGCCAGCAGCGGCTGCAGGGCGAGGCACAACAGCGACATCGCGAGCGCCGACAGGAAAAGCGCGCCGCCGACGCCGGCGACCGGCACCTTCGAAAGGTCCGCTTTCACCAGCGTCTGGATCAGGAGTGCCGGGAACAGCACATAATAGGTCAGCCGCTCCAGCCCATGCCACTGCGCGTCCTCCCGCATCAGGCTGCGCTTGAGCACGGCGCCGAACACGATCAGCAGGAATACCGGCAGCAGCGCCGAGACCACCACAATCATGGTTCAGCGCGATCCCGAAAGCTTCGCCAGCCGGTCGAGCGCGCCCTGCAGGATGAAGATCGCCGCATGCTCGTCGATCACCTCGGCGCGCTTGGCGCGGCTGACATCCATGCCGATCAGTTCGCGCTCGACCGCGGCGGTCGAGAGCCGCTCGTCCCACAGCGCGATCGGAAGGTCGGTGAGGCCGGCGAGGTTGCGGGCAAAGGCGCGGGTCGACTGCGCCCGCGGTCCTTCGCTGCCGTCCATGTTGATCGGTAGGCCCAGCACGAAGCCGACTGCCTTGCGCTCGCCGGCGATGGCGAGCAGCCGCGCCGCATCCGCCTTGAAGGCCTTGCGCCTGACGGTCTCGACGCCGGTGGCGAGCCGCCGGTCCGGATCGGAGACGGCGACGCCGATGGTCTTGGTGCCGAGATCGAGACCGACAAGCGCGCCGCGTTCAGGCCAGTGGGCGGCGGCATCGACCAGGGGAAGGATGGGGGCGGGCATCGCCCCGCATAACACGCGAGCTACGCCGCAGGCAAAGCGCTTCACCTCTCCCAATGGGAGAGGTGCAGCTGCGTTCGTTGATGCCTTTAGCGGATCGCGACCGGGTTGACGATGCCCTGCACCGCGCCGGTGATCTTGGGCACGCCGAGCACGAACAGGAATTCATAGGCCTTGTCGGCGGCAAGCTGCCCGGTGTTCATGTTTTCGAGGATGTAGGTGCCGGACATCGGCAGGAAGATCTGGTGCACCTCGAACACGTTCTTGGATTCGAACGGGATCACCTCGACCGCCCAGGTGTCGGCGCCGACGGCGACCACGCCCTTGCTGACCAGATATTTCGCGCCTTCGACGCCGACGCCGGGCTCGCCGGCATTGTAGCGCTTGTCGTCCTTGCCGATCAGGCCGACCCAGCCGGTGTGGAAGATCACGACGTCGCCCTGGCGGATCTCGACGCCCTGCTTTTTGGCGGCCTCCTCGATCTCCTTGGTGTTGAAGGCGGTGCCTTCCTTGACGACGTCGGTGTTGTAGTAGGCGGCCATGTCGAGCAGGACCCCGCGGGTGACGATCGGCGGGATTTTTTCGACGCCGAGCTTCTTCAGGCCGTCGGCGGCGGCGAAGTCGGTCGACTTGTTGCCGTTGTAATAGGTCCAGTCGACGCCGATATGGCCGAGCCCGTCGATCTGGCTGCCGATGCCGACCCAACCCTCGATGATGTCGTCATTGTAGGTGGTCTTGTTCGGCCCCAATCCGTTGCCGCCGGCCTGTCCGGGCTGCAGCACCAGCACCTTGAAGGTGCGCGGCGGGAAGGCGGGTGTTTTCGAATTGGTCTCGATCCCGAGCGCGTAGGTCTTGCCGGTCTTGATCAGGCCAGCCGCCTTCACCACGACCTCGGGCGACATGTTGTTGGCGGCGCCGATCTCGTCGTTCACTCCCCATTTCGACTTGGTCCAGTCCTGGGCGCTGGCCGTGCCGGCCGTAGCCAGCAACGCAAGCGAACAATACAGCACGAATGTGGTGCGCATCGCAGTTTCCTCCCGGAGGTTATCGTTGTTGCGCCCGGATGGTCGCGAGTGCGGGCGCTACCGTAGCGTGTGGCCGCTTTGTTGCAAAAGGATGACGGAAGCAAGCTCCTCAGGCGGCGGCGATGCGCTCGTCTTTCTTCAGGCAGGACAGGAAGCCGCCGAGCGCGCTGTATTGATGCGCGCTGCGCCGGTGGATGAACAGCGTGTCGACGCGCGACCAGGCCCGGTCAAGCGTATGGATATGGACGTTCTCGCGCTGCTCGCTGCGCTCGACCACGGCGCGCGGCAGCAGCGTGACGCCCATCCCGGCGGCGACGCAGCCGATCATGCCGTCGAGTGTGCCGAGCTCAAACCGGGTTGCCGACGGCCAGCCGAGCTCCGAGAGCACCTGCTCAAGCCTCTGCCGATAGGTGCAGCCGGTGCGGAAGACCAGAGCGGTCGGCCCGGACTCGGGCGTGCCGGCGCGAAGGCTTGCGAGGCTCGGCCAGCGCCGCGCGCTGACCAGCACCAGCTCTTCGCGGAATGCGATCGTGGCGGCGATCTCGCCATGCTCGATCGGACCTGCAACGAACGCGCCGTCGAAGGTCCCGTCGAGCACGCCGGCGACGAGATCGGCCGTGGTGGCCGTGCGCAGCGTCAGGCTCACCTGCGGAAACCTCCGATGGAATTCGGCGAGCAGCGACGGCAGCCGCACCGCGGCCGTCGTCTCCATCGAGCCGATCGAAAGCGGTCCCTTCGGCTCGCCATCGTCGCGCGCCGCCAGCATGGCCTCGCGCGACAGCGCCGCCATCCGCTGCGCGTAAGGCAGCAGGCGCCGGCCGGCGCCCGTCAACGTCATGCCGCGGCTGTGCCGCTCGAACAGCGCGGCGCCGATTTCCGCTTCGAGCGCCTTCACCCGCTGGGTGACGTTGGATTGCACGGTGTGGAGCTCCTCGGCGGCGCGCGTGATGCCGCCGGTGCGGGCGACCGCCAGGAAGGTGGTCAGGTCGGTCAATTCCATCGCGGTCACCGTTTCCAAAACAAGATCGGAACATTCTCCAGTATTCATTTTCAGAGAAAGGTAGTTGGCGCTAACGTGTCTGTCCAGAGCGGGAGGAGAGCATGCCGATCAGTACGCCACTCACAGCGCTTCTGGGTATCCACCATCCGATCCTGTCGGCGCCGATGCACCGGATTGCGGGGGCCCGGCTGGTCACGGCAGTGAGCAAGGCGGGTGGCTTCGGCATTTTGGGCGGCGGCTATGGCGAGCGGGCGTGGCTGGAGCAGGAAACCTCTACGCTCAAGCAATCTGCATCGCCCTTCGGCATCGGCTTCATCACCTGGAGCCTCGCAAAACAACCGGAGCTGCTGGACATCGCGCTCCATGCAAAGCCGCGGGCGATCATGCTGTCGTTCGGCGACCCCGCGCCCTTCGCGCCCCGCATCAAAGCCGCAGGCAGCCTTCTGATCTGCCAGGTTCAATCCGAGGACATGGCCAGCCAGGCGCTCGATGCCGGCGCCGACATCCTGGTCGCGCAAGGCACCGAGGCCGGCGGGCATGGCGCGTCGCGCACGACACTCGATATCGCGCCGGCCATTGTCGATCTCGCGGCAGGCCGCGTGCCGGTGGTTGCCGCGGGCGGCATTGCCGACGGACGCGGCCTGGTTGCCATGATGATGCTTGGCGCCGCCGGCGCGCTGATCGGGACGCGCTTCTATGCCAGCGTTGAATGCGACGCGCCCGACAAAGCCAAGCAACGGATTTGTGCCGCGACCGGCGGGGACACGGCGCGCGGCGTCCTGTTCGACTGGTCGCGCAGGATTTTCTGGCCGGCGCCGTTCACGCTGCGTGCCCTGGTCAATGATCATGCCCGGCGCTGGAGCGGCCGCGAGGCCGAGTTGATCCAGAACATGGATGCCGTCGTGGCCGACTATGCGTCGGCCCAGGCTGCGGGCAATTTCGACATCGCGGGCGTGTTCGCAGGCACCGCTGCCGGTCTGATCCATGACGTCCCGCCCGCATCGGAGATCGTGGAGCGAATCGTGAGCGAGGCCGAGCAGATCGTCCATGGCAGGCGCAATTCCGCCATGCTTGGGCAGGCGGCGTCGTGAGCAGGCCCGCGACGGGGCCGGGGCAGGCGCTGCAGGCACACCCGTCGGCGCGCTGACCCCCTGCGGCTACCCGGGAAACACCATCCATCCCGGTCATTTGGCTGCCCACGGCAGCTGCCCCGCGGTTGCGGCGCAAAAGCGGGCTCTGCTATACGGCGGGATAGACCTGCCGCCAGCGATTGAGGCCCCTATATAATGTCTGTAGACGCCGCCACCGTCCGCCGCATCGCGCATCTGGCCCGGATTGCGGTCAGCGACGAGGAAGTTCCGCATCTGCAGGGCGAGCTCAACGCCATGCTGGCGTTCGTCGAGCAGTTGTCCGAGGTGAATGTCGAGGGGGTCGAGCCGATGACCTCGGTGACCCCGATGGAAATGAAGAAGCGAGCGGACGTCGTCACCGACGGCGACATCGCGGACGATATCGTGAAGAATGCGCCGGCCACCGAAAATCACTTCTTCCTGGTGCCGAAGGTCGTCGAGTAACAAGGCAGGAAACCATGTGTCTGCTGTGCGACGATGAAAAGGCCTATCAGGCCTATATGAATTATCTCGACGCCATGGCGCGGCAGGGCAACGCTGCCGATCCGCAACAGGCGATCGATGCCGTGCTCGACCAGCTCGAGGCCGAGGCCAAGGATAAGGCCAAGGCGCGCGCCAAGGACGACCCGGCCAACGACAAGACGCTCTCTCCGTTCTTCTGCAGCCCGGTGCCGCCCAAGTGAAGTTCCTGCACTGCAAGCGGCAAATTCCGTTCAGGAACTTCACTTGGATAAGCGGCTCCGGAATTATAGGTTTGCTAGTGCCCATGACTTTCCGAAGTTCGTGAAAGTGGGTGCTGCGACGGGAGACGAACTTCGGAAAGTGGGCACTAGTCAATAAATGACCGATTTGACATCGCTGACGATCGCCGAGGCCAGGTCTGGCCTGGCGAGCAAATCCTTCACGGCGCTTGAGCTCGCCGACGCGCACCTCGCCGCGATGGAAGCCGCGCGCGCGCTCAACGCCTATGTGCGGGAGACGCCCGACCAGGCCCGCGAGATGGCGCGGCAAGCGGACGCTCGCCTTCAGAAGGGCGACGGCGGCCCGCTCGCCGGCATTCCCTTGGGGATCAAGGACCTGTTCGCGACCAAGGGCGTGCGCACCACGGCCTGCTCGAAGATCCTCGGCAATTTCGTGCCGACCTATGAGTCCACCATCACGTCCCAGCTCTGGCGCGATGGCGCGGTGCTGCTCGGCAAGCTCAACAATGATGAGTTCGCGATGGGCTCGTCGAACGAGACTTCCTGCTTCGGCCCGGTGACCAATCCGTGGCGGCGTGACGGCTCGAACACGACGCTGGTGCCGGGCGGCTCCTCGGGCGGATCGGCTTCCGCCGTGGCCGCGATGCTCTGCATGGGCGCAACCGCAACGGATACCGGCGGTTCGATCCGCCAGCCCGCGGCCTTCACCGCAACCGTCGGCATGAAGCCGACCTATGGCCGCTGCTCGCGCTGGGGCATCGTGGCGTTTGCCTCCTCGCTCGACCAGGCCGGGCCGATCGGCCGCACCGTGCGCGACACCGCGATGTTGATGCGCTCGATGGCCGGCCACGATCCGAAGGACACCACCTCGGTCGATCGTCCGGTGCCGGATTACGAGGCCGCGATCGGCAGGTCGATAAAGGGCATGCGGATCGGCATCCCCAGGGAATATCGGCTCGACGGCATGCCGGCCGAGATCGAGAAACTGTGGAGGGAGGGCGCCGCCTGGCTCAAATCGGCCGGCGCGGAGCTCGTCGAGGTGTCGCTGCCGCACACCAAATACGCGCTGCCCGCCTATTACATCGTGGCGCCGGCGGAGGCCTCGTCGAACCTGGCGCGCTATGACGGCGTACGCTACGGCTTGCGCGTGCCCGGCCGCGGCATCAAGGAGATGTATGAGGCGACCCGCGCCGAAGGTTTTGGCGCCGAGGTGAAGCGGCGGGTGATGATCGGCACCTATGTGCTGTCGGCCGGCTATTACGACGCCTATTATCTGCGAGCGCAGAAGGTTCGTACCCTCATCAAGAAGGACTTTGAGGACTGCTTCGCCAAGGGCGTGCAGGCGATCCTCACCCCGGCGACGCCCTCGGCCGCCTTCGGGATCGGCGAGAAGGGCGGCGCCGACCCGGTCGAGATGTATCTCAACGACATCTTCACCGTGACGGTGAACATGGCGGGCCTTCCCGGCATCGCGATCCCCGCCGGCAAGGATGCGCAGGGCCTGCCGCTCGGGCTGCAACTGATCGGCCGTCCCTTCGACGAGGAGACGCTGTTCTCCCTCGGTGAAGTGATCGAGCGGGCGGCAGGACGGTTCACGCCGCCAAAGTGGTGGTGAGCATGGCGGATTTCCGCGCCAGTCTCTCGGATGCGGCGCCGGCAAGCGACCTCGCGCCGCCGCTCGCCGCGCTGTGGTGGGCTCACAAGGGCGATTGGGATCAGGCGCACAAGATCGTCATGAACCAGGCGACGCGCGAGGCGGCCTGGGTGCACGCCTATCTGCACCGCGTCGAGGGCGATCTTTCCAACGCCGGCTACTGGTATCGGCAGGCGGGGAAGCCGGCGGCAAAGGATTCACTGGAAGCAGAATGGGAGCGGATCGTGTCCGATCTGCTCGGAGATCAGAAGTCATGACGGCAACAGGCGGCAAGCTGGTCAAGGGCGCAACCGGCGACTGGGAAGTCGTGATCGGCATGGAAGTCCACGCCCAGGTCACCTCCAACTCAAAGCTGTTTTCGGGCGCGTCCACCGCGTTCGGCGGCGAGCCCAACTCCCACGTGTCGCTGGTTGACGCCGCGATGCCGGGCATGCTGCCCGTGATCAACGAGGAATGCATCCGGCAGGCGGTGCGGACCGGGCTTGGCCTCAACGCCCAGATCAACCTGCGCTCGGTGTTCGACCGCAAGAACTATTTCTATCCCGACCTGCCGCAAGGCTACCAGATCAGCCAGTACAAGTCGCCGATCGTGGGCGAGGGCGAGGTCGTCGTCGAACTCGAGGGCGGCAGGACCGCAACCATCGGCATCGAGCGGCTGCATCTCGAGCAGGATGCCGGCAAGTCGCTGCACGACCAGTCGCCGACCATGTCCCTTGTCGACCTCAACCGGTCCGGGGTCGCGCTGATGGAGATCGTATCAAAACCCGATATCCGCGACGCCGAGCAGGCGAAGGCCTATGTGGCGAAGTTGCGCTCGATCCTGCGCTATCTCGGCACCTGTGACGGCGACATGGAGAAGGGAAACCTGCGCGCCGACGTCAACGTGTCGGTGCGCAAGGTCGGCGGCCCGCTCGGCACCCGCTGCGAGATCAAGAACATGAACTCGATCAACTTCATTGGTCAGGCCATCGAGTACGAGGCGCGTCGCCAGGTCGAGATCCTCGAAGACGGCGGGTCGATCGACCAGGAGACGCGCCTGTTCGACCCCAACAAGGGCGAAACCCGCTCGATGCGCTCCAAGGAAGAGGCGCACGACTACCGCTATTTCCCCGATCCGGACTTGCTGCCGCTGGAATTCTCGCAAGGCTTCGTCGATGAGTTGAGGGCGAAGCTTCCCGAGCTGCCGGACCAGAAGCGGGCGCGCTTCATCGCCGATTTCGGCCTGTCGCCCTATGACGCCGGCGTGCTGGTGGCCGAGCGCGAAAGCGCCGACTTCTACGAGACGGTGCTGGGAGGGCTTGCCGACAAGGCGCGGGACGGCAAGCTTGCCGCCAATTGGGTGATCAACGAGCTGTTCGGACGCCTCAACAAGGAAGGCCAGGACATCGCGGGCTCCCCGGTGTCGGCCGAACAGCTTTCGGCGATCGTCGACCTGATCGGAGAGGGCACCATCTCCGGCAAGATCGCCAAGGATCTGTTCGAGATCGTCTGGCAGGAGGGCGGCGACCCTCGCGCGCTGGTCGAAAGCCGCGGCATGAAGCAGGTCACCGACCTCTCGGCGATCGAAAAGGTCGTCGACGACATCATTGCGGCCAATCCCGACAAGGTGGCGCAGGCGAAGGCGAAGCCGCAGATGGTCGGCTGGTTCGTCGGCCAGGTCATGAAGTCGTCCGGCGGCAAAGCCAATCCGCAGGCCGTCAACGACCTGCTCAAGGCCAAGCTCGGCCTCTAGAGCATGTTCGGTTCTGATGGAATCAGAGCCGATGCTCCAGATTCTTGTTTTGACGCGCTTTCTTGACGCGAACCGGCCTCCACTCCGCTCGAAAACGCTCTAGTCGTCTGATTCCAACACCTTACTCGCTCCCGATTGCCTGACCGTCCGCGCGCTTGGCGCGCCGACACGTCCCGCGTTCAACCCCCGCCAGCTGTCCCTTCGTTGATCGGTCGACCGTGCGGCGCGGCGAATCGGATTGCCGCGATTCGGACGGAATCGCCGGTCGAGCGAGCCGCGACGCGGAAACGAACTCGTTAAGCATGAAAATTTTTTCGTTGCCAAAAAAGGCGACTCAGAGTCCGCGCGAGACGCTCTCCGTCAGCGACAGCGACTCGCAATCGCGTGATCGTGTCGCGATGCGTACTGCGCATCGACAACGAAAATGCTTGTGGCGCAGGCTTTTCTTGCAGTCTTGACTTTGTCGATGCCGTAGCGACGCGGGTTTTTCGCTTCCCACTTCGCGCGCGACGCAATGTGGTGTAGTATTGGTCTTGGCGCACCCGCACATCGGTGCGTCAACACTTCCTTAAGCGGGAAGCTGTTTTTTTCGATGTGTTGGTGTATTCGGGATGAAGTGCATCTCGATTCCCGAATGCACGCAGCGATTAAGCCATCTCACAATAGGAGGGCAACATGGCTAAGAAGGCTAAGAAGGCTAAGAAGGCGAAGAGCGCAGTGAAGAAGACTGCGAAGAAGACCCGCAAGGTCGCCAAGAAGAAGAAGTAACTCTCGCTAGCTAAATGCCGGCGTCTTTTGTGCCGGCTCGTCTTCAGACGCGCGCCGCGTGAATTGCCTCTCGCAATCTCGATGCGGCAGCCCTGATCGACGCAAGAGGGTGTCGGCGAGACATCAGGCCAACGGCTGGACCAGCTTCAATTCGAATCCGGTCCGGCAGAAGAAAGAAACAAGCTTTCTTCGTTCGGTGCGGTTCCCTCTCATGAGGCATCCGCAAGCTCACGGGTCGCAAAGGCCTTCAGGTGAGATCTGGTCCTGACGTGTTCGCCGACGCCCTCGTTCCCGTAGCCGGGCGCTGCGCCGGCTCTTGATCCGTCCATAATCCCTGAATGCCGCGAGCGTGCTGGTTTATTGCCAGCATCGGTCGCGGTCTTGTGCTTGCCGCGATCGCCCGCGGGCGCGATCGGCGTGTTTACGGGCCGTTCATCGCAAAGCTTAAGCCAGCCTTCAAACATGATCGGCCATGGTGCTCCCATAACAAGCCGGTCAACGGCAATGGGGATTAGAGGGACGTCGAACGGTGGGCAGGAGCCGCACTCGGCAAAAGGCCGGGCCGGCCAATAACAACAAGGGGAGGGGGCAAAGATGTTTCAGGGCAATATCGATGTGGACGGCGCGACGCCGGTCGAGGCGACGGCGGTCCCGGATATCCTGTTCGAGCGCGGATTGTATTGGGCGAGCGGCCGCTCCGGCGTCGTCAATCTGGTCGCCGCGCACAAATGGTTCAATCTCGCCGCCCTGAAGGGCCGGCGCGACGCGGTCGCGCTGCGCCAGGAGATCGCCGCATTGATGTCCGACATCGAGATCGCGATCGCCCAGCGCGAGGCGCGCGCCTGGATGGCGACGCACTGAGCGCGGGGCTCGCTTGTTGGCGCGCCCGCACCGCCTGCATGAGGTGACGTGGCCGCGGCACGACGCCATCCGTCGCACAGCCTGGTGTTGAGCAGGACGTTGCCGTTTGCGCCGTCGATCAGCCGCGCTGACGGAGCAGTCTTGCGTTTCGCGGCTCCTCGCCGTCGCGGCGGCTCACCCATTCTTGAAGGCCAGCCGAGCGAAGGTGCTCGATCTTAATTGCCCGGACATGCGGCAGTAATGTCCATCCCGGTAATTTCCTTCACAAACCGATGATGCACTTCCCGGGAGGAGGGCGAACCTCAGAGGGGAGATCAAAATGCGGCAATTGCCAAGCTCGCAGTCCAGCTCGGCAACGTGCCGGTCTTCGTTGGGATCGCGAGCTGCGTCCCGAAAGCCGTCGCGCAGGTCATTTGCCCGGGACAAACGCTCCGCTTGTCGTTCCCCAGCCCTCGCCGCCGATCCAGCTCCCACCGATGCCGCAAATGAACGTTCCTTTGCAGCCGAACCTCGCGCCGCGAGGGCAACCAATGGCCGCAGATCGCCGCGGGCGCCGGGCGTGGCGCTCGTTTCCCACGGTTCATCGCTGTGTCCGGCGCTCTGGCGCTCCTTCTGGACGAGGTGCGCGCCGAGCCGGAAGGCTGGGAAGAGGGCTTCGAGCAGGAGCTGAGTGATAGGATTGGTGAGGCCGAGCGGTACGAAGACGAATGTGATCAGGCAATCGAGGCGTCCGAAATTGAAGCGCGAAAGGAGCAAGTGCAGGCTTGCGCCGACGCTCTGTTCGACCTGACGCACCAGATGCCGCGAGCATCCGCCTCGCACCATGGCCGGTGTCTTGATCCACGCAGGCGCGTTGGCTGGCTACGCGGACGTCGAGCGGGACGGCTTCCAGAGGGCGCCAATGCAGGCTGCGGCGCCCCGCCAGCCGGGGCACACGCGCGTTTGGAGCCCGCTGCGAGGGCGCTCGCAACGATCACCGTGAGGCTAGGGACGACGGCGCATTGTCGGCGGCTTGCCCGTTTCCAACTAGAGGCCCGCAAAGTAGCGGGCGGCGAGGGTGGCGGCCGTGAAGCAAACCACGGTGAGAGCCGCGGAAAGCGCAAGCGCCGTCCGCAACTCGCGCGCCTTCTTGCTCAGCCGAATACTCACGATCAGGCCTCCCGCCAGTGGTCGGGCTTCTTCTTATCGTTGAGGTGACGGACGCGCGCGACGTGCGGTCGGTGTCCGTTTTTGCGCGCCCAATCGATCGCTTGATGCTGCATCTCGAATGTTGCAAGCACGTGGTCTGCGTGGTCCTCAACCACGAAGTCGTCGATCGGGCTGCCATCGGGCCGCCCTTTTGGTCGGGCCTCCACATAAACCACTGCCATGGGGCCAATCTCCTCTAATCAAAATTGTGGCTCTGGCGATGCGGGACACATCGCCAGAGCCGGTCTACGCATCGTTGGGGTTGTGGCGGGGAGCCACGCACGAATAAGCCGCTCGCATCATTCTCGTTCCAACCGATGCTAGAAAATATGCTCCGACGCCCTATTGGCCGACTACCGTGCGCATGTCGAGATCGAGGTCGGCAAAACTCAATCTGTGTATTTTGAGTAATTTTGCGTAGTCTCCGCACCGTAGAGGTGCGGTGCAGACCAGCGCGGTTAACGCCGGCTACTTTCTCATCATGGACGTGAACTCCGCGCAAAATTTAAAGTACGATGATGCCGTCGTCCGCTGCCCGCGCTGCGAGGCCGACGCAATAGTCGTGCGCACCATGCTCGATAGCGCGAAGGCCGAGGAGGTTCGGCTCTGCCGTGATCGCCGCGGCCGCACCGGGCTGCCGCCGCGGCCGAAGCACGCAAAGCCCTACGCCGCGCGTGAATGCGACTGTTCTCGTAGAAGCCCGGACAACGATCGTTCGTGCTCTTCGATCCGCCGTCTGTAATGTTCGGCTTCCGCTTCGGACGTCGCACTCGCCAACAGCTGCTGGTAGTGCCCGATGACTTTGTGGTGGCTCTCCACGACGAACGCCTGAAGGTCAAACATGGCTAACACCTTGGTCGATTGGTTGCGCGCGCCGCCCCGCGGGCTGCACCATCGGGAACGTCACCGAGATATTGTTGAGCGCGTCGGTCTCCTCCTCGAGCCGCTTCAGGACGTACCCTCGCTCGATCTCCGATAGCTGGGTCGTTAACAAACGACGATAGCGACTGATATTGTTGCGATGAGTTCGGAGGCGCGCGAGCTTCTCATCAGTCGACAGCTCGCGCGGCGATGGCTTGATCGTAGTCATAAGTCCGCTCTCTACGCCGCGAGCGTCCGGTCGACAGAACACAGTCGCTGTGGTTTACCGCCTGGTGGATGTCGCGGATGATCGTCGAGAGCCCGAAGAGCCTCAAGGATTTCGTCGATCGAAACCGGCGCCTTGAGCCCTTCCGGCGCGCGCAGGGACGGACATGACGCGATCGCCGCCGCGTCAGATGCCCATGACGCCAGGATGGCTCGCTTTTCGCTAGTGGAAAGCGTGGGGTGATCCAGAACATCCTTGGGATGCTCGAAGACCGTGCCCGGGTGAAGAAGCGCCTCGAAGTCAAAGACCTTCGGATCGTGAGCGGTCGTCGGCCGCATGGGTTGCCTCCGTTCTATAGACGATGCTGTCGATGAGGCGCCGCGCGACGTGCGAACAGCGCGCGGCGCCAGCGCGTGGTCAGGCCGCCTTGGCCTCGATCCGAGGCGCAGATCCATCGATCACGATGCGCCGCGGCTTCATGGCCTCCGGCACCTCGCGGACCAATTCAATCTTCAGCAGGCCATTGTCGAAGGCCGCGCTTTTCACTTGGACGTAATCGGCCAAGCTGAATTGGCGCTTGAAGTGCCGCGTCGAAATCCCCCGGTAGAGGTATTCGCGCTCGGTCTTTTCGACCTTGCTGCCCTCGATCGTGAGCACGTTCTGCTCTGCCGTGACGGATATCTCGTCGGGCGCAAAGCCCGCCACCGCCAACGCGATCTGGTAGCGATCGTCGGACAGTCGTTCGATGTTGTAGGGGGGGGTAGTTGTCCTCGCCACCGGCCCTCTGGGCCATCTCGGCCAGGTCGAACAGGCGATCGAACCCGATCGTCGATCGGAAGAGGGGGGAGAAGTCGTATGTGCGCATAGCCAAATCCTCCAAAGAGCAAGATGGATATGAGCGGCACCGGACACGACCGGTGCCCGTCCTCACCCGGACCCGAATGGGGCGCCCGGGACCACCCTAGGGGTGGCGCCGAAAAAACTAGAAAAGGCCCAAATCGGTTTCAAGACCTGGCCAAAAAAATTTCTGCTCAGCAGGCCCGGATCGTCCGAGCACCGCTCCGGACCGTCCAGTTGCCGCGCCCCCTGCCCGACGCCGCGCTCAAGATTGTCATGCGGCGGCGCCGATGATCGCAGGCTCGATGGGATCGACGCTGATGCCAATGGCTGCCGGCCGTGCTCATGACGATCGATCGTCGGTGGTTGGCAATCGTTGGCGGACTTATGCGTATTCTTTTTTCCGTTCTGGCTTGCCGACCTCGCGATCACAGTTGGCAGGAGTGCGTAAGCGCAGGCGCCAATCAATGCGGCTCGAGGTTTGCAGCACGCCGCTGCCATATAGTGAAAGCCGAAGGTCCGGCCCACGATCCTCATGTGGGGTAGACATAACGAGAACGGACCGCGAAACCGACTGTGCCGGGATTCGTGCCGGTGCAACCCGCTCATGGTCCGAGACGGCAGCACAGCCGCCGTGACACCATTTCCAGCGCCGGGATTTACGCAAGTTATTGAAATCATTGGCTGGCGGAGACGGAGGGATTCGAACCCTCGATAGGCCTTTACAAGCCTATAACGGTTTAGCAAACCGCCGCCTTCAGCCACTCGGCCACGTCTCCAGCACGGCCGATATGCCCGACGCGGCGTCGGGCCGCAAGCGGCCAATTTGACCCGCGGTACGCCGACATCGAAAAGCCGTCCCCCCGAGCCGCGACGATGGCAGAACGCGGGCTTTGCCGCGATCGGGCCTCGCCGCGAGCGGGCCGCCCGGAAAAGCCGGGAACCCGCATCGGTATCCGGGGGCGGGCCATTGCAGGTCTGCTTGACGCGTCAGGCGCACATGCCGCAAGTGAACAGGAGGCCCGTAGCCAGGGCAGGAAACGCGCAGCCCATGTCACAACAGCCGCATTCGATGACCCTGATCTTCCGCTGCCCGAAGGAGCTGGAAGGGCTGCTGCCGCCGCCGGTTCCGGCCGCGCAGGGACTGCCGGGCTGGCTGCGGGCGATGCCGCCGAAGGCGTTCAACACGGTGTTGGCGGGGGAGGACAACACGGTCAAGCGCTGTCCGCCCTTCGTCGACGCCATGACGTCAGGTTTCCTGATTCCGCTGATCTGCGATGTCAGGGTCGAGAATGGCGAATTCACCTGGGACAACGAGTTGCCGGCGGGCGGCGCTGTCGACTTCGTGCGTTCGCCGATCGGCTTCCACGATCCCGGCCAGGTCACGGGCACGCCGCTGTTTGATGGCGAGCGCTTCCTGATCAAGTTCCACAATCTGTGGACGATCGAGGCGCCGGAGGGCTACGCGCTATTGTTCACCCATCCGGTCAATCGTTTCGATCTGCCGTTCACCACCTTGACCGGGCTGGTCGATTGCGACCGCTTCCATGATGCCTGGATCCATTTTCCGGCACGCTGGGACGACGCGACTTTCAGTGGCGTGCTGCCGAAGGGCACGCCGGTCGCGCAGTGTTTTCCGATCAAGCGGGACGATTGGGGGGTGCGAACGGCAGCGTTCACGGAGGAGGAGACGCAGCGCGCGCACGATCTCACCAGCGAGATCTTCCGCGAGCCCGGCGTCTACCGCCGACAATTTCGCGCGTAAGGATTTTCTCGCACCAGGCGGTGGCGGCTGAGCGGCCGTCAATTCCTGTCGACGCGCAGGAATTTTGCAGCATGGGCCGGTCGAAGGAAGAAACGGCCGTGCGGGGCCGCGGCAAGCGCCAGCATCGCGCGGCCCGCGAGTTGCGGCGCAGTCCGCGCCGCCGCGCGCAGAGCCGCTTCGCCGGCGTCGCGCTCACCCATTTCCAGGAGACATTTGCCGAGATTGATCCGGGTGTCGGCGTCGTCGGGCTGCAGTCCGAGCGCATGCCGGTAGAGATCGGCGGCGGGCGCATATTCACCGTCCAGCACCATCACCTTGGCGAGCGCGACCAGCGCGTCGTGCCGCTGCGGCGCCGCGTCGCGCACGCGCAGGAACAGCGCGCGCGCCCTGGTGCGCTCGTTCCGCTTCAGATGCAGATAGCCGAGCGCCATCAGCAGATCGACATGACCGGGCACGAGCGCCAGCGCGCTTTCGAGCAGGGGGACGGCCTCGTCGAACCGTCCCGTTTTCGACAGTTGGCCGGCAAGTTCGAGAAACGCCGGCGGAAATGGGGGCCGCCGAGCCGTCGTCCGGCGCAGTTGATCCAGCGCCTCGTCGTCTCGTCCGGCGGCAGCCAGCGCCACCGCAAGCAGCGTTTCGGTTTCCGGGTCGTCGCTGCGCCGCGCGGCGCGCTGCAAGGGATCGATCGCCTCGCTGGCCCGGCCCTGCATCAACAGCGCGCGCCCGACGACCTGCGCGGCGAGGATATTGCCGCGGTTCGATTTGAGCACGGGGAAGGCGAGGCGCTCTGCCTGGTCGGGGCGTTGCATCTGCAGCGCGATGATCGCCTGTTCCAGCGCCTGGGGGATCGGGCTCGCCCTTTCGGGCGCTGAAGGCGGACGCTTCGACATCGGTCTCGACAACAAACAAGATCGCGCCGGCTGAACGCTGGATGAGTCGGCGGCTCAACGCATGCTGAGCGTCAGCCCGGCGACTTCTGACGCAATCGCCGGCCTTATGCAATAGCGGGGCGCGTTACGCCTTTTCGGCCGTGAAGGCCTTCCGCCGCTCGTGGCGGGTTTGCTTTCGCCGAAATTTCGCGGTTATCCTGTGGGCCAGAGGGCGCAAAAAGCGTCCCAGCGAGTCCGGGGTCAAACCCGGCTGCCGTGAGGTACTTGGTGAAGAGGAAACGTCCTGAAGTCGCCGCGACAAGCGGCGGCGAAGCAATGCTGTTCGAGCAGGCCTTGGTCTTGCACCGGGCGGGCAATCTGCTGCCGGCAGAACGGGCCTACCGTGACGTGCTGATGCTCAATCCGCGCCACGCCGGGGCACTGAGCCATCTGGGGGTGCTGGCCCATCAGGTTGGCCGCGTCCGCGACGCTGTCGCGTTGCTGCGGCAGGCGCTCGACGTGACACGCCGCGATCCGCAAATCCATTTCAACCTGGCGCTGGTGCTGTCGAGTTTCGGACAGGACGACGAGGCGATCGCTCACAATCTCAAGGCCCTGAAGATCAAGCCCGACTATGCCGACGCCCATACCAACATGGGCGCACTCCTGCTCCGCAAGGGGCAGACGGAGGAGGCGATCAGGCATTTCAATCGTGCGCTGCTGTTTGCTCCATCAGGCGCCGCGCGCGAGAACCTCGTCAAGGCGTTGTTTGCGGCCGGAAGAAATGGCGAGGCGCTCGGTTTGGTGCTTGACGCGCTGTCAAAGGGGGATAGCGAGGAACTGCGAAAGCTTTTCACCGTCATCGTGCGATCGATCGCGGCGGCCGGTGTTCCTGACCTGCCGCGTTTCGAGCATTTTTTGATCCGCGCCATGCAGGAGGCGTGGTGCCGGCCGCGCTATCTTGCGGGCACCGCGGCTGCCTTGCTGCTCAGGACGCCATCCATCACGGCACTGCTTCACGACATCGACCAGTCGGGCGCGGAGGGGCCATCGGCATTTCGGAAGATCGACGGCGACAGACTTGCGGCGCTTGATGACCACAGGCTGCTTCACGTCCTGCTGGTGGAGACGCCGAATGCGTCACTGCCGCTGGAACGCGTGCTGACGGCCGTGCGGCGGACGCTCCTCGAAAGTTTGGCAGGCGATTTGACGCGAGCTGAAGACAGCGGCTTCCTTGCCCTGCGCGCGGCGCTGGCGCGTCAGTGCTTCCTCAATGAATACGTCTTCGCCATCGAGCAGGAGGAAAACGCGCAGGCCTGTCGTCTCCGCGAGGCGGTTGCGGAAGCGTTGGCTGCGGAGCAGCCGGTATCGCCGCAGACGCTTGCAACGCTTGCAAGCTATTTTCCGCTGCACTCGATTCCCGGTGCCGAGCGACTGGCGCTGAGCACGTGGCCCGAGCCCGTCCGGCAACTGGTGGAGCAGCAGGTCATCGAGGTCGAGAACGAGCGGAAGGGCAGGGAGAGCATCGTCCGGCTCACACCGATCACGGATGCGACGTCGCAGCTTGTCCGCGAGCAATACGAGCAAAATCCCTATCCGAGATGGGCGAAGACGATCACCAACACCAATCCCGTCTCGGTCGATCAATACATTCGGACGCGGTTTCCCGGCGTTCGCTATCAGAACATCGACCGTGGCGATGTCGATTTTCTGATCGCAGGATGTGGAACGGGTATCCAGGCCGTCGAGCGCGCGCGGCAATTCAGGCTTCGAACGATCCTCGCGATCGATCTCAGCCTGAGCAGCCTGAGCTACGCGGCGCGGAAGGCGCATGAAGCGGGGATAACGAGTCTGGCGTTCGCTCAGGCTGATATCCTGAATGCGCAGGCGATCAATCGCCGGTTCAGCGTGATCGACTCGGCTGGCGTGCTGCACCATCTTCGTGATCCGCTCGATGGCTGGCGCAAGCTGATCGATCTGCTGGAGCCGAATGGCCTGATGCATATCGGGCTCTACAGCGCAAAGGCGCGCGCAGCGATCCGCGCGGCGAGGGAGATGATCACGGATGCTGATGTCGGTGATTCCGAACCAGCCATCCGCTCCTTCCGACAGCAACTCGCGGGATTGCAGCCGGGCAGCCCGCTTGCCGATATCGCCGGCTTTCCCGACTTCTACACGTTAAGCGAATGCCGCGATCTGCTGTTTCACGTGCAGGAACATCAGTTCGAGATTCCGGAGATCGCTTCTTTTCTGGCCGCACACCGGCTGAACTTTCTCGGTTTCGAAACCTCATCGATCGACGCCTACCGGCAGCGGTTCCCGGAAGACGGATCTGCCGCCGACCTCGAACGCTGGCACATTTTCGAAACAGAACGTCCGGCGACGTTCAGGGGGATGTACCAGTTCTGGGTTCAGAAACAGGGCTAAGCACCTGTGCCCTGTCATGTCGCGCCTCTCCTTTATATTAGGACGCGACTCGAAGGCGTGATCGGGCCAAGCAGGTGGTTTCGTAGCGCTTCCAGGCCCTTTCGCGAGCTGGCCTTCGCTGCCCCGAGAATCACGCTGACGATCACGCGATTCGAAGCGGCTCCGCGCCGCTCGCGTTCGGAGTCGCATTCGCCGCTTCAGCGCCACGATCTCGTGGGCAAAACATGGCTTCTAGAAATCAATTATAGAACAATGGGTTAGATGAGCGGCGACTTCACGACTGCGTGTTATTTGTGCAACACCCTTTTAAAAACGGTCGGAACAGGTCCGTTTGGCTCGGTTCCTTTATTGCCTGTGCATTGCCCTTCGGTAATTCTGACCCTGCGACGGAGGGGGGCATCCCGAGGTCGTCCCGTATTAGGTGGTTCGCTTAAGTCCCTCGCGTTCTCGCGGGTGTGTCCGAAGGCGCGAAGCGGCTAAGCGGTGGGATTAGGGACTAGGGAACCAACCTTCGGGTGTCTTCACCCAGCGGATGAGATCCTTCCCTTAGAGCAACTTGGAGGTTTAGCAATGAAGATGGTTAAGAGCCTACTCCTCGGCTCAGCGGCGGGACTCCTCGCCATGAGCGGAGCACAGGCAGCCGATCTTCCCGTGAAGGCCAAAGCGGTCGAATACGTGAGGATCTGTTCGCTGTACGGTGCCGGTTTCTTCTACATTCCGGGCACTGATACCTGCATCAAGCTGGGTGGTTATCTGCGCGCTGACTTGACGATCAACGGCGCGATCTATGACGGCCCGTTCTGGAACGGCGAAGGCGCGATCCGCGACCGTTACGCCAACTTCTACAACGACCGTTCGCGCTTGGCGCTGACGATCGACACGCGCACCGCGACCGAGTACGGCGTGGTTCGCACCTTCGGTCAGGCTGACTTCCAGTTCTCGACCTTCGGCGCGACCAGCAGCATCGGCACCGCGGCCGCCGTGTTCCCGTCGGCGTCTGTCGGCCAGGTGAACAACGACACCGCCGGTAACGGCTACACCGCGGTGGAAATGGTGTTCATCCAGTTCGCCGGCTTCACCTTCGGTAAGTCCGCTTCGGCGTTCTCCACGCCGTGGCATGGCTATCCGGGCAACAACTCGTCGTTCCTGATCGGCGGCTTCGACACGGTCACCGGCATCAACAACGTCCAGTACACCTGGCAGTTCGGCAACGGCGTGTCGGCGACCTTGGGTGTTGACGACTCCAGCGCCAACGCCTTCAACCGCACGCAGATCCTCAATACCGTGGGTGGTGCGGCCGGTGGTTCGATCGGCGCCACTGGCGCGGCCACGGCTTTCGTCACCGGTGTCGGCACCGCTTACGGCGGCACCTCCGCCCCTGACATCGTCGGCAACGTTCGCGTCGATCAGGCCTGGGGTCTGTTCCAGATTTCGGGCGCCCTGCATGACAACCATGCGGGCTACTTCCAGAATACAAACGGGCCGTCCACTGCCTTGGGTGGCGCGAGCCAGGTCGGTGCAATAGCTAACGGTCACCCCGACGACAAGTGGGGCGGTGCGGTGTCGGCTGCGTTGCAGATCAAGAACATCCCGACCGGTCCCGGCGACGATATCAAGATGGATGCGACCTGGTCGCTCGGTGCGTCGAAATACGTGCTGGCGACGAGCTCGCCGACTCCTTCGGCCTTCGACATCCTCAACAGCAACAAGCTCGCGATGGGCGTCACGACCGACTCGATCTACTCGGGCCAGAGCGGTATTAACGGCACCGTCTTCAACGGGAACAACTTGACCCAGCAGCAGCTGACCCGCGGTTGGGGCTTCCGTGGTGCGTTCAACCACAACTGGGATCCCTACTGGTCGACCAGCTTGTTCGGCGGCATCGCCGGCCTGAGCTACAACTCGACGGCGAAGACGCTGTATTGCAACGCCTACTCCTCGACTGCGGGCATTGCGATTGGTGGCACCAACAACGTCACCACGGGTGCTGCGGCTAACCCTGCCGGGTTCCTGGCGGGTTCGACCTGCGATCCGGGCTTCACCATCGGAATGGTCGGCCTCGTGACCCGCTGGACCCCGGTCAAGAACCTGACGTTCAGCGCCGAAGTGCTGTACGCCAATCTGCACACCAACATGAAGGGTGCTGCTAACTTCCCAACGCCGTCAACGGCTCTGCCGCTGCCGGCCGGGGTCTACACCTTCGGCGACAACGGGACGACGTCGCTCAACCTTCGCGTTCAGCGCAACTTCTGATCCTGGTCGTCTAACGACGCTCTAGGGGAAACCCCGGCGGGAAACCGCCGGGGTTTTTCTTTGCCGGTGAGGGATGCGAAATGCCGGTGGCCCGCGTGGCGCACGTCGATTAACAAGAGCAAGCCGATGCAAGGAGGGCTGAATGACCCGGTTCGGATACATGCTGATGCTCTGCTCGATCGTGGCGACGACCGGCGGGGTCGCCGCCGATCAGCTCATCGAACCCGGGCAGTGGAAGGTCACCTCCAGCACCGTGGTCAACGGCGCCGCCACACCGCCGCAGGTGAAGGCGCGCTGCCTCTCCCCGGAGCAGGCCGAAGATGTCGCCAGGACCTTTGGGCCCCAGTCGGGCACCATCAACTCCACCTGCGAACCGGCGCAGTATGAAACGAATGGACGAACGCTGAGGTGGCGCCTCCAGTGCAGGGGGCAACTTGATATGGACGTCGGTGGCGATTTCAACTTCGACAGTCCGCAGCACTACACGGCGACCATCACCTCCAGGGGCCGGATGGCTGGCGCGCTGGTCAGCGACCTCAAGACCGAGCTGGAAGCCGACCGCATCGGCGAATGCACTCAGTAGGTAGCTGATCGGAAACGGCCGCGCTTCGGTCCGTGCCCGGAGCAGGCGCTTGCACTGCGATCGCGCCGGAAGGCAACACGCCGGCAGCCGCGCCGCGATCATGCCAGAGGATGCCGCCTATTCCAGGCTTGCCCCACGACGAAGGTCCGCCTCGATCTGCAGCCGCGTGCCGCCGCCGAATCGCGCGCGGTAGACCTGCAGGTTCTCCATGATCCGCTGCACGTAGTTGCGGGTCTCCGAGAAGGGGATGAGCTCCACCCAGTCGACGGTGTCGACCTTCGGATCGCGCGGATCGCCATAGCGCTCCACCCACTTTTTCACGCTGCCGCGGCCTGCATTGTAGGCGGCGAACGTCATGACATAGGACCCGCGGTAATCCTCCAGCAGACCGCCGAGCTCGGCGGCGCCGAGGGCGGCGTTATAGACCGGGTCCGTCTTCATGCGGGCGAGATCGAAGGCGACGCCCGCCCGCTTGCAGACATAGCGGCCGGCTTCCGGCGTGACCTGCATCAGCCCATAGGCCTGCGCCGGCGACACCACGGCCGGGTTGAAGGCGCTCTCCTGCCTGGCGATGGCATAGACGACGCTTTGCTCGACCTCCGGACCGATCGACCTGAAGGAGGGAATGCCGGTCGCCGGATAGGCGTAGAAATCGAACGGCAGTCCGCGGTTCAGCGCCGCCTTGCCGAGCAGCAGCATGCCGCGGGCGTCGCCGTGGCG
Source organism: Bradyrhizobium sp. NP1 (assembly GCF_030378205.1). Taxonomy (NCBI): domain Bacteria; kingdom Pseudomonadati; phylum Pseudomonadota; class Alphaproteobacteria; order Hyphomicrobiales; family Nitrobacteraceae; genus Bradyrhizobium; species Bradyrhizobium sp. NP1. Next base: position 3,507,410 of record NZ_CP127385.1, read on the forward strand.
GGAAGTCAACTCGCCGAGCCCCACCAGGGCGTCCGGATCGCCGTTTTCGCCCATGTCGGCGAGCATGGGAATCGCGAGCTCGCCTTCATCCAGCTCGTAGAGCAGCTGCGCGGCCCGCACGATCTCAAGCCTTTCGACGCCGCGCGAGCGGGCGGCCGGCGTGCCGTTGAGCGCAAGCTGGGGCAGGCCGAGCTTTGCGCGCGCCAACTGGCCATAATAGCTGGTCGACTGTTCCGCCGCGGCCGTATACGCGGCACGGGCCTCCTGGGCGCGGCCCGCGGCTTCCGCGGCGCGGCCCTGCCAGTAGCCTGCGCGCGCCAGCGCGGTCGGATTGACGCTGCCGACGCCGATTCGCGCGAAATGCTGCGAGGCCACCGCCGGGTCGTTGAGGAAACGAAGTGCGATCCAGCCGGCGGTGAATTCCTGCTCGGTCTTGTAGATATCCCGGTTGGGCAGCGCCGCATCGCGCGCGATCAGGTAGGCGGTGCGAGGCTCGCCGACGTCGATCATCTTGCGCGCCAGCAGACGGCGCTCGATCCACCATTCATCGACGTTGTGAAGGCGGGCCGGATCCTTCGGCGCGCTCAACATGAGCTGTCCGGCCTCGGCGAATTTTTCCTCACGCCGCAGCAATTGGATCCTGCTGAAGAGGTAGCCGGTATCGCCATGCAGTTCGCGCGGGACCGCTTCCAGTAGCGCCCTCGTGTTCGCCGCCTTCTTCACGGCGGCAAGGCGCGCCTTCGCGAGCGCAACATAGCCCGCGCCGAGACGTTTTGCCGCGCGCATGGCGGCTGCTTCGTTCTCGGTGGTGTACAGCAGCGTGTCCATCCGCGCCTTGTGGTCGCCTGGCGTCACCAGCGCGCCGAACAGATCGAGTGCCGCGTTCTCGGTGTCCTCCGACATCGGATCGCTGCGCCAGGCTTCACGCACCAGCCTCTCGGCGTTGGCCTTGTCGCCGCGCGCCAGCATGGCGCGCGCAAGCACGAAGCGACCCTTCGCCGACAGCGGCGACTCGTTCTCGAACCAGGACCAGACGACGGCGTCTTCGCGCTTGTCGTCCCATAGCGCCGCCTCGAGCCGCTTGCGCAGGAAGGTCTGCGACGGCCAGCTCGGATTGGCGGCGAGGAAGGCGCGGTAACGCTCGACGCTGGCATTGTTGTTGTCGCTGCGCAGGATGATCCATTCCGCCAGCTTTTTTGCCACCGGGTCGGAAATCGCGGCTTCGAGCTGGGTGGCGTCGTCAGGCTTGCGGTTGCGCACGAGCTCGATGACGTTCTCGAGGGCGTCGGTATCGGCTTTCGATGTCGATGAGGTCGCAGCGATCGCGGCCGGCACGGTCGGTTTGCGCGCCGGCAACGCGGCACGTTGACGGAGGGAAGGGGCGGTTGCCGCCCCCGCAGCCGGCGGCACCGCGGACGTCTGCCTCGCCGGCTCCTTCGGCGTAGCAGTCGCGACATTCGTCTTCGGAACGACATTGCGCGCGATCGGCCGCGGCTTGGGCAAGGGAACCTTCGCCGCCCATGCGTCGGCCGCCAGGCATGTCACGTCGAGCGCCAGCATCAGGCTGGTTGCCATCGCCGTCGATCGCAAAGCGGCTACGCGGATGAAGGGATTCACTGCGCTCCCCGACGGCGAATCATTCGGTCGCCAAACTACTACTGGATTGAATATGTGGACAAAATGCTAATCACGCGGCGGTGCGGGGCTGTCTGCACCAACACAGCGGCAAAATCGCGGCCCCGGGCTGGGCTGCGGCCTTTCGTCGGGCGACCAGACCCGATATGAATGGTCTTTCGCGCGAAAGCCGTGCCGCAAGCCACGCGTTTGGAGAAAGTCCATGGCAGCCAAGACCAAGTTCCGGGGGTCCTTTACCGCCCTGGTGACGCCCTTCAAGAACGGTTCGGTGGATGAGGGCACCTTCCGTTCGCTGGTGAATTGGCAGATCACCGAAGGCACCCACGGCCTCGTGCCGGTCGGCACAACCGGCGAAAGCCCGACGCTGAGCCATGACGAGCACAAGAGGGTGGTCGAGTGGTGCATCGCGGAGGCAAAGGGCCGCGTTCCCGTGATCGCCGGCGCCGGTTCCAATTCGACCAAGGAAGCGATCGAGCTTGCCGAGCACGCGGAAGAGGCCGGCGCCGACGCCGTGCTGGTGGTGACGCCCTACTACAACAAGCCGACCCAGGAAGGGCTGTACCAGCACTTCAAGGCGATCAATGACGCGATTGGAATTCCGATCATCATCTACAACATCCCGCCGCGCTCGGTGATCGACATGTCGGTCGACACGATGAAGCGGTTGTTCGAATTGAAGAACGTCGCGGGCGTGAAGGATGCCACCGCGAGCATGGTGCGGGTCTCGCAGCAGCGCGCGGCGATGGGCGAGGACTTCAATCAGCTTTCCGGCGAAGACGCCACGGTGATCGGCTACATGGCCCATGGCGGCCATGGCTGCATCTCCGTGACCGCGAACGTCGCGCCGCGCCTGTGCTCCGAGTTCCATGTCGCCTGGCAAAAGGGCGATCATGCGACGGCGCTGAAGCTGCACGACAAGCTGATGCCGCTGCACACCAACCTGTTCATGGAGTCGAGCCCCGCGCCGGTAAAATACGCGCTGTCGCTGCTCGGCAAGATCGAGGAGAGGCTGCGCCTGCCGATGGTGCCGGTGTCGGAGCCGACGCGCGTCGCGGTGCGCAATGCCATGGTCCATGCCGGCCTGATCAATTAAGAGGCGGCTGCGCAATCTTCGTTTGCCGGACGGAGCGAGGGGACATGCTGAAGGAATTTCGCGAATTCGCCATGAAAGGCAATGTCGTCGACCTCGCGGTCGGCGTCGTCATCGGCGTGGCCTTCGGCGCCATCGTGAATTCGCTGGTCGGCGACATCATCATGCCGCTGATCGGCGCGGTCACCGGCGGGCTCGATTTCTCCAACTATTTCGTGCCGCTGGCCAAATCGGTCACAGCGACCAACCTGGCCGATGCGAAGAAGCAGGGCGCCGTGCTGGCCTATGGGAGCTTCATCACGCTGACCCTGAACTTCATCATCATTGCCTTCGTGCTCTTCATCGTCGTTCGTCTCATGAACCAGTTGAAGCGCAAGGAGGCGGCGGCGCCGGCCGCACCGGCAAAGCCGACGCGCGAGGAAGAACTCCTGACCGAGATCCGTGATCTCCTGAAGAAAAGCTAAAGTGGCCACCAAGAACGAGCGCCCGATCAAGGTCGTCGCCGAAAACCGCAAAGCGCGCTTCAACTACGCGATCGAGGACACGGTCGAAGTAGGCATTGCGCTCACCGGCACCGAGGTGAAGTCGATCCGCAACGGCAAGACGACGATTGCGGAGTCCTACGCCGACTCCAAGAACGGCGAAATCTGGCTGATCAACGCCAACATCCCGGAATATCTGCAGGCGAACCGCTTCAACCACGAGCCGAAACGGCCCCGCAAGCTTTTGCTGCACCGCAAGGAGATCAACAAATTGATCGGCGCGGTCGACCGCGAGGGCATGACGCTGATCCCGCTCAAGCTTTATTTCAATGAGCGGGGCCGCGCCAAGCTGTTGCTCGCGGTGGCGAAGGGCAAGAAGCTGCACGACAAGCGCGAGAGCGAGAAGAAGCGCGACTGGAGCCGGGAGAAGGGCCGCCTGCTGCGGGCGCGCGGATAGGACAAGCCGAGGCGACGATGAACCAGAGAAACCTGCTTGAAGTGGACTGGAGCAAGATCCCGGCACCCACCGATGATGGCGGTGCCGCACATCTCAAGGGCATGGCGGTTCCGCCGATCAGCCTGCTCGCGACCAACGACACGTCGGTCACGTTGTCGGCGCTGCCCGGGCGCACGGTCGTGTTCGGCTATCCCCGCACTGGCGAACCGGGCAAGATCGCGCTGGTCGACGACTGGGACATGATTCCAGGCGCGCGGGGCTGCACGCCGCAGACCTGCGCCTTCCGCGACCTGTTCGCCGAGTTGAAGGCCGCAGGCGCAGCCCAGGTCTTCGGCCTGTCGACGCAGAGCAACGACTATCAGGCCGAAATGGCGGCGCGGTTGCATCTGCCGTTTCCAGTGCTGTCGGACGAGAGACTGGAACTGACCAGGGCGCTCAAGCTGCCGACCATGGAGGTCGCGGGGCTGACGCTGATCAAGCGGCTGGCGCTGATCATCGACAGCGGACGCATCACCCATGTGTTCTACCCGGTGTTTCCGCCGGACCGGAACGCCGGCGACGTGCTGGAGTGGCTGCAGGAAAACCCCGTCAAAACCTAGTGTGGCGGTGCAGAAGTCCGCATCATTGCCGCCGCAAGTTCGTCATGCGGACTTCTGAACCAAAGCCACACCAGATCAATAAGTTGCTAGTGTCCGTTCGATTACGAAGTTCGCAAACGAGGGGCCGCAGAATGATGCGAACTTCGGAATCGGGACACTAGCCCAGATCGGCGCGCACGGCCGCGAACACGCGGCGGAACATGTCGGGCGTCAGCACGCCCGTGTTGGTGTTGTAGCGCGAGCAATGATAGCTGTCGTACAGCTTGAAGCCGCCGGCCGGATGGATTGCGCCATGCCCGAACGGCGCCGCCGCGCTCTTCACGCCCAGCGCCTTCAATAGCGAATCATGCGCGACCCGCCCCAGCGCGACGATCGCGCGCAGGTTCGGCATGGTTTCGATGGTCGCGGCGAGGAAGGGCCGGCAGGCGTTGATCTCGGCCGGCAGCGGCTTGTTCTGCGGCGGCACGCAGCGCACCGCGTTGGCGATCCGGCAGTCGACCAGCCGCAGCCCGTCGTCCGGGCTGGCGCGATAGGTGCCCGCGGCAAAGCCGTAGTCGAGCAGCGTCGCGTAGAGCAGGTCGCCGGCATAGTCTCCGGTGAAGGGACGACCGGTGCGGTTGGCGCCTTGCAGACCCGGCGCCAGCCCCACGATCAGGAGCCGGGCGTCGGCATCGCCGAAAGACGGTACCGGCGAATTGAACCAGGCCGGCTCGCGCGCACGCGCCTCCTCGCGGAAGGCCATGAGTCTGGGGCAGAGCGGGCAGTTCCGGTTGGGTTCGGTGACGAGGGCAGCTGGCGGGGAGCCCGCCAGCGCCGCATTGCGCTCATTCGTCGAAATCGTCTTCGCCCCTCGGCGCCATCGTGGTGGCGCGATGCAGGAATTGCGGCGCGTGGTGGCGCGACTCGCGCTCGCGCGGGGGCGGGCGTTCGGACGGATCGCGGCCCAGCTTGGATTGCAGCTCGACCAGATCGGTGAACACGTCGGCCTGCCGGCGCAGTTCGTCGGCGATCATCGGCGGCTGGCTCGATATCGTGGAGATGACGGTGACGCGCACGCCGCGCCGCTGCATGGCCTCCACCAGCGATCGGAAATCGCCGTCGCCGGAGAACAGCACCATCTGGTCGATGTGCTCGGCGAGTTCCATGGCATCGACCGCAAGCTCGATGTCCATGTTGCCCTTGACCTTGCGCCGGCCGCTGGCGTCGATGAATTCCTTGGTCGCCTTGGTGACGACGGTGTAGCCGTTGTAGTCGAGCCAGTCGATCAGCGGACGGATCGAGGAATATTCCTGATCCTCGATGATCGCGGTGTAGTAGAACGCGCGCAACAGCGTCCCGCGGCTCTGGAATTCCTTCAGCAGGCGCTTGTAGTCGATATCGAAACCGAGCGTCTTGGCCGTTGCATAGAGGTTGGCGCCGTCGATGAAGAGCGCGATCTTGTTGGAAGAAGTGGACATTCGGTTTCTCGCATAGTTGTTGCTAGTCGTTTATTGGCGCGGCGGCAGTCGATCCGCGCATTTTCACGCACTGCCAGAATCCTCCCAAATCGGATCGGTCGGACGCTACCGCAGATTAGGGAGGTTCAGGGCAATAAAAGTATAGTCTTGATGTCGCAATGAAGCGTTTTCTTGTCCAAATGCCGTGTCCCGCGGCTTTGGATGCTCCGGCCCATAGGCCCCGGCGAGGGGGTTAGCAGAGGGTGTTGCCAGGGCCAAATCACAAATTGATCTTGCGAAACGGCCCCGAGAGCTATAACTAGCGCTCATAATCCGCATTTCTGGTCCCATTTAACGAAAGCGACAGGCGATGGCGCGCGTCACTGTGGAAGATTGCATCGACAAGGTCGACAACCGTTTCGACCTGGTTTTGTTGGCCGCGCACCGCGCTCGGATGATCTCGTCAGGCTCACAACTTACGATTGATCGGGATAATGACAAGAACCCGGTCGTCTCGCTACGGGAAATCGCCGACTCGACCATTTCTCCCGAAGATTTGCGTGAAGAGTTGGTTCACTCGCTGCAGAAATTCGTTGAAGTGGATGAGCCGGAGCCCGATACCGTGCCGCTGATCGGTTCGGCTGGCGCCAGCGTCGATGCCGACGACACCGAAGTCGCAGTCGAGCGCATGACCGAGGAGGAACTGCTCAAGGGCCTCGAAGGTCTCGCCCCGCCGGAAGAGCAGCCTGAAGAGGACGAGTGAGCCGGCCGCGGGCCGCTTCCCGGAAATTCCACAAGGCCCGGACCATGGTCCGGGCCTTTGCTTTTGCCGGCCGCCGCGATCGGGGCGCCGCTGGCGATCGGCCTCGTCCGTCTCCAAATGATCGGAACGGCGCCGGGATTTGGCGCCGGTGAAGCGGATTTGACCTCCGCCGCCCCCCTTGCGGGGCCTTCTTGACGCGAACTCAAATCCGAAGCTTCACCGGCATCAGCGCTTTGCTGGTGGTCCTTTAATTCTAACATTCGCGAAAGTGCCTCCCAAAGTGGCGAGCGAATGTTAGAATCACGTCGTCAGGCTGAGCTTTTTTAAGGGATGCCCCGTAACAGAGGTGTCCCGGACGTTGAGAGCAGTGATCCGATGGCGTATTGGCGCCGCAGCCCACCGCAGATGCAGGCCGCGACCGAGCAGGTCGCGGTGGCGCCATCGTCGTCCTCGCTTCCCGCGAAGCCGGCAAAGCCGGCGCGCCCGCGGATGATGCGGCAATACGACCTGGTCGAGCGCGTCCGCTCCTACAATCCGAACACCAACGAGGACCTGCTCAACCGCGCCTATGTCTACGCCATGAAGGCGCATGGCTCGCAGACCCGCGCCTCCGGCGACCCCTATTTTTCACACCCGCTCGAGGTCGCCGCGATCCTGACCGGGCTGAAGCTCGACGACGCCACCATCGTGGCGGCGCTGCTGCACGACACCATCGAGGACACCGAGGCGACCCGGGCCGAGATCGACCAGGTCTTCGGACACGAGATCGGCGCGCTGGTCGAGGGCCTGACCAAGCTGAAGCGGCTGGAGCTGGTCTCGCGCGAGGCCAAGCAGGCCGAGAACCTGCGCAAGCTCCTGCTCGCCATCGCCGACGACGTCCGCGTGCTCCTGGTCAAGCTTGCCGATCGTCTCCACAACATGCGCACGCTCGAATTCGTAGCCCCGGCCTCGCGCCGGCGCATCGCCGACGAGACGCTCGACATCTATGCGCCGCTCGCCGGGCGCATGGGCATGCAGGAGATGCGGGAAGAGCTCGAGGACCTTTCCTTCCGCACGCTCGATCCGGAGGCCCATGCGGTCGTCACGCAGCGGCTCGACGCGCTCGCCGAGCGCAACCGCAACCTGATCGGCGAGATCGAAAGCCAGCTCTCCAAGAACCTGCGCAGCAACGGCCTCACCGCGCGGGTCTATGGGCGGCGCAAGCGGCCGTTCTCGATCTGGACCAAGATGCAGCGCAAGTCGGTGGGCTTCGAGCAACTCTCCGATATTTTCGGCTTCCGCATCGTGATGGGTGATCTGGAGGCCTGCTATCGCGCGCTCGGCGTCGTGCACACGACCTGGCCGGTGGTGCCCGGGCGCTTCAAGGATTACATCTCGACGCCGAAGCAGAACGACTACCGCTCGATCCACACCACCGTGATCGGCCCGGGCAACCAGCGCGTCGAGCTGCAGATCCGCACCGAGGAGATGGACAAGATCGCCGAGTTCGGTATCGCGGCGCACGTCTTCTACAAGGACGGGGTGGGTTCGCCGACCGAGCTCCTGAAGCGCGAATCCAACGCGTTCGCCTGGCTGCGCCACACCATCGGCATCCTCTCGGAAAGCGCCAATCCGGAGGAGTTCCTCGAGCACACCAAGCTCGAGCTGTTCCACGACCAGGTGTTCTGCTTCACCCCGAAGGGCAAGCTGATCGCGCTGCCGCGGCAGGCCAACGTCATCGATTTCGCCTATGCGGTGCACACCGACGTCGGCAACAGCGCGGTCGGCTGCAAGATCAACGGCAAGTTCGCGCCATTGTCGTCCGAGCTTCAGAACGGCGACGAGGTTGAGGTCCTGACCTCGCAGGCGCAGTCCGCGCCGCCCTCGGCGTGGGAGTCGCTCGCGGTGACCGGCAAGGCGCGCGCGGCGATCCGGCGCGCCACCCGCACCGCCGTGCGCGACCAGTATGCGGGGCTCGGCCGGCGCATCGTCGAGCGCCTGTTCGAGCGCGCCAAGATCGACTATGCCGACGACAAGCTGAAGGGCGCGCTGCCCAGGCTGGCGCGTGCCTCGATCGACGACGTGATGGCGGCGGTCGGCCGCGGCGAGATGAAGGCCTCCGACGTCGCCCGCGCGATGTATCCCGACTACAAGGAGGAGCGGGTCGCCCGCTACGGCGGCAAGAAGAGCCTCGCGGTGAAGCTGAAGCTCAAATCGCCGCCCGAGCCTACACGCAGCCCGTCGGCGATCCCGATCCGGGGCATCAACTCCGACCTGCCGGTCAAGTTCGCCCCGAACGGCGGCGCCGTGCCGGGCGACCGGATCGTCGGCATCGTCACCCCGGGCGAGGGGATCACCATCTATCCGATCCAGTCGCCTGCGCTGAAGGATTTCGAGGAGCAGCCGGAGCGCTGGCTCGACGTGCGCTGGGATGTCGATGAGACGACCCCGCAGCGCTTCCCGGCGCGCATCCGCATCGACAACGTCAACGAGCCCGGCAGCCTCGCCCAGGTCGCCACCGTGATTGCCGAGCACGACGGCAACATCGACAATATCAGCATGCACCGCCGCTCGCCCGACTTCACCGAGCTGACCATCGACCTCGAGGTCTATGACCTCAAGCATCTCAGCGCTATTATCGCTCAGTTGCGCGCAAAGGCCGTGGTCGCCCGGGTCGAGCGCGTCAACGGGTAGTCCTGCCTGTCCGCCTGAGAGTCCTGGAAATGCCTAATCCCTTGCCGCTTCGCCTCGGCGTCAATGTCGATCACGTCGCCACCCTGCGAAATGCCCGGGGAGGGCCGCGCCCCGATCCGGTGCGCGCGGCGCAGCTCGCGATCGCGGCCGGCGCCGACGGCATCACGGCGCATCTGCGGGAGGACCGGCGCCATATCCGTGACGTCGACATGGCCCGGCTGAAGGCCGAGATCGCCAAGCCCCTGAATTTCGAGATGGCGGCAACCGAGGACATGCTGCGCATTTCGCTCGCAACCAGGCCGCATGCCGTGTGCCTGGTGCCGGAGCGGCGCGAGGAGCTCACCACCGAAGGCGGCCTCGATGTCGTCGGCCAGCACAATGCGCTGGCTCCCTTCATCGCCAGGCTCGGCGATGCCGGCATTCGCGTGTCCCTGTTCATCGCCGCCGACCCGCGGCAGATCGAGATGGCGGCCAAGCTGCGCGCGCCGGTCATCGAGATCCATACCGGGGCCTGGTGTGACGCGGTCGTCGACGGGCACGTCGAGAAGGCGGAGGCCGAATGGCGGCGCATCGTCGCCGGCGCAAAGCTCGCCCGCGCGGCCGGCCTGGAGGTGCATGCCGGCCACGGCCTCGACTATGCGACCGCGGAGACGATTGCCGGACTGCCCGAGATCGCCGAGCTCAACATCGGCTACTTCATGATCGGCGAGGCCCTGTTCGTCGGGCTCGGCGAGACGGTCAAGGCCATGCGCGCGGCGATGGACCGCGGCCGGGGCGGGATAGTTGCATGATCATCGGGATCGGCTCCGATCTGATCGACATTCGCCGCGTGGCGAAGGTGATCGAGCGGCACGGTGACCGCTTCCTCGACCGCATCTTCACCGAGGTCGAGCGCGGGAAGGCCACCCGCCGCGCCAGGAGCGAGAAGATGGTGGTGGCGACCTATGCCAAGCGCTTTGCCGCCAAGGAGGCCTGCTCGAAGGCGCTCGGCACCGGGATCAGGCGCGGCGTCTGGTGGCGCGACATGGGGGTCGTGAACCTGCCGGGTGGCCGGCCGACCATGGAATTGACCGGCGGCGCGCTGGCCCGGCTGCGCGAGCTGACGCCGGCCGGGTTCGAGGCCAGGATCGACCTTTCCATCACGGACGACTGGCCGATCGCGCAGGCCTTCGTCATAATTTCGGCGGTGCCGGCAGGCAATTCCTGATGCGGGCGGCCGATTCGGAGGCTGGAACAAAAATCCGTTATATTTCAATGGATTGTCTAGTTTTGATGAGACGGTTGATTGCGCGTCTGCCAACAACCGTCTAAAGATCGCCCAAGGGCTGGTTCGGGGTTCTCCCGGAACCGGCCCTCATTGACAGAATTGGACCAATTCCTTGAGGCGAGGCAGCGCGCCATTCGCGAAAGGAAGATGTTCTGCCACAGGGTCGCGACGGGGATTGGATAACGATGAGCGTGACTTCAGGGACGAAAACCGAAAGCGGCCTGGGCGAAACCATCCGCGTCGTCATCCATGCCCTCTTGATCGCGCTCGTGATCCGCACCTTCCTGTTCCAGCCCTTCAACATCCCCTCCGGCTCGATGAAGGCGACGCTGCTGGTCGGCGACTACCTGTTCGTATCGAAATATTCCTACGGCTACAGCCATTATTCGATCCCGCTGTCGCCGCCGTTGTTCTCGGGCCGCATCTTCGGCTCGGAGCCCAATCGCGGCGACATCGTCGTGTTCCGCCTGCCGAAGGATGATTCCACCGACTACATCAAGCGCGTGATCGGCCTGCCCGGCGACCGCATCCAGATGAAGGAAGGGCTGCTCTACATCAACGACGTGCCGGTCCAGCGCGAACGCATCAGCGATTTCATCGGCGAGGACCCCTGCGGGTCGTCGGACGCGACCGCGCGGGTGAAGCGCTGGAAGGAGACGCTGCCGAACGGCGTCAGCTACGAGACGCTCGATTGCGTCGACAACGGCTTCTACGACAACACCAACATCTACACGGTGCCGGCCGGCCACTTCTTCATGATGGGCGACAACCGCGACAACTCAACCGACAGCCGCGTGCTGTCGGCGGTCGGCTATGTGCCGTTCGAAAACATCGTCGGCCGCGCCCAGATGATCTTCTTTTCGATCGCCGAAGGCGAGCATGCCTGGATGATCTGGCGCTGGCCGACGGCAGTGCGCTGGAATCGCCTCTTCAAAATCGTGCGATGAACGACGAAACGCCCGACATCCAGACTGCGACGGCACGCGAGGCCGAGCCGCAAGCTCAGGCGCCAGCTCGTCAGAAAGCTGAAGGGCAGGAGGCTGCTGCCGCGCGCAAGCCGCCCCGGAAGAAGCGCGCCAAAAGCAGCGCGAAGGCTGCGACCGCGGCGATCGAGGCGCGCATCGGACACACGTTCGCCGACGCAAGCCTGCTCGCCACCGCCTTCACCCATGTCTCGGCGCTCAAATCCAGCCGCAAGCGCAGCGAGAGCTACCAGCGGCTGGAGTTCCTCGGCGACCATGTGCTCGGGCTGGTCGTGTCCGACATGCTCTATCGCGCCTTTCCGAGCGCGGATGAGGGCGAGCTCTCGAAGCGCCTTGCCGAGCTCGTGCGCAAGGAAAGCTGCGCCGACGTCGCGCGGTCGCTCGGGCTCGGCGACGATATCAAGCTCGGCGCGGTTGGCGCGGGCGCGGGCGCGCGGCTGCGCAAATCGGTGCTGGGCGACGTCTGCGAGGCGGTCATTGGCGCGATCTATCTCGACGGCGGACACGCGGCCGCGGCGGAGTTCGTCGCGCGCAACTGGACCGAGCGAATGCACAAGCCGCGCCGGCCGCTGCGCGATCCGAAGACGGTGCTGCAGGAATGGGCCCAGGGCAAGGGCCTGCCGACCCCGGTCTATCGCGAGGTCGAGCGCACCGGCCCGCACCACGACCCGCAGTTCCGTGTCGCGGTCGACCTGCCTGGGCTCGCGCCGGCCGAAGGCGTCGGCGGCAGCAAGCGCGCCGCGGAAAAGGTCGCGGCATCCGTGATGATCGAGCGCGAAGGCGTCGGCAGCAATGATGGCTGAGTCTGTCGGCGGCGCCGCGCCCGCCGAGACGCGTTGCGGCTTCGTCGCGCTGATCGGTGCGCCCAACGTGGGCAAGTCCACCCTGGTCAACGCGCTGGTAGGCTCCAAGGTCACGATCGTCTCGCGCAAGGTGCAGACCACGCGTGCGCTGATCCGCGGCATCGTGATCGAGGGCCACGCACAGATCATCCTGGTCGACACGCCCGGCATCTTCGCGCCGAAGCGCCGCCTCGACCGCGCCATGGTGTCGACCGCCTGGAGCGGCGCCCACGACGCCGATCTGGTCTGCGTGCTGCTCGACGCCAAGGCCGGGATCGACGACGATGCCGACGCCATCCTGGCGAGGGCAGCCGCGGTCGATCACGAGAAGATCCTGGTCATAAACAAGATCGATCTGGTGCCGCGCGAGAAGCTGCTGGCGCTGGCGAAGGCCGCCAATGAGCGCCTGCCGTTCGCGCGCACCTTCATGGTCTCGGCGCTGTCGGGCGACGGCGTCGCCGACCTGCGAGAGGGGCTCGCGGCGATGGTGCCGGCGGGGCCGTTCCTCTATCCGGAAGACCAGATGTCGGATGCGCCGATGCGACACCTGGCGGCCGAGATCACCCGGGAGAAGATCTTCGCCAAGCTGCATCAGGAACTGCCGTACCAGTCGACCGTCGAAACCGATAGCTGGACCGAGCGCAAGGACGGCTCGATCCGCATCGAGCAGACGATCTTTGTCGAGCGCGAAAGCCAGCGCAAGATCGTGCTCGGCAAGGGCGGCGCCACCATCAAGTCGATCGGGGCGGACGCGCGACGCGAGATCGCCGAGATCACGGGCTGCCTGGTCCACCTGTTTCTGTTCGTCAAGGTGCGCGAGAATTGGGGTGACGATCCCGACCGCTACAGGGAGATGGGGCTCGAGTTTCCCCGGGAATAGGCAATGAACGTACCCCGCAACGTGCTTTGGTTCGAGGCACTGCTTTATCTGTCGCTGACGCTCGATGCGCTCTCGGTCGCGTTCCAGGATCGGACGCCGAGCGCCGAGATGACGGAAGCCATGATCATGGTGGCGACCGTCATGGCCGGCGCGTTGATCCTGCTGCTCGTCTATTTCGTTTACCTCGCCGCCCGGCAGCGCAGGAACTGGCCGCGCTGGGTGCTTGCCGCCGCGCTCGTGTTGTCCGTGATCTCCCTGGTGCAGATCATCGGCGACAGCGGGCTTGCGCTCGACAGCGGCATCGAAATCGTCTCCTGCCTCCTGACCGCGGCCGGGCTCTATTTCTCGTTCACCGGCGACGCGCAGGGCTGGTTCAACGCGTAGGACGGCCGTTGCGTAGGGTGGGCAAAGGCGCGTTTCGCGCCGTGCCCGCCACGACGATGCGTATTGATCGGTTTGGTGGGCTCGCTTCGCTTAGCCTACCCTACGTGATACCTTTAGCCCATGGAATGGACCGACGACGGCATCGTGCTGGGGGTGAGGCGGCATGGCGAGAACTCCGCCATCGTCGAGCTCTTGACGCGCGAGCATGGCCGGCATCTCGGGCTGGTGCGTGGCGGCGCCGGATCGCGGATGCGGCCGCTCTTGCAGCCGGGCAACAATGTACGTGCGGTGTGGCGGGCGCGGCTCGACGAGCATCTCGGCACCTATGCGATCGAGGGCATGCGGCTGCGTGCGGCGACCTTCCTCGCGTCCTCCCACGCGGTCTACGGCGTCACGCATCTTGCGGCGCTGACGCGGCTGCTGCCGGAGCGCGATCCGCACCAGGACATCTATGGGATGCTGGAGCGGACGCTGGACGATTTCGACGATGCCGGGGTGGCCGCCATGCATCTCGTCCGCTTCGAGCTTGCGATGCTCACGGAACTCGGCTTCGGCCTTGACCTCGAAAACTGCGCGGCGAGCGGCGAGACCACCGACCTCGTCTATGTGTCGCCCAAATCGGGCGGCGCGGTGTCGCGCGCGGCCGGCGAGCCGTGGCGCGACCGGCTGCTGCCGCTGCCGGCGTTCCTGCGCGGCGCCGGTCACTGGTCGGACCAGGATTTGCAGGACGGTTTCCGTCTGACCGGACTATTCCTGCTGCGCCATGTGCTGGAACCGCGCGGGCAGGGCCATTCCGATGCGCGCGAAGGCTTCATCAATGCGGTGGTGAAGCGACGGGCACAGATGCTAGCGTCCTCGCGATGATGGCGCGCGGGTTCCACGGCTGCGCGCATCGCGTTTGCTCTGCGAATAACTGGTGACAGTTCTGTCGCGCCCACCACTTTAATTTGCGCGATTCAGACGCCTGTGATGCTCTGCAAGTGGGGTAGCACTGACTCTCTTTTCCTGGGGGCACTATGTTGTTGCGTGCAGTCGGCGCTGTGGTGCTGGCACTGTTGTTGTCGTCTGCTGTTACCTCGATCGCGTTCGCCGGCGGCGGCGCTCATCATGGCCTGGTGCACCGCGTCTCCTGTTCGGTGGTCCGCTATTACGTCGAGAAATACTCCGCCTCCATGGCCGAGACCTGGGCGCGCAGCCACGGCGCCACCGAAGCGCAGATCGACGCCGCGCGGCGGTGCCTGCGCGAGCAGCCTTCCGAGACGGCCCAAGCCACCCGGTGGGACATCCGATAGGACGAGTTCCATCAGCGGAACCCTTGGGGATCGTCGTCGCGCAGTCTGATGGCCTATTCGATGACCTCATCGGCGCGCAGCAGGATCGAGGTCGGCATGGTCACGCCAAGCAGCGCCGCGGTCTTCAGGTTGACGACAAGCTGGAAGCGCGACGGCCGCTCGACCGGCAGCGTCGCCGGCCGCTCGCCGTCGAGGATCTTGGCGACCAGGACTCCAGCCTGGAAGAACAGGTCGATCAGGTTGGTGCCATAGGCGAGGAGGCCGCCGACCCGCGCAAATTCCGGGTAGAACGTGATCGCAGGCAGCCGGCGCTGGATTGCGAGGTCGGCGATCAGTTTCGGATTGGTGCCGAACAGCGGCGACGACAGCACCAGCATGGCGTCCGCCTTCGCATCGACGCCATTGGCGAAAGCCGGCTCGAAATCGGCTGGCGACCGCACCGGCAAAACCTGCAGCGAGAGCCCGCGCGAGCGGGCTTCTTCCGAGACAGCGTCCGCCTGGTATTTGCCGGTCGCCGGATCCCAGAGCATCGCGGGACGGGCAAGGCCGGGCACCGCCTCAGAGAGGAGCTGCAGCCACTTCTTCGCAAAGTCGGGGAAGTCGAAGAACATGCCGGTGAGATTGCCGCCGGGGCGCGTGATGCTCTGCACCAGCCCAGCCTTGATCGGATCCGATTCAAGGTCGAGCGCCACGATGGGGATTGTCGGCGTCGCGGCCTTGGCGAGCCGCGTCATGGCGGGACCGACCGCAAACAGGACCTTGACGTCACGTTGCACCAGTTCGCGGACCAGCGGCTCAAACTGATCGGGATGCGACTCGCCGTTGCGGATCACGGTCGTGATGTTGCGGCCTTCCTCATAGCCCTTCGAGCGAAGCCCTTCCTGGAAGGCCTTGGCCCTGGGGATGCTGGCGGCGCCGATGCCTTCGTAGACGAAGCCGATCTCGATCGGTTTGGCAGTGCTCTGCGCATGGGCCAGGCTGAGCCGGACGAAGGGCAGGCCGAGGGCCCCGGCCAGGAAATTGCGACGCCGCACCAGCATATTGCCGCTCTCGAAGCGTTGGTCGGGTCTTCCTTAGCTTGGAAGAGGGGTTCGGGCTATGCCTCACGCCCGCGTTTCGCCGCAAAACCCCTGGAAATAGCGGCCTCCCCGGCGGCAAGGCGTGCGAGCGGGCATGATTCGCGCCTTGCCCGATTCACCCCGAAAGTCTAACCCGGTCGCATGGGAAAAACACTGATTCCGCCTGAACCGGCCGAGGTTCACGAGGTCCCGTTGCGCGAGGCGCTGGAAGAGCGCTATCTCGCCTACGCGCTGTCGACCATCATGCATCGCGCGCTGCCCGATGCGCGCGACGGCTTGAAGCCGGTGCATCGCCGCATCCTCTACGGCATGCGCCTGCTGCGGCTCGACCCGGGCTCCGCCTTCAAGAAATCAGCCAAGATCGTCGGCGACGTGATGGGCTCGTTCCATCCGCATGGCGACCAGGCGATCTACGACGCCATGGTGCGGCTCGCGCAGGATTTCTCCTCGCGCTATCCGCTGGTCGACGGCCAGGGCAATTTCGGCAATATCGACGGCGACAATCCCGCCGCCTATCGCTACACCGAAGCGCGGATGACCGATGTCGCGCGGCTGTTGCTCGACGGCATCGACGAGGACGGCGTCGAATTTCGCGCCAATTATGACGGCCAGTCGAAAGAGCCGGTGGTGCTGCCCGGCGGCTTTCCGAACCTGCTCGCCAACGGCGCACAGGGCATTGCGGTCGGCATGGCGACCTCAATCCCGCCGCACAATGCCGCCGAGCTCTGCGACGCCGCGCTGCACCTGATCGAGAAGCCGCAGGCGAAGTCGCGCGCGCTCCTGAAATGGGTCAAGGGTCCGGATTTCCCGACCGGCGGCATCGTCGTCGATTCCAAGGAAGCGATCGCGGAGGCCTACGCCACCGGGCGCGGCTCGTTCCGCACCCGCGCCCGATGGGAGAAGGAAGAGGGCTCGCGCGGCACCTGGGTCGTGGTCGTCACCGAGATCCCGTGGCTGGTACAGAAGTCGCGGCTGATCGAGAAGATCGCGGAGCTCCTGAACGACAAGAAGCTGCCGCTGGTCGGCGACATCAGGGATGAGTCCGCCGAGGACGTGCGCGTCGTCATCGAGCCGAAGTCGCGCTCGGTCGATCCGGAACTGATGATGGAATCGCTGTTCCGGCTCACCGAGCTGGAAACCCGGATCCCGCTGAATCTCAACGTGCTGATCAAGGGCGGCCGCGTGCCGCAGGTGCTGGGGCTCGCCGAAGCCTTGCGCGAATGGCTCGACCATCTGCGCGACGTGCTGGTGCGCCGCTCCAACTACCGCAAGACCCAGATCGAGCACCGCCTGGAAGTGCTCGGCGGCTATCTGATCGCCTATCTGAACCTCGACAAGGTGATCAAGATCATCCGCACCGAGGACGAGCCGAAGCCGGTCTTGATGAAGACCTTCAAGCTCACGGACATTCAGGCCGATTCCATCCTCAACATGCGCCTGCGCAACTTGCGCAAGCTCGAGGAAATGGAGATCCGCACCGAGGACAAGAATCTTCGTGGCGAGCTGAAAGGCATCAAGGCGCTGCTCGGCTCCGAGGCCGAGCAATGGACCAAGGTCGGCGAGCAGGTCAAGAAGGTCCGCGACATGTTCGGGCCGAAGACGCCGCTCGGCAAGCGCCGCACCACCTTTGCGGACGCGCCCGAGCATGATCTCGCCGCGATCGAGGAGGCCTTTGTCGAGCGCGAGCCGGTCACGGTCGTGGTTTCCGAAAAGGGCTGGGTGCGCACGCTCAAGGGTCATGTCGCCGATCTCTCGGGCCTGGCCTTCAAGACCGACGACAAGCTCGATCAGGCGTTTTTCGCCGAAAGCACCTCGAAGCTGTTGCTGTTTGCCACCAACGGCAAGTTCTATTCCCTCGACGTGGCGAAGCTGCCCGGCGGCCGCGGCCATGGCGAGCCGATCCGCATGTTCGTCGACCTCGACCAGGATGCGGCGATCGTGTCGCTGTTCGTCAACAAGGGCGAGCGCAGGTTCCTGATCGCGAGCTCGGAAGGGCAGGGCTTCATCGTCAAGGAAGAGGATTGCGTCGGCAACACCCGCAAGGGCAAGCAGGTGATGAACGTCACCATGCCGAACGAGGCGACCGCGATCGCCACAGTCGCCGGCGACACGGTCGCGGTCATCGGCACCAACCACAAGATGGTGCTGTTCCCGCTCGACCAGGTGCCGGAGATGGCACGCGGCCGCGGCGTGCGCCTGCAGAAATACACCAGCGCCTCGCTGTCGGACGTCACGACCTTCGATTCCAAGGAAGGGCTGACCTGGAAGGACTCCGCCGGCCGCGACCAGAGCATGAGCACCAAGGAATTGGCGGACTGGCGCGGCAACCGCGCCGATGCCGGCCGCCTCGCGCACGGCCTGCCCAAGTCGAACAAGTTCGGCAAGCCGATCGAGTAACCGTAAAACGGCTCAGTCCCGGGCTGTGATAGTATTCATCCGCCGTTGCGCTATATCCCCCGCCAGGGATCGCAGCGGCGGTTGTTTTTCATGGCGCATCACCACCACGATCATTCCCATGATCACGCCGGGCATGGCCATTCCCATGCACCGGCCGATTTCGGCTCTGCCTTCGCGGTCGGCGCCGCGCTGAACACGGCCTTCGTCGTTGCCGAGCTCGGCTTCGGCTATGCCGCGAACTCGCTGGCGCTGGTTTCCGACGCCCTGCACAACCTGTCCGACGTGATGGCGCTGCTGCTGGCCTGGGGCGGGGCCTGGCTCGCCCGCAGGCGGCCGACCGCGACGCACACCTATGGCTATCGGCGGGCCTCGATCCTGGCGGCGCTGGTCAATGCCGGCCTGCTCCTGGTCGCGGTCGGCGGCATCGCGGTCGAAGCCGTCAACCGCCTGCAGGCGCCGGCCGAGGTGGCGGGCTGGACCGTGCTTTTGGTCGCGGCGCTTGGCATCGTCATCAACGGCGGCACCGCGCTCCTGTTCATGCGCGGACGGCACGACGACCTCAACATCCGCGGCGCCTATCTGCACATGGCCGCCGACGCCGGCGTGTCGCTCGGCGTCGTGGTCGCCGCCGCGCTGATCATGCTGACCGGCTGGCAGTGGCTCGATCCCGCCATCAGCCTCGTCATCGCGGCGGCGGTGCTCGTCAGCGGATGGGGGCTGGCGCGCGACAGCGTCAACCTTGCGCTCGACGCGGTGCCCAAGGAGATCGAGCTCGCTGACGTCCATGCCTATCTGCGCGGGCTCGACGGCGTGCGCGAGGTGCACGATTTGCACGTCTGGGCGATGAGCACCAACGAGATCGCCTTGACCGTGCATCTGGTGCGGCCGGGCGGCCACGACGACGCCTTCCTGCACCTGGTCTGCGAGGAGCTCGCGCTTCGCTTCCGGATCGGCCACGCCACTTTGCAGATCGAGCAGAGCGGGGAGGCCTGCCGGCTTGCCCCGGCCGATCTGGTGTGAGACTGCCTCGTTTTCCGATCGCCCCGAACGGCCTCGCCGCGGCGCCTGCCGGCCGTCAGCGTCACGGCGAAGTGTGATAGTATTCGCTCTCCGGCGCGCTATACGGTCGGGCGAAACAGGAACCATTGTCGCCAGGAGGCGATCCGATGCACTCCCATTCCATCGACCACTGGACCCACGACCACATCTTCCTGGGCGAGCAGCACGAGCAGAACGAGCGCCGCACCTGGTTCGTCGTCGCCCTGACGCTGGTCATGATGGTCGGCGAGATCACGGCCGGAACGATCTTCGGCTCGATGGCGCTACTCGCCGATGGCTGGCATATGGCGACCCACGCCGCCGCATTGGGCATTGCCGGCATTGCCTACCTGTTCGCGCGCCAGCATGCGCGCAATGCGCGCTTCGCCTTCGGCACCGGCAAGTTCGGCGACCTTGCCGCGTTTTCCAGCGCCATCATCCTCGGCATCATCGCGGTGCAGATCGCCTATGAAAGCGTGCTGCGGCTGTTCTCTCCGGTGCCGATCGTCTATGGCGAAGCGATCGCGGTGGCCTGCCTCGGTCTTTGCGTCAATCTCGCCAGCGCCTGGCTTTTGCGTGACAGCCACGACCACCACCATCACGGTCACGCCCACGACCACGAGGATGATGACCATGACCATGATCACGGCCACGATCATGATCATCATCATGATCATGCGCATCATCACCATCACCGCGACAACAATTTGCGCGCGGCTTACGTCCACGTGATGGCCGATGCCGCCACGTCCGTGTTGGCCATCGCGGCGCTCCTGGTCGCGCGCTACTCGGGATGGGCGTGGGCCGACCCCGCGGTCGGCATCGTCGGCTCGATCGTGATCGCGAGCTGGGCATTCGGCCTGATCCGCGATTCCGGCGCGGTGCTGCTCGACGTCTCCGTCGACCGCAAGCTCGAGGGTATCATCCGCGCGCGACTGGAGACCGCAGGTGACCGGGTCACGGATCTTCACCTCTGGCAGGTCGGTCCCGGCCACCGCGCCGCCGTGATCTCGGTGGTCTCCGACCACCCGCTGGCGCCCGCGAACTACAAGGAGCGCCTCCGCGGCCTGCGCGGCCTCAGTCATGTGACCGTCGAGGTCGAGCTTTGTCCGCACTAGTGGTCCGATTCTAACATTCGCATCTCGTCTCGGCAGGCATTTCTGCGAATGTTAGAGTCTCGCGGCCATTTGGAGAGCGGATGTCAAATCCACTCCACGAGCACGCCTGCTGACAATTGCTGCCAGCACCTGAACAGGCGCGGTGCTGGCAGCGATTTGATCGATGCGGCGCGCGCGCCGTCTGGGCAACATGCATGCCATGAACTAGCCTCTCCCGTGTCGGCGGAGTTCGTGCCGACACGGGAGAGGCGCATGAACAAGGTGGTCGGTCTGGCCGCGCTCGCGGCCGTGCTGTGGTCCGTCAATGGCGCGCAGGCGCAAACGGCCGAACGGCTCTATATCCTCAATTGCGGCGAAGGCGTCGCCGGCGACATCTCGCGCTGGTCGCCCGGCGTCAACGAAGGCAAGTCGATGGACTTCGTCGACAATTGCTACCTCATCAAGCACAAGCAGGACTGGTTCCTGTGGGACACCGGCATTCCCGACGCAGTCGCGGCGATGCCCAATGGCCTGGCGCCGGCCGATCCAAAGGCGGTGACCTGGAAACGGCCGAAGACGCTGGCCGCGCAGCTTGACGCGATCGGTGTCAAGCCTGCCGACATCAAGGCCATGGCCGTCTCGCATACCCATCCCGACCATATCGGCAATGTCGAGATGTTTCCGCAGGCGATGCTCTATGTGCAGAAGGCGGAATATGAGTGGCCCGGCGCCGACAACAAGCCGCGCTTCAACCCCGCCCATCCCGTCACCCAGCTCGAAGGCGACCGCGACGTGTTCGGCGACGGCAGCGTGACCATCCTCGCCACGCCGGGTCATACGCCGGGCCACCAGTCGCTGCTGGTGAAGCTGCCGAACACCGGCGCGCTGGTGCTGTCGGGTGATGCGGTGCACTTCAAGAGCAATTGGGACAATCGCGGCGTGCCGGCGCTCAACGTCAGCAAGGAGCAGACGCTGGCCTCGATGCAGCGTATCGCGGACACGCTGACCAAGGACAAGGCGCAGCTCTGGATCAACCACGACAAGGCGCAGCGCGATGGCTTGAAACTGGCGCCGGAGTTCTACGACTAGATCTCAGGCACGTCTCTGCTCGTCATCGCGAGCGTCAGCGACGCGATCCGGAAGGCTCAGGGAAAATCGGGATTGCCTCGTCGCTTTCGCTCGTCGCAATGACAATCCGTAGCTGGCAGCAGGGGGACGGCGTTGAACGAGTGGATCGGGGTTGCGATCGCGTTGGTCTCGAGCTGCCTTGGCGGCAGTGCGGCGGCGATCACCCGCTATCTGACCGGCAATGCCGATCCGGTTGCGCTCGCGATCCTGCGCTGGGGCATCGGCTTTCTCTGCCTGTTGCCGGTCGCATTTCTGTTGCGGGTACGCTGGCCGCAGCCGCGCGACTGGCCGCCGGTGATGGCGCTCGGCCTGTGCTTCTTCGGCGTGTTCTTCGTGCTCTACAACATCGCGATCAGCTACACGACCGCGGCGCGCGCGAGCCTTGCGCTGGCGACGCTGCCGCTGCACACCATGGTGGTGGCGGCGCTGCTCGGCGTCGAGCGGCTCACGCTGCGAAAGACGGCAGGCGTCTGCATCGCCGTGCTCGGCGTTGCGGCTGCGCTGGCGGCCGGGCTTTCATCGGCGCCAAAGAATGCCTGGCGCGGCGAATTGATCATGATGGCGGCCGTATTCTGCATGGCGTTCTACAATGTCTTGTCGCGCCCGTTCATGCGCCGCTCGAGCGCGCTCGGCTTTCTCACGGTCGGGATGGGCACCGGCGCGGTCGCACTGCTCATCGCGGGCGCTTTCACCGGCAGCTTCGCCGCGATCAAGGACTTTGGCACGCCGCAATGGATCGCCGGGCTTTACCTCGGCATCGGCGGCGGCGCGGCGGCCTTCATCCTCTGGGTGATGGCTCTGGAGCGGGCGACACCGACACGCGTCGCCAACACCATGACGGTCAATCCGATCGCCGCCGGCCTGCTCGCGACGCAACTCGTCGGCGAGCCGATCACGCCGAACCTCGTGATCGGGCTGGTCGCCGTCTTCATCGGGATCTGGATCGCGACGAGTGAAGCCAGGAAGGCCTGAACCGCGAGGCCTGATCCGCTCAGTTCTTAGGCGCGGATATCGGCGGCGGGCCGAGGCCCTCGGCCTTCTTGGGACGCAGCGTGCCCACGTAGAACGACAACAGCCACACCAGGATGAGGCAGATCAGATAGGCCGCATAGGATTGCGGCGGGGTCATCGCCCAGCGCAGCAGGCTTTTGGGCTTCGGGTCAGGCCCGGTTTCGTTCGCCATGGCCTGTTCTGCGCCAAACCACAGGCGAAGGGAAGGGGCCTCGTGGAGCGGATTTGACGTTCGCTACCTTCGTCCGGAGTCCTTGATGCGAACGTCAAATCCAAAGCTCCACGAGCAACGAGAATTGCTCGTGGTCCTTATGATTTTAACATTCGCAAAAGAGCCTGCCGCAACGGAACGCGAATGCTAGAACCGGACCACTAGGGCTCCGCTCGCCGCGCGTTCAGCATGACCAGCGCCGCCAGCGCCGCAAGGCTCAGCGCCGAGGACACGACCAGGATGCGGCTGCCCATCAGCTCGATCAAGAGGCCGAACAGCAGCGGCGCCGCCGCCTGCGCCAGCCGCGCCGGCGCGCCGATCAGCCCGAGCCGATAGGCGTAGTTCTTCGGCCCGAACATCGCGAGCGGCAGCGTGCCGCGGGCGATGGTCAGGACACCGTTGCCGGCGCCGTGGAAGATCGCGAATACGCTCGCCGCCGCACCGCCGGCAAGCGCCAGGATGGCCGCGCCGATCGGATGCATCACGCAGGCCAGGCGGGTCGAGACCAGCGGATGGTAGCGGCTGAGCAGGCTCGCCTCCGCGATGCGGGCCAGAACCTGCGCCGGCCCGATCAGCGCGCCGGCCGCCACCGCCTGCACCGGCGTCGCGCCGGCCGCCTCCAGGATGCGCGGCAGGTGTGCGGCCATCGCGCCCGTCACGGTCCAGGCCGCCGCAAAAGTGAAGGCGAGCAGGATCATGACGCGGTCGATCGGGATGTGCGGCTTCTCCGACGGTTCAGTGGCGACCTTGGCGCCCTTGATCGCCGGCATCATCAGGAGGTTGAGCGGCAGCCCGATCAGAAGATGCGCGAGCGCCCAGGCCAGACAGGTGTCGCGCCAGCCGATGTGCTCCAGTCCGAGCGCGGTCAGCGGCCAGCCGACGGTCGAGGCAAAGCCCGCGATCAGCGTGATGCCGGTGATGGCGCCGCGCGCCGCCTCGCCGTAGGTGCGCCCGAGCGCGCCGAAGGCGGCATCGTAGAGGCCATAACCCATGCCGATGCCGAGCAGGAGCCATGCCGCGAACAGCATCGCCACGGAATGGGCGAAGCCGAGCACCGCCAGCCCCGCAGCCAGCAGAAGGTTGGAGAGCGACAGCACCTGGCGTCCGCCGACCCGGTCGATCTGGCGGCCGACGCGCGGGCCGAGCATGGCCGAGATCACCAGTGCCGCGGAATAGGCGCCGAACACCCAGTTCGAGGACACGCCGAGGTCGCGCGCGATCGGGTCGGCCAGAATGGCCGGCAGGTAGACGCTGGAGGCCCAGGCCAGCGTTTGCGTGGTGCCGAGGGCCAGAATGACCGGGAGTTGCCGCCCCATCTCATCAAGCTT
The DNA here is from genome assembly GCF_030378205.1 of Bradyrhizobium sp. NP1. Lineage (NCBI taxonomy): Bacteria > Pseudomonadati > Pseudomonadota > Alphaproteobacteria > Hyphomicrobiales > Nitrobacteraceae > Bradyrhizobium > Bradyrhizobium sp. NP1. The sequence goes on from NZ_CP127385.1 coordinate 3,531,482, forward strand.
GTTGTTGCGCCGGCGGCCCTGCCATGAGGCATTTGCATCCGTCATGAAACTGTCGTCAAGCTCGCTCGTGGAGCGGATTTGACGTTCGCTCCCATTTGCCGCGCCGCCCGCATGCGAACGTCAAATCCAAAGCTCCACGAGATCAATATTTTGCTGGTGGTCCTTTGGTTCTGACATTCGCAAACGTGGCCCCGAGATGGGAAGCGAATGTCAGAATCGGACCTCCAGCCTTCCGTCTTCGTGCATTGCCCGGCATAATCGACCCATGGAACTCACCCCACGTCTGAACCTGATGAACTGGCTGGTCGGCCAGGGGCTGACCGGCGTTCCCGAGAACGAGCTGCTGCGCGGCTTCTGCGAGCGCTGCTGCGCCGAAGGCCTCGATCTGTCGCGGGGGCTCGTTTTCATCGATACGCTGCATCCGATCTATGAGGGACGCGGCTTCCGCTGGACCGATACCGAAACCAACGAGAGCGACGCGTTCGAGTACGGCTCGACCGCCGAGGGCGATGCCGCGCGAAACTGGCGGCGCTCGACCTTCTTCCACATGCTCGAGCACGGCCATGACGAGATGCAGATCGATCTGGCCGAGTGCGAGAAGCTCGACTTCTCGCAGATCGATGAGCTTGCCTCGAAGGGCCATCGGCATTTCCTCGCCTTCGTGCATCGCTTCGGCGAGACCGGCGCGCTCGGCCAGATGGACTGCTTCTATTCCTACTGGACGACACGGCGCGACAGAGGCTTTACGGAGCCCGAGCTGTCGTCGCTGCGCGACCTGGTGCCGATCCTGGGGCTCGCGATCAAGTCCGCAGCCCAGGTCGACATCGCGCGCACGCTGGGGCGCGTCTATCTCGGGCGCGACGCGGCCGATCGTGTGCTGCGCGGCCGCATCTCGCGCGGCGTGACCGAGCGCATCAATGCCGTCCTGTGGTATTCCGATCTGCGCGGCTCGACGGGGATCAGCGAGAGCATCGGCCCCGGCGAGATCATCCCGTTCCTCAACGACTATGCGCAGGCCTCGATCGAGGCGATCCACGATGCCGGCGGCGACGTGTTGAAGCTGATCGGCGACGGCGTGCTCGCGATGTTCACCGGCGAGGACATGGCGGCGGCCCACCGCGCCGCGCTCAATGCCGAGCATCGCTTCCGCAAGAACATCGCAAAGCTCAACGCCCGCCGCTCGCAGGAGGGCCGCCCGGTCACCACGGCCTATATCGGCCTGCATGTCGGAGAGGTCTATTACGGCAATATCGGCAGCGACGACCGGCTCGATTTCACGGTGGTCGGTCCGGCCGTCAACGAGGTGAGCCGGATCGCCTCGATGTGCCGCTCGATCGACCGCGAATTTCTCGCCTCGACCGAGTTCCGTGCCGGGCTCGACACGACGGGACGCCGTTACATGGTTTCAACCGGCCGCTACGCGCTGCGGGGCATCGGCCGCGCCCAGGAGCTCTACACGCTCGATCCCGACATGGCCTCGAACGAGGCCATGTCGGGAAGCTACGAGCGCTATCTGATGAGCTGATCGACTGCTGCGCGACGGCGCTCACGCCTTCGCGCAGTGGCCTTCGACCACCATGTCCGGCTGGCGCACCAGCGAGACGGCGGGCGACGCCAGGATGACGATGGCCTGCGCGCCGAAGATTGCGACCGCGAGATAGAGGCACATCTCCGCGCCATAGAGCCCGCCGACGATCGCCCCCAGCGCCGAGCCAAGCGGACGGGCGCCATAGCTCATGATGTTGATGGCGGAAACCCGGCCCAGCAATCGCGGCGGCGTCACCGATTGGCGCAGCGTCGTGGTCGAGATCACCCACAGGATCGGCCCGACCCCGAGCAGGAAGAAGCTCAACCCCGCAAGCCATGGCGTCGGCACGACCGTGGTCAGCGCCATCACGACCGCGGCCAAGAAGCCGGCGACGGGGCCAAGGCCGATCACGGTGCCGAAGGCGAGGCGCTGGATCGCGCGGGTCGCCAGCAGTGCGCCCACCACCATGCCCACGCCGTACATCGCCAGCACCACGCCGACGCCGCTTGCGGACAGCGCGAGGTGCCGCACGGCGTAGGGCACGAACACCGCGAGCACGAGGAAGGAGGCGGTGTTGAAGATGAACTGGGTGATGAACACCGGCCGCAGCAGGGCGTGATGAAACACGAAGGCGGCGCCTTCCCGGATCTCCTGCAGCGGATGGCGGCGTGTGGCGGCCGGCCGCGCCGGCTCGTAGATGCCCGACAGCAGCACCACCGCGATCGCCGACAGCGCGGCCGCAACGCCAAAGGCGGGCGCGGCCCCGATCCACCCGACCAGCACGCCGCCGAGCGCCGGCCCCGAGGCGAACGCGACGGTGCGTGCGAGCTCGATCCTGGCATTGGCAGCCGGCAGCATGTCCGGGCTCACCAGGGACGGCACCAGCGCCGGCGCGGCCACGCTGTAGGCCACCGTGCCGCACACCGCGACGAAGCCGAGCAGCGCGAGCAGCGGCATCGTCAGGCCGCCGAGCCAGATCAGCGCCAGCACGGCGGCGAGCGCCGCGGCGCGCAGCGCCTCCGAGCCCGCCATCAGGAAGCGCCGCGAGATGCGGTCGGCAAGCAGGCCGGCGGGGATCGCGAACAGGATGAAGGGCAGGGTCAGCGCTGTCTGCAACAGGCCGGTCTGGCCCTCGCCGACGCCGAGCAGGAGCACGGCGACGATGGGCGCTGCGGCCAGCGCGATCTGCTCGGCGGACTGCGCGGCGAGGTTGGACCACGCCAGGCGGTTGAAGGTCGGGGGCAGGTGGGGCGTGGATTCGCTCATGGGGAACTCCCGTTGCAGTGTTGTTCGCACCGTGGAGCCCTCTCAGGTCCAAACCCACCCGATTTACCCGCCCGATTTCCGAGTTCCTCACTTTCGCGCCAGGTTTTCACTTTCGTGCTAGATGCAGTTGCAAATGAGTTGCAATAAAGAACGAGTTCGGCTTACTTTGATGGTATGGACGCGCGATCACCCGGCTTGGCTTCCGAATCCTCGGCAGAAGTGGCTCCGACCGCGCCGGACGGCTTGGGCTGGCGTGGCGAGCGCGGTGATCCGTCGCTGGCGGGCATGTTCGCCTCGGTGCGCACAGCCAGGGATGGTTCGTTCGGGCGCAAGCTGCTGGCCTTCCTCGGGCCCGGCTATCTGGTCGCGGTCGGCTACATGGACCCCGGCAACTGGGCCACCTCGCTCGCCGGCGGCTCCAAGTTCGGCTACGCGCTGCTGACCATCGCGCTGTTGTCCAACGTGATGGCGATCGTGCTGCAGTCGCTCTGCACCCGGCTCGGCGTCGGCGCCGGGCGCGACCTCGCGCAGGCCTGTCGCGACGCCTTTCCGCGCTGGGTTGCGTTTCCGCTCTGGCTGTCAGCGGAGATCGCGATCACCGCGACCGATCTGGCCGAGGTGATCGGCACCGCGATCGGGCTCAACCTGCTGTTCCACATCCCGCTCGAGATCGGCGTCATCATCACGGCGCTTGATGTTTTCCTGATCCTGGCGCTGCAGGCCTTCGGCTTCCGCTGGATCGAGGCTTTCGTGGTGGCGATGCTGGGCGTGATCGCGGCCTGCTTTGCCGTGCAGATCGCGCTCGCCGATCCCGACTGGGGCGCCGTCATCCGCGGTTTTGCGCCGACCACCGAGATCCTGCGCAACCCCGAGATGCTCTATCTCGCGCTCGGCATCCTCGGCGCGACCGTGATGCCGCATAACCTCTATTTGCATTCGGGCCTGGTGCAGACCCGCGGCTACGGCCCCTCGCTTGCGGAGAGGCGCGAGGCGATCACGCTTGCCAATATCGATTCCGCGATCGCGCTGTGCCTTGCGCTCACCATCAACGCCTCGATCCTGATCCTGGCTGGCGCGACCTTCCACCGGACCGGCAGGACCGACGTCGCCGAGCTCGACCAGGCGCATGCATTTCTGGCGCCGCTGCTCGGCTCGACGCTGGCGCCGACGCTGTTTGCGATCGCGCTGCTGTGTTGCGGGTTGAATTCCACCATCACGGCGACGCTGTCGGGCCAGATCGTGATGGAAGGCTTCCTGAACTGGCGGATCGCGCCGTGGCTGAGGCGGCTGGTGACGCGGCTGATCGCGATCGTGCCTGCCGTGGTGGTAACGATCTGGGCCGGCGAGAAGGCAACCGGGCAACTCCTGATCCTGAGCCAGGTCGTGCTCAGCCTGCAATTGCCGTTCGCCGTGGTGCCGCTCGTGATGTTCACGGCCGACCGCACCAAGATGGGACCGTTCACCGCGCCGCGCTGGCTCACCGTCGCTGCAGCGCTGATCGCGGCCTTGATCATCGCGCTGAACGCGAAGCTGGTGTTCGATCTGATAGTGCGATGAGCGAGGCACGCGCGATTCTTAAGGCCGCGTTTTCAAATTCAATGCTGTTTTGGGCACGGCAAAGAGCAATGCGTTAAGGCTGGAGCTGCGTTGGATTGGATGCCGGCCCTGCGATGTGCGACGAATGCCGCGGCAGATTGATTGCTGCGGCCATCAGATGGACAGAAAACCACTTCTTCTCGTTTCCGCCTGGCTCGTCTTTGCGACGGGCCTGATCGGCCTCGGCTTCTATAACAGGACGGCCTTCCAGTGGACGTTCGACAATAATCTCGCGCGCTATCCGCTGGCCGCTTCGATCGCGGCGCAGGATCCCGACCTGAGAGAGCTCTTTCTTCGCCGCACGGAGGCCGCCTTCAACAAGGGCGGCTGGCGCGCGGCCAATGGAGCACTCAAGGCGAGCCTTGCCGCCGAAGTGGAGATTTATGCCGACGACGCCCATTTGAACGCCGTATTGCGTGCGCGTTTGGCGGTGCTGCTCAAGCTTGCGGCCGATCCGCCGGCCTGCAAGGCCTATGTCCTGGCCGGGGCCGAGGCGAATGAATTCCCGCGGGCACGACAGGAATTTGCCGCGCTCGAGCGGGCCAACCGCGCCGCCATCGAGAACGGCTTCGACCGGAAAATGCGCGGTGAGAACAGGACGTCGCCTAGCGATGCCGAGATTGCCGATATTTATGACTCTCTCGGCAGCGGACCGGTCGACGCGCTCACGCCGGCGGAATTGGCTGCCGAAGCGCGGGATCTCGACAGCGATGCCGAACTGCGTTGCCGCGCCAGGATCAAGCGTGAGAAAAATCTGGCGGCGCTGGATGACCGCGATGCCGCCCGCATCGAGCGCATCTTGCTGACCACTCTCGCAGGGGTTGATATTGCAGGCGCATTGTCGAAGCTCTGCCGCGAGCAGGGAAATGGCCTGGTCTGCTCCTGAAGCGCGATGGCTTTAGGTTGAACCGCATCCCGCTTCAGGTTCTTATTTGAGCATGATCTCCGCGCAAACGCGTTTTGCGTTTGTCGCGACGGAAAACCGGTATCCACTTTTCCGGATCATGCTTTGGCCGCCGCCTCAGTCCTGCGGCTCGGATGCCTCGCCGGAGGCGTCGACCCTGAGCCAGCCTGATGGCGCCAGCCGCTGCTGCGGCAGGAAGCGGCCCTTGTAATCCATCTTCTTGGAGCCCTCGATCCAGTAGCCGAGATAGACGTAGGGCAGGCCCTGCCGGCGGGCGCGGGTGATATGGTCGAGGATCATGAAGGTGCCGAGCGATCGGCTTTCCTCCGACGGCTCGAAGAAGGAATAGACCATCGACAGCCCGTCGCTCAGCACGTCGGTCAGCGCCACGGCCAGAAGGTCGGCGCCGCGGCCGGTGATGCCGCTGTCGGGCGTGCGGCGGCGATACTCGATGATGCGGGTCTCGACGTGGCTGTCTTCCACCATCATCGCGTAGTCGAGCACGGTCATGTCGGCCATGCCGCCATGGCGGTGCCGGCGGTCGAGATAGGCCCGGAAGATGGAATATTGTTCCGAGGTCGGCACGGCGCTGCGCTGCTCGCCGATGATGTCGGCATTGCGCGCCAGCACCTTGCGGAAGTTGCGGGAGGGGCGGAATTCGTTGGCGACCACGCGCACGGAGACGCAGGCGCGGCACTGGTCGCAGGCCGGACGATAGGCGATCGACTGGCTGCGCCGGAAGCCGCCATGGGTCAGGAGGTCGTTGAGGTCGCCGGCCTTGTCGCCAACCAGATGTGTGAACACCTTGCGCTCGTGTCGACCCGGCAGGTAGGGGCAGGGCGAGGGCGCCGTCAGATAGAATTGCGGGGTATCACGCGAATGTTGGGTCAAGGGGTCTCGTCACGCCTCCGAAAGCGCCGTCATGGAGCATCGCGCTACGGAGCTTAACGGTCAATCGGTTTAAATACGTTCAATAAGTCCGCGCGGCCTGCGCCACCTCGGCGCGAACCGAATTGTTGATGATCACGGTTCCGAGCACGACATCGTGTAGCAGCCGGCGGCGCGCATTAAACAGGCCGACCAGCAGCACGAGCGGCGACAGCACGGAAATCGAAATCCAGAACAGCACCGCGTGCATCGCCCCCAGCACGAAATAGCCGGGTGCGCCGTACCAGGTGCGCAATTCCAGGTCCATCACGCGCATGCCGATGGTGGCCGAATGCGGCCCGCCCAGCGAGGCGCCGTAGTAAATCACAGCCCAGATCACAGAGGCCGGAGAGACCAGCCAGAACAGCGCCCAGCCGAGGCCGAGTGTGACCACACCGAACACGGCGATGAAGATCACCGCCAGGATGACGGGAACCGACAGCACCAGCAGGTCGATGAAGAATGCAACCACCCGGCGCGTCAGCGCGCCGCGAAACAGTTCCGGCTGCAACCAGGGATCGAACGCATGCGGCGGCACATTGCCGCTGTTCCAGCCGCCGGTACTGCCGTTACCCGAACCCGTGTAAGACATGACCCGTCCTCCGTGTGGTCCCGTGCAGGACATGGGAACCGCGGGCCCGCTTGCAAGCCCCCGGGAGGATAGGCAGCAGCAACATTCCGGCGATTCCGCGGCCGGGCCGCGTTCGCTCTAACCTCAGGCGTGCGCTTTCAGCTTCGCGGCGACCTCAGCGGCAAAATAGGTCAGGATCCCGTCGGCGCCGGCCCGCTTGAAGGCGACGAGGCTTTCCAGCATCGCTCGTTCGCCGTCGATCCAGCCGTTGCCGGCGGCGGCCGCGATCATCGCGTATTCGCCGGACACCTGGTAGGCGAAGGTCGGCATCGCGAACGTGTCCTTCACGCGGCGGATGATGTCGAGATAGGGCAGGCCCGGCTTGACCATCACCATGTCGGCGCCTTCGGCGATGTCGAGTTCGACCTCGCGCAGCGCCTCATCGGAATTGGCGCTGTCCATCTGGTAGGTGCGCTTGTCGCCGGTTAGCGTCTTGGCCGAGCCGATGGCGTCGCGGAACGGGCCGTAGAAGGCGGAGGCATATTTCGCCGCATAGGCCATGATCTGCACGTCGACAAACCCCTCGTCGTCGAGTGCCTCGCGGATGGCGCCGACGCGGCCGTCCATCATGTCCGAGGGCGCGATGATGTCGCATCCCGCCTCCGCCTGCACCAGCGCCTGCCTGACCAGCACCGCGACGGTCTCGTCGTTGAGGATCCTGCCGTCCTCGATCAAGCCGTCATGGCCGTGGCTCGTGAACGGATCGAGCGCGACGTCGCAGAGCAGGCCGATATCGGGAAACTCCTGCTTGATGGCGCGCACGGCCTGGCACACGAGGTTGTTGGGGTTGAGCGCCTCCGAGCCGCGCTCGTCGCGCAGCGCGGCTTCGGTATAGGGGAACAGCGCGATGCAGGGGATGTCGAGCTTCGCGGCGCGCTCGGCGTCGCGCACCGCCTGGTCGACCGAGAGGCGCTCGACGCCGGGCATCGAGACGACCGGCGTGCGGGCGTTCTGGCCGTCGACCAGGAACAGCGGCCAGATCAGGTCGTCGGTGGTGAGCACGTTCTCCCGCACCAGCCGCCGCGCCCATTCCGCCTTGCGGTTGCGGCGCGGGCGGATCACGAGGTCGAGGGCGGGCGTAGAGGAGAGGGCGGCCTCGCGCCGCGGCGTGTCACGCATCTCGATCGGGCGGCCGAACTTGATCGCCATGAAATTGTCTCCTCGAACGGCAAAAGCGGATTTGGCCCGGATTCTAGCACGCAAGATCCCGTCCCGACCAATTGATTTTACCGCGCCGAGCGGTCATGACTGCGCGATGGAGAGCGATTTTCTTGCCCTTGGCGGACGTTTCGATGTCTGAGCTTCACGGCCGCGATCCGCGCGACGGCGCGATGTCGGTGGAGGCGATTTCGTCCGACCGCGTCGAAAGCGACGACAATGTCTGGACGCGACGGCTCGTGCTGTTTCTGCGCGTGATGGCGGTCGTCTCGATCCTCAAGGGCCTCTATCACTGGGCGCAGGTGACGGGTTTCGTCGGCGGCGAGGAGGAGGCGTTCGAGAACCAGGCGATGGCCTGGCAGGCGGCGACCGTCTATTTCGCCGTCATCGAACTCGTCGCCGCCGTGGGCCTGTGGCTCGCGACGCCCTGGGGCGCGGTGGTGTGGCTGACGACCGTGGTGTCGATGGCGGTGATCGAGCTGATGTTCCCTGGAATCTATGGCGGCAGCCTGCTCGTGGTGGGGTTCGAAGCGATCATGCTCGCGGCCTATCTTGCGCTCGCCTGGATGGCCGCGCGCGAACGCCCGCCATAGGCGTCGCGGGGATCGGGCCGGGCCGGAACCCACGGTCCTGTCCTAAAATTTTCGGCGATTTTGCCGGTAACCTTTGGGCAACCGTGACAGGGACGCCACACCTCTTACGCAGACCTTATCCGCGCCGGCCGACCTGTTTTGGAATGCGACACCGGGTGCAGACGAAGCGTGAACAGGGCGGCGAGACCGTCAATGGAAAGTTGCAGGAAGTCCTTGGCGCGCAGGCTTAATCCGCGATTCACTGTCTTAAATTCATTCTCTCTTTATTGTCTTATTTAAGCGGATGTTCAAACCGCCCCCTTAAGTTGCGGCTATCAGGCGGGACAAAAGTTTCGTCGAATAAGTCGATAAAAACGACAACAGGGGAAGTGTCATGATGAAAGCCGTTGCGACGGCGGTGGAGACCGCTGAGCGTGTACCCGGCCAGTCGCCGGTCCAGTCGCTCTATCTCGAAGCCCTGACGCTGGTGGAACGGCTGCATCGCCGTCTGCTCGACGTCATCAAGGATGAATTCGATCGCCGTGGTCGCGCCGACATCAATTCGGTGCAGGCGCTGCTGCTCTACAACATCGGCGACAAGGAGCTGACCGCGGGCGAGCTGCGCACGCGCGGTTATTATCTCGGCTCCAACGTTTCCTACAACCTGAAGAAGCTCGTCGAGCTCGGCTTCCTCGATCATCAGCGCTCGCGCGTCGATCGTCGTTCGGTGCGCATCCGCCTGACCCCGCAGGGCCAGGAGATCCGCCGCATCGTCGACGCGCTCTACCAGAAGCACGTCAAGACGGTGGAGCAGGTCGGCGGCATCTCGAACGAGGAGTTCGCGACGCTGAACAAGTCGCTGCATCGGCTCGAGCGCTTCTGGACCGACCAGATCCTGTATCGGCTCTGAGGTCTCGTTTTTCATCGCAAAGGCCAAGCCGGCCACATTCCAAGAAGACCGGCAGCCATTCGCGAGAAATGTCGACTTCCCTTCGGCGCATCGGCCGTTTTCGGCCGGTGCGCCGTGCCGTTTTCGGGCTGCGCTTGCGGGGTGTGCCAAAAATACCACCTGCTGCAATGGAACCAGTTTCCACTTTCGGGCTTTTAACCGGATGGATGCTGGAGCGAGGACCATGCTGGTCGAGCGCGGATTGCAGGTGATAAGCGTCGAGGTGGTGGGCGATGCCTACGCCATTGCCTCGAACTATCTGCGCCGTTCCGGTGCCATCCCCGACAACCTTGTCCCCAACGAGCGGCTGCTCGCGATCATCGTCGAGCTGTTTCAGCGCGGCGAGCGCAACAGGATCAGACTCGCCAACAAGGCGATCAGCGAGTTCGAAGCGTTTGCCTTTGTCTAATCCCAATCGAGAGGCCCCCATGGAAGCTGCCATCGACCGCATCATGCAGACCTATGATCTCCTGATGAACCGGTCAGCCGCGGCGAGCGCAGAGGCGCGCGCGAAAGTCACCGACTATGTGAAGACGCTGTTCGATGCCGGCGAGAAGGACACGCACCGGCTCACCGTGTGCGGACTGACCTACCTGCGCGAACTCGACGGCAGCAACGATCCGGTGAAGGCCGGCTATACGGGACTGTAGCGCGGGGCCCGCTGTCGCTGATGCCCTTGGCGTTTCGCGGCACTATCTTTGATCGCGACAAAGCCTTGCGAGCGCGCAGCGGTGCGCGATGGCCGGTGGCTTGCAGCTTGCGGCGCTACTCGCCCGACAACTTTCGATAGATCAGCGCAGCGCGGTCCGCATCTGGCGGGTGCGCCTGCTGTGCTTCGTCGATGAGCGAATCGCGGCGGCTCGAAGTCGCATTTTCGTTTGTCGGGCGCGCTCCGGGGCGCGACAAAAAGTCAGAGCGCGCGTGCCCCCAATCCGCCCCGATGTTTAACACCCCGTTAGGGCCACGCCACATACGGTGCATCGCCCGCACAGGAGTGCGGTTTGCAATCGTGTTCAGCCGAGATGCCGAGGAGTGGCCCTAGAAAATGCGCATCGCAACCATCACGAAAATGTCGCTTGGCGCGACGGTGGTTCTATCCGTTCTCACCGGCATCTGCCTTTGGCGGGAGCAAATCCATATCGACGCGGAGCGCACCGCTCTCACCCGGCAAGCCGAGTTCAAGCAGCTCGGCCTCGATCTCGCCAGCGCCTCCGACTATCTGACCGATGAAGCGCGCCGCTACACCGTCACCGCCCAGAAGAAGCACTTCGACAATTACTGGCGCGAGGTGAAGGAGACCAAGAGCCGCGACAGGGTGGTGGCACGGCTGAACGCGCTGGGCGCGTCCGCCGAGGAGCTCGCCCTGATCGATCAGGCCAAGGCCAGCTCCGACACGCTGATCAAACTCGAGGAAGGCGCCATGAAGGCGGTCGCCGATGGCAATCTCGACCGCGCCCGCGGCTACATGTACGGCAACGACTACGACGCCGGCAAGGCCAAGATCACCGCTCTGCTCACCGCCTTCCAGGAGAAGATGAACCATCGCACCGAGGCGGAAGTCGCCGACGCGCGCGGCGCCGCCGCAACGATGATGACCCTGGTCGACATCATGCTCGCGCTGACAGTCGTCAGCTTCATTTCCATCCTGTATTTCGTGTTCGACCGCCGCACCGTGAAGCCGATCGTGGAGATGCAAGGCGTGGTTTCGCGGCTCGCGGCTGGCGATTACACCACCGAGGTGCCGCATCGCGAGCGTCAGGACGAAATCGGCGACATGGCGCGCGCCGTCGTGGTCTTCAGGGAGAACGGCCTCGCCAACGAGCGGATGCAGGCCGAGCGCGCCGAGGCGCAGACCGAGCGCGAGCGGCGGCAGGAGCGCGTCGATCAGCTCATCCGCACCTTCGACAGCAAGGTCTCCGGCGTGCTCAACCAGCTCGCGGGCGCCGCGACCGAGATGCAGGCGACCGCGCAATCGATGTCGACGATCGCCGAGCAGACCGCGCAGCGCGCACAGATCGTGTCGGCGGCGACCATGGAAGCATCGACCAATGTGCAAACGGTGGCTTCCGCCGGCGAGGAGCTCTCGTCGTCGATCCAGGAGATCGGCCGGCAGGTGGCACAATCCAGCGAGATCACCCGGCGCGCGGTCGCGACCGCCGGCAACACCGACAACCAGGTTCAGGGCCTGGTGAAAGCGGTCGACCGCATCGGGGACGTGGTGCGGCTGATCAACGACATTGCCGGCCAGACCAACCTGCTGGCGCTCAATGCGACGATCGAAGCCGCGCGCGCGGGCGAAGCCGGCAAGGGCTTTGCGGTCGTTGCCTCGGAAGTGAAGAATCTCGCCACCCAGACCGCCAAGGCGACCGAGGAGGTCACTGGCCAGATCCAGGCGATCCAGAGCGCCACGCGGGATTCCGTCGTCTCGATCCAGGAGATCACGACGACGATCCACCAGATCAGCGAGATCGTCGGCAGCATCGGTGCCGCCGTCGAGGAACAGGGGGCGGCAACCCGCGAAATCGCGCTCAACGTGCAGCGTGCCGCCAATGGCACCCAGGAGGTCGCCAAGAACGTCACGGGCGTCAACGAGGCGGCCAACGAGACCGGCGGCGCAGCCTCCCAGGTTCTGACCGCCGCCAGCGCCCTAACCCATGAGGCCGACGGCCTGCGCGGCGACGTCCAGGCCTTCCTCGAGGAAATCCGGGCGGCCTGAGGCCGTCCGTCCGCTCGAATCCGCAAGGCCCGCTCGGTGCGAGCGGGCCTTGCTTTTTGGCGCGGGCCGGAACCCCCGGAGAGGGGTTTAATCCCCCCAATCCCCACCATATCTTGCATAAATATCGGGCTGTGACCGCAATCGCTTGGCCGGGGCAGCCCGATATGGTATTCCGCCTGCGCACCTTTCGACCGTCACCAAGACCGACCGCGCGCCGCCTTAGGGCCTGCGGCGGTGGAGATATTTCGCCGATGAATCCTCCGTCTTCTAGCGCCAATCCCGCCTCCGCCAAGACCGCCTCCGCGCCCGATCAGTTCTTCACCGCGACGCTCGCCGAGGCCGATCCGGAGATCGCTGCCGCGATCAAGGGCGAGCTTGGCCGCCAGCGCCATGAGATCGAGCTGATCGCGTCCGAAAACATCGTCAGCCGTGCGGTCCTGGAAGCGCAGGGCTCGGTGATGACCAACAAGTATGCCGAGGGCTATCCCGGCGCGCGCTACTATGGCGGCTGCGAATGGGTCGACGTCGCCGAGACGCTCGCCATCGAGCGCGCCAAGAAGCTGTTCGGGGCGGGCTTTGCCAACGTGCAACCCAACTCCGGCAGCCAGATGAACCAGGCGGTGTTCCTGGCGCTGCTGCAGCCCGGCGACACCTTCATGGGTCTCGATCTGGCCGCCGGCGGCCATCTCACCCACGGCTCGCCGGTCAACATTTCCGGCAAATGGTTCAAGGCCGCGCACTACACGGTGCGCCGCGAGGACCAGATCATCGACATGGACGCGGTGGCGAAGCAGGCCGAAGAGGCGAGGCCGAAGCTGATCATCGCCGGCGGCAGCGCCTATTCGCGTCCCTGGGACTTCAAGCGTTTCCGCGAAATCGCAGACAGCGTCGGCGCCTATTTCATGGTCGACATGGCGCATTTCGCCGGCCTCGTCGCCGGCGGCGCGCATGCCTCGCCCGTGCCCTACGCCCACGTCACGACCACGACGACGCACAAGTCGCTGCGCGGCCCGCGCGGCGGGTTGATGCTGTGGAACGACGAGACGTTGACGAAAAAATTCAACTCCGCGATCTTCCCGGGACTGCAGGGCGGGCCGCTGATGCATGTGATCGCGGCGAAGGCGGTCGCCTTCGGCGAGGCGCTGCGGCCGGACTTCAAGATCTACGCGAAGAACGTGGTCGAGAACGCCAGGGCGCTGGCGGAAAGCCTGCGCGCCCACGGGCTCGACATCGTCTCCGGCGGCACCGACAACCATTTGATGCTGGTGGACCTGCGGCCCAAGGGGCTGAAGGGCAACGTCTCGGAGAAGGCGCTGGTGCGTGCCGGCATCACCTGTAACAAGAACGGCATTCCGTTCGACCCCGAAAAGCCATTCGTGACCTCGGGCCTGCGCCTGGGCACGCCGGCGGCGACCACCCGCGGCTTCGGCGTCGCCGAGTTCAAGCAGGTAGGCTCCATGATCGCGGAAGTGCTCAACGCCATTGCTCAGTCGCAGGACGGCACCGCACCGCTGGTGGAGAGCGCGATGAAGGAGCGGGTGAGGGCGCTGACCGACCGTTTCCCGATCTATCAGTAGGTTTTGCAACAGGTATTGGTGAATGCGCTGCCCGAGCTGCAACAGCCTCGATACTCAGGTGAAGGACTCCCGTCCGACCGAGGATTCCTCCGTGATCCGTCGGCGGCGGGTGTGCGTCACCTGCAACTTCCGCTTCACCACCTTCGAGCGTGTGCAGCTTCGCGAACTGACCGTCATCAAGCGCAACGGCCGTCGCGTGCCGTTCGATCGCGACAAGCTGGTGCGCTCGGTGCAGATCTCGCTGCGCAAGCGGCCGGTCGAACCGGAGCGGGTCGAGAAGATGGTCTCGGCCATCGTGCGCGAGCTGGAAAGCGCGGGCGAAGCTGAAATCTCCTCCGAGACCATCGGCGAGATCGTGATGGAGCACCTGCGCACGCTCGACGACGTCGCCTATGTGCGATTTGCCTCGGTGTACCGCAATTTCCGCGAGGCCAAGGATTTCGAGACCGTGCTGGGCGAGCTCAGCGGCGAAGACGAAGCGCGGCTCGCAGCGTTGCGCAAATGATCTTCCGGATCCTGGAAGATCAGGTCAGGGAAAAATATCGGGAGTCGCAGGACGCTGACCGGCGTTTCATGCAGCTTGCGCTGACGCTCGGCCGGCGCGGGCTGGGCCGGACCTGGCCCAATCCGGCGGTCGGCGCGGTGCTGGTCAAGGACGGCGTCATCGTCGGCCGCGGCTGGACGCAGGCGGGCGGCCGCCCGCATGCCGAACCCGAAGCGCTGAGGCGCGCAGGGGAGGCAGCATGTGGCGCCACGCTCTACGTCACCCTCGAGCCGTGCTCGCATTTCGGCAGATCGCCGCCTTGCGCCGATGCCATCATCGCAGCCGGCGTGGCGCGCGTGGTCTCGGCGATCGAGGACCCCAATCCGGAGGTCGCCGGCCAGGGCCATGCGCGGCTGCGCGCGGCCGGGATCGCCGTCGATGTCGGGCTTTGCGCGAAGGAAGCGGCCTGCGATCATGCCGGGCACTTCCGCCGTATCCGCGATAAGCGCCCGCATGTCGTTCTCAAGCTCGCGGTCTCCGCCGACGACAAGATCGGTGCCGCCGGCGGCAAGCCGCTTGCGATCACGGGTGAGGCGGCGCGGGCGCGCGTGCATCTCTTGCGGGCTCAATGCGATGCGATCCTGGTCGGGATCGGCACGGTGCTGTCGGATGATCCGCTTCTGACCTGTCGCCTGCCGGGCATGGCGGCGCGTTCCCCGGTGCGGGTCGTGCTGGACCGGAGCCTGCGCATCCCCGCCGGCTCGAAGCTCGTGCATTCCGCGCGCGAGACGCCGCTCTGGCTCGTCGCGTCGGACCTCGCGGTGGCGCCGGCCGCGGCCCGGCTCGAGGCCGCAGGCGCCCATGTGATCCGGGTTCCGGCCGCGGCCGCACCTTCACCGGGGCTGGACCTTGCCGCGGTGCTGCGGGCCCTCTCGGACAAGGGGATCACACGGCTGCTGGTTGAGGGCGGCAGCCGCGTCGCCTCCGCCTTCGTGGCGGCCGATCTCGTTGACGAAGCCTGGCTGTTGCGGTCGCCGGATACGGTCGGTGCCGACGGTGTGGCTGCGCTGGATGCAACGCCGCTATCGGCGATCACGCAGTCGCCTCACCTGAAACTTCGTGCTAGCGAGACGCTCAGCAGGGATACCCTTAACGTTTACGAGCGCGTCTGATGTTCACCGGCATTGTCACCGATATCGGCGAGGTGGTTGGGCTTTCGCCGACCGCGCAGGGCCAGTTGCACCGCTTGCGGATCGCCTGCCGCTACGACCGCGCGACCATCGCCGACGGCGCCTCGATCGCCTGCAACGGCGTCTGTCTCACCGTCGTTGCCTCCGGCACCGAGGGCGACCGCACCTGGTTCGACGTCGATGCGGCGGCCGAAACGCTCGGCATGACCACGGCCAAATACTGGAAGGTCGGAACGAAGCTCAACCTCGAGCGGGCGCTGAAGATCGGCGACGAGCTCGGCGGCCACATCGTCGCCGGCCATGCCGACGGCACCGCGACGGTCATCATCGCCGATGAGCTGCCCGGCATGTTCAAGGTCGGCCTGCGTGTGCCACGCGCGCTGGCGCGGTTCATCGCCCCGAAGAGCTCGGTGACGCTGGACGGCGTATCGCTGACGGTGAACGAGGTCGATGACACCACCTTCACCGTCCTGATCATCCCGCACACGCTTGAGGTCACGATCATTCCCGGCTGGCATGTCGGCCGCGAGGTCAACCTTGAGGTTGACCTGATGGCGCGCTATGCCGCGCGGCTGACCGAAATGAAGTGACGGCGCAGCCGTCATTCCGGGGCGATGCGTCAGCGTCGAACCTGGAATCTCGAGATTCCCCGGTGCGCAATTGCGCACCTGTGGTCTGGTCCTTCGGACCATCCCGGGATGACGAGGTTTGCATTCGCCCTTGGCTTCGCCGGGCGCGCCGACTACAAACGCGAACACGGCATGTTGACAGTCAACATAAGCGTGAATTGTCGACATAAGGAGCAGGCACACCATGGCAGACGCGCGGCGCGCCCCGCTGCAAGACAAAACCGACATTTCCGGCGCGCGGGCGCTGATCGTCGAGGCGCGCTTCTATGACGATATCCAGGATGCGCTGCTGGAGGGCGCGGTCGCCGAGCTCAAGGCCGCCGGCGTCGCCCATGACGTCATCACGGTGCCCGGCGCGCTCGAAATTCCGGCAGCGATCGTGATTGCGCTGGAGGCCGCGGAAAAAAGCGGCAGGCCCTATGACGCGGCCGTGGCGCTCGGCTGCGTCATCCGTGGCGACACCATCCATTTCGAGATCGTGTCGATGGAATCCTCGCGCGGGCTGATGGATCTCTCGGTGGCGCGCAAGCTGCCGCTCGGCAACGGCATCATCACCGTCAACACCGAGGCGCAGGCCTGGGCGAGGGCGCGCGCCAGCGAGCTCAACAAGGGCGGCGATGCGGCACGCGCGGCACTGGCCGTGCTGCGCATCAAGCGACGACTGGCGAAGGCCTGATCATGGCCGAGAACAGGAAAAAGGTGGAGAAGCCGCCGGAGCGCAAGGCCAACCGGCGCGGTGCGGCACGGCTCGCCGCCGTGCAAGCGCTCTATCAGATGGATATCGCGGGCGCCGGCATCAACGACATCTTCGCCGAGTTCGAAAGCCACTGGCTCGGCAACGAGGTCGAGGGCGAGAAATATCTGCCGGCGGAAGCGGCCTTCTTCCGCGACGTCGTCTCGGGCGTGGTGCGCGACCAGGCGCGGCTCGACCCCATCATCGACGAGGCGCTGTCGCGCGGCTGGCCGCTGAAGCGGATCGACGCGATCCTGCGGGCTGTGCTGCGGGCCGGCTCCTATGAGCTCGAGCACCGCAAGGACGTGCCCGGCCGCGTCGTGGTGTCCGAATATGTCGATGTCGCGCACGCCTTCGTGGAAGCGGAAGAGACCGGCATGGTGAATGCGGTGCTCGACCAGATTGGTCGCCAGTTCCGCCCTGACGAGTTCGGTCGTGGCTAGCCCGCGCGCATCCGGGGAAGACTCCCTGATCGCGCGCTATTTCAAGCCGATCGCGACCGATGCGGGCGCGTTCGGCCTGGTCGACGATGCGGCGATCCTGAAATCCGCGGGAGACGATCTCGTGGTGACGACGGACGCGATCGTCGAAGGCGTGCATTTCCTGCCAGACGACCCGCCCGACACCGTCGCGCGCAAGGCGCTGCGGGTGAATCTGTCCGATCTCGCCGCCAAGGGCGCGACGCCTGCGGGCTTCGTGCTGACCTTGGCGCTGCGCAGTGTCGATGATGCCTGGCTCAAGCCGTTTGCCGAGGCGCTCGGCGAGGATGCTGCAACATTCGGCTGTCCGCTGCTCGGCGGCGACACGGTTTCCACGCCGGGCCCCCTGATGATTTCGATCACGGCCTTTGCGCGTGTGGCTCCGGACAAGATGGTTCGGCGCAGCGGGGCAAGGCCCGGCGACCGGCTGGTGGTGACGGGGACGATTGGCGACGCCGCGCTCGGTCTCGATATCCTCAACGGCGGGGCGGTTGCCACGGCGCTCAAAGGCGATCCCGCAGGTGCGCAGATGCTGGTCAGCCGCTACCGGGTCCCGCAGCCGCGCAATGCTCTGGCGCGCGCGTTGCGCGATAACGCCAGCGCCGCCATGGACGTCTCGGACGGGCTTGCCGGCGACCTCGCCAAGCTCTGCGCCGCTTCCGGCGTCTCCGCCGCGATCGATGTGCCGAGCATTCCCCTGTCGGCGACCGCGGCCTCGCTGTTCGCGCGCGGGGCGGTCGGCATGGAACGGCTCATCACCGGTGGTGACGACTACGAGATTCTCTGCGCGGTATCAGAGGATTGTCACGAGGCCTTCGCGCGCGCGGCGAAGCAGGCCGGCATCGCCGTGATCGCCATTGGCACCGTGATATCGGGGGCTGCCGCGCCCCGATTCCTCGACGCGCAGGGCAAGGAACTGCAGCTTGCGCGGCTCTCCTACAGCCATTTCTAGAAAATCGCCGTAAAGGGCGCTTTCCGGCGCAAATACCTGCCGAAATCCCGCCTTTTGGGCCTCCGTGGCGTTGCGCCGCGGGGATGATTTTGGCATGGTCCCGCCCGATTTGGCGGCCGTCCTTTTGGGCAGGGCAGGCCTTGTTTTTATGCGCCTGCCGCACCCAGCGGTGAGGGCGTGGGGACTACACCACTATCTGAGGCAGATTCTATGACAGCATTATGGGTGATCGTGCTCTGCGGGGCGCTTTCCATCGTCTACGCCATCTGGGCGACAAGCTCCGTCCTGAAAGCCGATGCCGGCAATCCGCGCATGCAGGAAATCGCGGCTGCGGTGCGGGAGGGCGCGCAGGCCTATCTGCGCCGCCAGTACACTACGATCGGCATGGTCGGCATCGTCATCTTCGCGCTGCTCGCCTACTTCCTCGGCGTCCTGGTGGCGGTGGGTTTTGCGATCGGCGCGATCCTGTCGGGCGCGGCCGGCTTCATCGGTATGAACGTCTCCGTGCGCGCCAACGTCCGCACCGCGCAGGCGGCGACCACCTCGCTCGCCGGCGGCCTCGAGCTGGCCTTCAAGGCCGGCGCGATCACGGGCCTGCTGGTTGCGGGCCTCGCGCTGCTCGGCGTCACCCTCTATTTCGGCTTCCTGACCTATTCGCTGCACCTGGCGCCTGACAGCCGCACCGTGGTCGACGCGATGGTCGCGCTCGGCTTCGGCGCCTCGCTGATCTCGATCTTCGCCCGTCTCGGCGGCGGCATCTTCACCAAGGGTGCGGACGTCGGCGGCGATCTCGTCGGCAAGGTCGAGGCCGGCATCCCCGAGGACGATCCGCGCAACCCGGCCACCATCGCCGACAACGTCGGCGACAATGTCGGCGACTGCGCCGGCATGGCGGCCGACCTGTTCGAGACCTATGCGGTGACCGCGGTCGCCACCATGGTTCTGGCCGCGATCTTCTTCGCCAAGACGCCGATCCTCGCCAACATGATGACGCTGCCGCTCGCGATCGGCGGCATCTGCATCATCACCTCGATCATCGGCACCTTCTTCGTCAAGCTCGGTGCGAGCCAGTCGATCATGGGTGCGCTGTACAAGGGCCTGATCGCCACCGGCGTCCTCTCGCTGGTCGGCGTTGCCGGCGTGATCTACTGGCTGATCGGCTTCGACAAGCTCGTCGGCGTCGACTTCACCGGCATGGCGCTGTTCGAATGCGGCGTGGTCGGCCTCGTCGTCACCGGGTTGATCATCTGGATCACCGAATACTACACCGGCACGGACTATCGCCCGGTCAAGTCGATCGCGGCCGCGTCCGTCACCGGTCACGGCACCAACGTGATCCAGGGTCTCGCCATCTCGATGGAGGCGACCGCGCTGCCCGCGATCGTCATCATCGCCGGCATCCTGGTCACCTACAGCCTCGCCGGCCTGTTCGGCATCGCGATCGCCACCACCACGATGCTGTCGCTCGCCGGCATGATCGTGGCGCTCGACGCCTTCGGCCCGGTCACCGACAATGCCGGCGGTATCGCGGAGATGGCCGGCCTGCCGAAGGAAGTGCGCAAGTCGACCGACGCGCTCGACGCGGTCGGCAACACCACCAAGGCCGTCACCAAGGGCTACGCGATCGGCTCGGCCGGTCTCGGCGCGCTGGTGCTGTTTGCGGCCTACAACCAAGACCTCAAGTTCTTCATCGCGGATTCCGCGAACCACGCTTATTTCAAGGGCGTCAATCCGGACTTCTCGCTGAACAACCCCTACGTCGTGGTGGGCCTGCTGTTCGGCGGTCTGTTGCCGTACCTGTTCGGTGCGATGGGCATGACGGCGGTCGGTCGCGCGGCCGGCGCGATCGTCGAGGAAGTTCGGCGCCAGTTCCGCGAGAAGCCCGGCATCATGCAGGGCACCGACAAGCCCGATTACGGCAAGGCGGTGGACCTGCTCACCAAGGCGGCGATCAAGGAGATGATCATCCCGTCGCTGCTGCCGGTGCTGTCGCCGATCGTGGTCTACTTCCTGATCTACTTCATTGCGGGCGGCGGCGCGGCCGGCAAGTCGGCGGCGTTCTCCGCGGTCGGCGCCATGCTGCTCGGCGTCATCGTGACCGGCCTGTTCGTCGCGATCTCGATGACCTCGGGCGGCGGCGCCTGGGACAACGCCAAGAAGTACATCGAGGACGGCCATTACGGCGGCAAGGGCTCGGAAGCCCACAAGTCGGCCGTGACCGGCGACACCGTCGGCGATCCCTACAAGGATACGGCCGGTCCGGCCGTCAACCCGATGATCAAGATCACCAACATCGTGGCGCTGCTGCTGCTGGCGATCCTGGCGCACTGAAGCTTCACGAAGCGAAAAGAAAACCCCGCGGGTCATGCCCGCGGGGTTTTTGTTTGGCGGCGTGGATACTTCAACTCGTCATTCCGCGGCGGTCCGCAGGACCGAACCCGGAATCTCGAGATTCCCCGATGCGCATTGCGCACCTGTGGTCTGGTGCTAACGCACCATCCCGGAATGACGCTACGTGTCAGCGCACCTCCATCTGCAGGCCTTCCTTCTCGATGATGGCGGCGAATTTCCTGGTCTCGGCATCGACGAAGTCGGAAAACTGCTGTGGCGTACCGTAGTCGGCGCGCGCGCCCATCGCGGCAATGTTCTTCTTGACGTCGTCGCGTTCCAGCGCCGCCTTCACCTCCCTGTTCAAGGCGTCGACGATCTCCGCCGGTGCGGTCTTCGGCAGGAATACGCCGAACCAGGAGGAGACGTCGAACTTCGCAAGCTCGGCTGCGCCCTCGCGCATGGTCGGCAGCTCGGGTGCGGAGGCGCTGCGCTCGGTCGTGGTGACGCACAGCCCGTTGAGCTTGCCGTCGAGGATCTGCGGCAGCGACGGATAAAGGTTGTCGAACAAGATCTGGATGTCGCCGGCAAGACCCGCCTGCAGCGCGGGCCCTGCGCCGCGGAACGGCACATGGGTCATCTTCAGCCGCGTCAGCTGCAAAAACCAGGCGCCGGTGAGGTGAGGGCTCTGGCCAACGCCGGAGGAGCCGTAGGTGAGCTTGTCGGGATTTGCCTTGAGATAGGCAATCAGCTCCGGGATCGACTTGATGCCGGTCGAAGGATGCGCCGAGACGATGTTCGGAATCCGGATCATGTTGGAGACCGCCTGCAACTGGTCCGCCTTGTAGGTGAGGTTTCTGAAGATCGAATAGGCGATGGCATTCGGTCCGGGATTGCCGATCAGGATGGTATGGCCGTCGCCCTTGCTGCGCGCGACCTCGGCAGTGCCGATGGTGCCGCCGGCGCCGGACCGGTTCTCGACGATGGCGGACTGTCCCCAGGCGCCTTGCAGATGTGCGGCGAGCAGTCGCCCCATCACGTCGGTGCTGCCGCCGGCGGCCGCGGGCACGATGATGCGCACCGTCTCCGTGGGCCGCCAGTCTGCCAGGCTCGCGCGCGGCAGGATCGCTGCGGTCGACAAAGCGGCCGCGCCCACAAGCACGCCGCGGCGAGACAATGGATGGCTGGTCAAAGCGTCCTCCCCCTGATCTCGGTTTTCGGGGGAGCGTAGGGGAGGAGCCCGTCGCCCGGCAAGCGGCGGCTTTGCGCAGTCGGGTTTGGCGCTAGTGGCTAGTGGTCCGATTCTAACATTCGCATCCCATCGCGGCAGGCACTTTTGCGAATGTTAGAATCAAAGGACCGCTAGCAAATTATTTGTTCTAGTGGAGCTTCGGATTTGACGTTCGCATCAAGGAATCGCGGTGAAGGCGTAGCGAACGTCAAATCCGCTCCACTAGTTGAAGCTCAATAGCTTGAACAGCGGGGTCAGGTAGCTCAGCTCCTGGCCTGACGTCGTCGTGGTGCGACTGACGAAGTCGAAGATCTTGCCGTCCTTCAGCCCGTAATTGGCGAGGCGGCGGACCTGCCGGTTCTTGTCGAAATAGATCGCGATCACCCGCTGGTCGACAACGCGGTCGTTCATGAAGGCGACCGGGCGACTTGCGCGCTGCGAGATGTAATAGAACACCTCGCCGTCGAGCGTTGCGACGGTCGACGGCGTGCCCATCACGATCAGCACCTGGTCCTGGCTCGCGCCGATCGGGATCTGCTCCAGCGCGCCTGCAGGCAGGATGTAGCCCTTCTGGAATTGCTCGCCGGTGCAGGCGCCGAGCACGGCGCAGACGAGGGCTATCGCGGCCGTGGCGCGGATGCGGCCCCAGCGCGTCGAGGCGCCGCGCAGAGCCGGGGCGCGTGAGCTTGTATTGCGAATATCGGTCATGACGGAATCGATCCCGTCCCCTTGCATCCAGCGAGACGTTGGCGTACCGGCCACGGCGTCGAAGCGCAACAGGCGCGAGCCGACGTGCGGAACCCACAATGCTCTGGCCGTTCAGTCAATTCAGGAAACCCCGTGTTGCCCCGCCGGGCACCATTGAAGCGATCTATGGCATGATCGTGACGCAAGCGCGAGAACCCTTATTTTACCGGGACTTGGGCGTGGCCGACACGGTTAATGGCCGTTTTGACCTGCTCTTGGTGCATTTATGGCTGCTGTTGCGCCGGATCCGGCCGGTGCAGGGTGGACCTGAGATCGCGCAGGCGCTGTTCGACCGCTTCTGCGACGATATGGACGCCAATCTGCGCGAGATGGGTGTCGGCGACCTTGCCGTGCCGAAGCGGATGCAGGCCTTTGGCGAGGCGTTCTATGGCCGCACCGCGGCCTACGACATGGCCTTGACCGAGGGCGAAGAGGCGCTGGCGCAGGCCTTCTGCAGGAACGTCCTCAACGGTGAGAACTTGCCCGGGGCGCACCGGCTCGCGGCCTATGCGCACACGGTGATGACGATGCTGGCCGGGCTCGACGATGCGACGCTGCTAGCTGCATCGTGGACGTTTCCGGCGCCGTCGCTGGAGGCGAATGGCCATGGCTAGCACGAAGACCAATAGCGATCCCTGGCGCGCGCCGCTCGGCGTTGCGCAAATCCCCGACACCGGCCTGCACCGCGAGATCGAAGCGGATGCACAGGCGCGCCGGGTCATTGCCGAGCTTGCGGGCCTGCGCGATGTGCTGTCGGCGCAGGCGTCGTTCGACGTCACGCCGAAGAGCGGCGGCCGTTTCCATGTCACCGGCCGTGTCCGCGCGCGGATCGGGCAAGTCTGCGTGGTGACGCTCGATCCGATCGAGAACGACATCGACGAAGGGATCGATGTGGTGTTCGCGCCGCCGGAATTGATTCCTACCCGGATCGCGCCTGCGGAGGATGTCGAGGAGGGCGATGACGCGCAGGAGCCAGACCCGCCGGAGCCGATCGTGAATGGCTTCATCGACCTCGGCCGTCTTGCGACGGACGCGCTGTTTCTCGGCATCGATCCCTATCCGCGCAAGCCGGGCGCGGTGTTCGAACCGCGTGTCGCGGCGGCCGATCCCGAAGATCATCCGTTCGCTGCGCTTCAGGCCCTCAAAGGGGACGCGCGCTCGCCCGAAGGGCGCAAGCCCAAGCCGAAGTGATCGCGGTTGAAGTGAAACTTTAAGGCGCGACCCGCCTTTGAGGGCAGGTGTGGCACGAATTCAATTCGGCACCATAAGATATTGAAATACATGATATTTTTTTGAGTGTTCGAATCCCCGGCGGCGGTCCAGGGAACCGATCAGCCGGGGCGCAGGAGGTTGTGTCGGGGCCGGGAAACGCTATTGTCGCGGCCCGGGCGCGGGTGCGGCGTTGTGCCCGGCCCAGCGCTACCGATTTGAAGTTCCTGCATCGTGCGCGGCAAAATTCGATCAGGAACTCCAAGTTGAACGCGGATACGAGAGATCAGGCTTCCGGGACGTTCATGCCTCAAAAGGTTCGAATTGCGCTTGACGCCATGGGTGGCGATGTCGGCGCAGCAGTGGTCATCCCCGGCGCCGCGATCTCGCTGAAGCGACATCCCGATACGGAGTTCCTGCTGTTCGGCGATTCCGTGCTGATCGGTGCGGAGCTCGCCAAATACCCGGAGCTGAAGGCCGCTTCCCGCGTTGTCCACACCGACGTCGCGGTCGGCATGGACGACAAGCCGAGCCAGGCGTTGCGGCGCGGGCGCAAGAACTCGTCGATGTGGCTCGCGATCGATGCGGTCAAGAAGGGCGAGGCGGGCGTTGTCGTCTCCGCCGGCAATACCGGCGCGCTGGTGGCCATGGCCCGCTTCTGCCTGCGCATGCTCGCAGGGATCGACCGCCCGGCGCTCGCCGCCGTCTGGCCGACCATGCGCGGCGATTCGGTCGTGCTGGATCTCGGCGCCACCATCGGCGGGGATGCGCGTCACTTGGTGGCGCTGTCGGTGATGGGCAGCGCGATGGCGAGCGTGCTGTTCAACCTGGAGCGGCCAAAGGTCGGCCTGCTCAATATCGGCGTCGAGGAAATGAAGGGCCATGAGGAGATAAGAGAGGCGGCCGAGCTGTTGCGCGCGATGAATCTGCCGCAGCTCGACTATATCGGCTTTGTCGAAGGCGACGGCATCGGGCGAGGCGACGCCGACGTCATCGTGTCGGAGGGGTTTTCCGGCAATATCGCGCTCAAGGCGACCGAAGGCACGGCCCGCCAGATCATGACCTTCCTGCGCGATGCCATCGAAAAGAGCCTGCTTGCGCGCATCGGCTATCTCTTGGCCCGCGGCGCGTTCCGCCAGCTACGCGACAAGCTCGATCCCGGCAAGTCGAACGGCAGCGTGCTGCTGGGTCTGAACGGCATCGTGGTCAAGAGCCATGGCGGCACCGATGCCGAGGGCTTTGCCTCCGCCGTCGAGGTTGGCTATGAGATGGTGCACTACGATCTCCTGACAAAGATTAACC
The DNA here is from genome assembly GCF_030378205.1 of Bradyrhizobium sp. NP1. Taxonomy (NCBI): domain Bacteria; kingdom Pseudomonadati; phylum Pseudomonadota; class Alphaproteobacteria; order Hyphomicrobiales; family Nitrobacteraceae; genus Bradyrhizobium; species Bradyrhizobium sp. NP1. Next base: position 3,556,590 of record NZ_CP127385.1, read on the forward strand.
AGATGCTCAATCGCGACGGCGGTGCGCTGAAGCAAGCGCAGACCGCGCAGGAGGCTGTCTCGTGACTGCAATCCGTTCGGTCATACTCGGCTGCGGCTCGTACTTGCCGCAGCGTGTGTTGACCAATGCCGAGCTTGCCGAGCGCATCGACACCTCCGACGAATGGATCGTGCAGCGGACGGGGATCCGGCAGCGTCATATCGCCGCCGACGGCGAGTTCACCTCGCACCTCGCCATCAACGCGGCGAACGCTGCGCTCGCCCATGCCGGCGTCGATGCGCAGTCGATCGACCTGATCGTTCTGGCGACCTCGACGCCCGACAACACGTTTCCTGCGACCGCGGTCGCGGTGCAGCACGGGCTCGGCATCAATCATGGTGCGGCCTTCGACCTGCAGGCGGTGTGCTCGGGCTTCGTGTTCGCGCTGGCGACCGCCGACAACTTCCTGCGCACGGGCAGCTACAAGCGCGCGCTCGTCATCGGCGCCGAGACCTTTTCGCGGATTCTCGACTGGAACGATCGCGGCACCTGTGTGCTGTTCGGCGATGGCGCCGGCGCGGTCATCCTCGATGCGCAGGAGCAGCCCGGAAAACCTTCAGACCGCGGCATATTGACCACGCATCTGCGTTCCGACGGCCGCCACAAGTCGAAGCTCTATGTCGACGGCGGCCCGTCCTCGACCCAGACCGTCGGATATCTGCGGATGGAAGGACGCGAGGTCTTCAAGCACGCGGTCGGCATGATCACCGACGTGATCGTCGACGCTTTCAACGCCACCGGCCTCACCGCGGAAGACATCCAGTGGTTCATTCCGCACCAGGCCAACAAGCGAATCATCGACGCTTCGGCGCACAAACTCCATATTGCGCCGCCGAAGGTCGTTTTGACCGTCGACCGCCATGGCAACACCTCGGCGGCCTCGATTCCGCTCGCGCTCGACCTCGCCGTCAGGGACGGCCGCGTCAAGAAAGGCGATTTATTGCTGCTGGAAGCCATGGGGGGCGGCTTCACCTGGGGGTCGGCGCTCGTGCGCTGGTAAGCCATTCGTAAAAATCTTCCGTTGCATTTGCTGTGTCATTCGCCTCTGTGGAGCGATGAGCGCAGTTGACCAATCCAAGTTAACCCCCTAATTTCAGATGGGAATTGTTCGCCTTGAGTTGGGGCAGGCGATGGCTGGAACCGGAAAAACAGTTACGCGCGTCGATTTGTGCGAGGCGGTCTACCAGAAGGTCGGACTGTCGCGCACCGAATCGTCCGCCTTTGTCGAATTGGTGCTGAAGGAGATCACCGACTGCCTGGAAAAGGGCGAGACGGTGAAGCTGTCCTCGTTTGGCTCGTTCATGGTGCGCAAAAAGGGGCAGCGCATCGGCCGCAATCCGAAGACCGGCATGGAAGTGCCGATCTCGCCGCGGCGGGTCATGGTGTTCAAGCCTTCCGCGATCCTGAAGCAGCGGATCAACGGGCATCATCCCAACGCCAACGGCGACGGCAAGGAAGAGGACTAGTGGTCCGGTCCTAACATTCGCATCGCGTTTTGAGAGGCATGTTTGCGAATGTTGGAATCAAGGGACCACTGGCAATTATAGGTTTCCAGTGAAGTTTTGGATTTGACATTCGCTTTGCCACCTTGTCGTTAGGATGGGTAGCGAATGTCAAATCCACTCCACTGGAGTGCGGCGGATCCGGCGCAGATCGCGGCCGGACGATCGATTTGAGGAAGCGGGCATTTGGACAAGGCGCCGGATGCGTTCCGAACCATCAGCGAGGTCGCCGAAGACCTCGACATTCCCCAGCACGTCCTGAGGTTCTGGGAGACGCGCTTCGCGCAGATCAAGCCGATGAAGCGGAGCGGCGGCCGACGCTACTACCGCCCCGACGATGTCGATCTGCTCAAGGGCATCCGCCGGCTGCTCTACGGCGAGGGCTACACCATCCGCGGGGTGCAGCGCATCCTCAAGGAGCACGGCGTCAAGTCGGTCCAGAGTCTCGCTGACACCAACAATGCAGTTTCCTTCGGCGCCATCGAGGAGGCGGTCGGGCTGAGCCTGATGGAGGAGCCCCAGGGCCTCGGCACCGAAGGCGAGGAGGAGGAGACGGCGGACGAGCGGGAAGGCATCGACTTCCGCTTTGCCGACGTCGACGACGACGGGCTTTTGACCTCGTTCCGCGAGGATCCGGGCGAGGGCGGCGACCCGCGGCCGATCGACCGCGAGCGGCTGGAACGGGTGCTGCAGGACCTGACCGCCTGCCGGAAGCTCCTCGACCAGGCGCTCAAGGACGGCTGAGCCGCAATCGCCCTCAGAACCCGCCACGACGCCTGCCCGGCTGCTTGCGCGAACTCCCGATCGAAGCTAAGTGAACGAATGTCGGAGCGTGGCGCAGCCCGGTTAGCGCACTAGTCTGGGGGACTAGGGGTCGTGGGTTCAAATCCCGCCGCTCCGACCATTTTAACCATCAATGACAGCTCGATCGCCAGTGGAGCTCGCTGGCGATACGCCCGGCATACCGGCAAGGGTTGCCGGATACGACGTCATGCCGCGAAGGCTGTGGCCCGTTTGCGATTCCGAATTATTGGTGCTTAACTGAAGCGACCGTTTACGTGTGGGACGCTGTCGCACCGGACGAATTTGGCGAGGTTGCGCTGATGCCCACCTCGCCGTCTCGCTCCGACTGATTTTTTGCAGCAGCACGAAGAACGTGAGCGGTGCCGACGTGGATAGTCGGCTCGCCAAGGCCATCGAACCCGAGCAGCCGATGACGCTGGCGAGCCTCGCTCGAACTCGGGAGGAAGTGCAATGCGTTCTACGTGTCTCTCGGTGGCGATCCTGTTGGCCCTCCTGCCGTCAGCCGCCTTGACCCAACAGTCCCCTGGATTGTCCGGCGACAAGTCCACCGGAGAGACGATTGGCCATCCTCCGCCACTTGCCGGCCCGCCGCCCGCCTCGCCACCGGGACAGCCGCCTGCGTCGGCGAATGCGACGCCGCCCGCTGGCGATGCGCCTGCCAAAGGCTACACCGGCGCATACGGGCCTACCGGGCCATCGACCCCGTACTTCTCTGGTCCGATACCGATGTCGAGTGGCGGGCCTGGGCTGAATGTCGCCGGGCCCGATGGCTCCACGCGAACGATCAAGGCCGTGCCTTGCGGAACAGTGGCGCGCTCAACCGACGGATCGACGACCTGCATCGGCATTCCGGATCAACCTGCAAAGGTTTCGGATCAGACGCCCAGAAGGCGGCGCCACTAGCGGCTCGTCGCCGAAGTTGTCGGCTGCTCTCCGGCATCGCGTTGCAATTGCGCAACATGATCCAAAAAAGCCGTTTTTGACGCGAGGATTTCACTGGCCTAGCCGTGCGCGTCAGCGCACGGTTCCAGCATTCATTTCATTCGTTATCGCGACGACCGCGGGCTGGTCATGCTGGGGACAGGCGAAGAGGCTGAAAACAAACCATCGATTTCACGAACGGACTTGCAATCGGCGATTACGGAAGCTGTCAAAAAATTCGATCCCGAGTGCAAAGACTTTATCGACGTGATTATCGAGCACACCAGGCCCGATGCCCGGTTCGGCGCGAATTGGGCCATCAGGGGTATCAAGTTTGGCAGGTCCGATCGGCAAAAGGCCGCTCAGGCCATTGCGGTCATTGTTGCGCGCATGCAGCATGAATTCAGGCTTTCCGAGGATCCCCGAGAGCCGCCTTACGCGAACAACTAGATCACACCCGCGGTCATCGAGCTGCTGACCCGGCAGGCGCTCGTGCGCTGCTGATCCGTTCTTCAAGCGAGCGTTGCCACATCAATCCGTCGCGAAGCTGCGATGTCGTTGAAGCCGTTTTGTCCGAGCGCACGCTTGCGAGTGGCCTTCAACGCTTCGGGCGCGACGCCCTTCGGAACCAAATGATTCCCGCGCCGATGATCAGCGCTGCGAGGAGCGAGTTTTCGCGAATGTCTTCGCGGGAGAAGCCGCCATAGACGTGAAGGGCGTGACGAAGCAGCGCGGCAAACAGAATGGTGGCCAACACGGCTATCAGAAAATACCGCAGCCGAAACTCTCTTGGATCCAGCATTGTGGTCGCCCCTGGCAAAGTAACGCTCGTTCCCGACCGGTGACGGCCAGGAGCAAATGCGGCGTTTCTGAAAACTGTTTTTGCCTCATCCCAGATTCCTTAAATACGACATTTTGAGCCCGCTCGGCCAGATTGCCGAAGCGGCTTTTTGGAATGCGCCGCAGCAATTTGCGCGTTCGTTCGCAGGTCTACCGCGTGGGTCCTGGCGCGCGGGTCCTGGCCGAACACCTCCGGCGCCGCTCGCATCGTCGCGCGCGGTGCGCTTCGTGCAGACGCGGCCAGCACGCGTTCTGTCTGCGAACGCGATCGGCCCCGCTCCGTCCGGCAAAGACGCCGCGCATACGTCCGGTTTTTTCGGGCGATCTTCACCATATGCCGGGGCCGGAGAGCGACTTCCCGAAAGGCCCCATTAACCGACAAGCCCGTTAACCGACAATTTTTGCGCTTCGTTCAGCGCGGATCGGTCAACTCGCCCCTGGGAGCTGCGAGGAGACAGGGTTCTGCTTGACGAGGGCGCCGTGAAGAGCGTGCTTCTTGGTATTCTGGCCCACAAGGCCGCTGGGACGATGATCGGTGCCGTGCTGCTTCCAGCGGGACGGCTGACGCGCCATGCCGGTGGCTCTGTCGGGACGAGCCGTGACGTCAGGGTCATCAGCGACCGGGAAAGAGCCGTCGCGGCGCAGGCTGACGATTGGCACGACCTGATTGGGCACCATCGCTACTATGGCCGTTCCGCCTACGGCAGCCCGCCGATCACGTAAATCCAGGCCGAAGCGAGCCGTGGCGATAGCCTGACGCCTTCGCTTCCTGATCAGCGTCTCAACGCGAAACCGTTGCCGATAGCTCAAATCCGATGGCGGCGGCTTGGTGAGCTCGTTGCCGCTACGCGCTCCCGCGTGGTATCAATCCCGGACGTGCTCGACAATTATCGCGATTTCTCGAGGGAGCGAACATGAAAAGGGCAGGGTTGATCTTGCTTTCGATGGTGGTGATCGCGGCGGCGCCCACGCCGTCCGAAGCGCGGCATTATCGGCATCACCACTGCGGGGCGTATGACGACTATACCCACAGCAATCGGCTGTCGTCGTTCTCGTACATCTTTCCGGCCGCCAATTGGGGCCCGTTCTTCCATTGCAGGATGTATGTCAGCCCGGTCGTGACCCTTCAGCCACTTCAGTACTGAGGCAACGCGACGGACGAGAGCATGCGCACGCCGCGCTTGACGAGCCGGCGTCGCGATCTCCGCTGCGACGCGCGGGGTGCGCGACAAGGCTCAGCGTGAATCAGCCTTGGCGAGCCATCCCGACAGGGCGGCAATCGTGCTCCTGACATTGTCCCGACGGGTATCCAGCGCTCTTGCCTCGATCGGGTAGGCGACGGCGGAGGGATCGCGGACCCTGGCGCCAGCCAGGACGGCACTCGTCGCACTGTCGAGGCGGGCGGCCTGGCGCTCCAGCTCGTCGATGAAGTTGCGCACCCTCGCCGCAGTCGCCCGACCGGTTTCCATCTCCTTCTGCATCCGCATTTCCGCACGGGCCCAGGGGGGCGCCAGGCGCGCGCGGATGCGGTCCGGATTGTTCCTACGCCGGGATTCCACCGTTCCGAAATGATACTGGTCAGCCATGAGAATGCTCCGCTGCGATACAATTGTGGCCGGGAGTTCGAATTTCAGCGAGCTCGTCGCAAGAACCCTGCCAATGTGCGCGTCGGGATCCGGTTTGGCCGAAATTTTGGAGGGCCGCCGCGGGCGCCGGAGGCGCGCGGAGGACGGACAAAAAAACGAAACCGCGGCCTCCTGCAGGAAAGGCCGCGGGCTGGTTGCAGCGGAGGGCGACGGGACGGGATCGCCGGTCGCTACTTGTCCTTCCGCTGGACGCAAACGACACGCCCCAGCGTCTGAACGCGCTGGCCGGCGCCGGTCGGCGTGCCGATCTCGTTCTTGATTACATCGGCAGCCTTGTTGCAAAGCGCTTCGGTCGGGAACGGCTGAATGAGCTGCGTGGTCGGTTGGGTCGGACTGCCGAAAACGATCCATTGCAGCGAGACGAACAAGACCCATTCCATGGCGTAGCTCCAACCTTTGATCGGGAACCGTCGCGCGGCGAGAAGGAAAAGCGGGCCGTGCGTCAATTCTCCTAATCTGATTCCCGACTTTTGTTGTTGCTCGATCGCGAAAAACCCTGCCAAATGCGCGGCAATATCAGAACTGCTCCCCAGATCGCTGTTCTGGCCTGGGTTGGTGAGGGTCCAATGAGATTTACACTGGCGATTATTTGCCTGGTCGGGTGCAGCAGCGCAGGCTGGGCGCAGTATGGCGTTTCAAATCAACGCGACATGTACGGAAATCTGGCGCGGGACAGCGGGACTTACGCTCCCCGCGGCGTCAATCAAGGTCCGGTCAACAACGGACCGATTCGGAATGCTCCCACGCAGCCGACGACCATCAATGCGGGCACGGCCAAGGGCACAGCCAAATAGCTGATAGTGAGGGCCTAGCCGATCTTGGGTGTGTCGCGCCTCCTCACCACCACCAGACCGTCGGCCTTTCCGGCGCCCCGCAGACGATGGCGCGGCGACGTTCGACCCCGTTGGGCGTTTCGACGGCGACCGTCTTGATGCAGCCAGGATGAATGGCGACGCTGTACTGGTATGGCGCGGAATCGAAGTAGCCGTGGATTCGGCAGAGATAGGCGAGATCGGGTCCGCACTTGGTGAGGGGATAGAGGCGCCCATGAGCTGATGCCGTGCCCGACATGCCGGCCAGCGCAAATAGAACCACGGCAGCAGCGATCTTTGTGACGTTCGACATGTCCTGACCTTTTGTCCTGAACCTTGATGGCATCCATGAACCTGCGACATCCGACAATAAGCCGTAAGCCGCGCGTTAGCCAAGCGAATGCAGACGCTTACGCTGGCGATAGGCAGCAAACGATGCGGTGTGTGGCGCAAACACTGCAGTCATGGCCGTCATGGCTCGGATCGTCGAGCCTGTGTCCCTCGTCGCATCAGCCGTGCGCAAGTCTTGTTCTTTCAATCAGTTCAGTGGTTTAATCCGCAGCACCCAAGGACCGACCCGACGACGCGATGAAACCTGAAATCCCCAGGATCGATCAGGAGAGGGCGATCTCGCCGCATGCGCAGGAGATCGAATACGCGCTGATTCTGCAGCGGATGATCAATGCGGTGAAGGATGATCCGGCGCAAATGCGCCTGGCGATCTACGAATTCGCGCGCGCCAGGCTGAATGTCGATACGTCCCGGACCGAAGAGAGCGAACGAAACCGGCTGACGTCGGCGTTGGAGACCGCGATCCAGGGAGTTGAGGCGTTTTCCGCGCGCCGTGAGGAGAAGGAGCGGCTGCCGCCGCCCAATCCGCAAACGCAAATCGCGCCGGTTGCGCGGGCCGCTCCGCCGCCGGCAACGCGGGGATCGGCCACGTCGCTTCGCCCGGTAACGCCCGCGCAGGAAGACATTCTGTTGCCGGACAGGGACTATCCACGCGCCAGCGAATTACCGTTCCTGGAGACGCGCGAGCGATCGCTGGTGTCGACCCTGGCGCGGTTTTTCGTCGGGATGCTGCTGTTCGGCTTGCTGGTGGGCCTGGCGTATTACAGGCAACGATTGCCGGTGCTGCGCGATCACCTGAATTTCCCTCAGTTGACGGCGTCGAGTCTGGAGCAGCCGGCGGCTTCGCCGTCGCCCGGCGCCGCGCAGCAGGCAGGCGAGACCGCCGGCGTGAAACAAGTCGCAGCAGTGTCGAATGCGCCGCCGTTCCCGGTGCCAACCGACTACGGCGTCTACGCGCTCAATAATGATTCGCTGAGCGAACTCAGTGCGCTGGCCGAGCGGGTGCCCGATAGCCGGATCGCGGTGTCGACCCCCGTCGAAAAACCAAGCCGCACGACCCTGCCGGATGGAAAGGCCAAGTTCATCGTGTTCCGCCGTGACCTCGTCGGCAATACCCCAGACAGGATAGAGGTTCGCGTCGTTGCGCGGGTGTTTCGAGCATTGTCCTTCGATGCAAGAGGCAAGCCGGTCATCTCGCCGGTTTCGGACGTCTGGAACATACGAAACATTTCCTACGGGTTCAGGGTGCGGCCGGTCCCGGGCAACCCCGAGATGCTGCTGGTGCAATCTGAAAAGCCCGACTTCACTTTGCCTGCGGGCCGCTACGTGCTGGTTCTGAAGGATCAGGCGTATGATTTCACGGTCGGCGGCAAGGTGACCGATCTGGCCCAATGTCTGGAGCGGACGGACGCCGCCAACGGCGCGTTCTATTCGGAGTGTCAAAAGCTCTAAATGTGTCGCATGTCGTGCGTCGTAAAAGCCGCGCGCATCAGCAATCCCAGGAAGTAGCTGCCCTGGACGACCGTTTGTGTCCCCATGACCATCAGCAGGCTATCGAGAAAGCTGAATTCTGAACCAAGCGAGACAACGATCGACAAAAGAAACAGCGTCGCGACAACGAGCAGCAGGACTTGCAACCGGAACATGATGCCAACCACAAAACCCGCTGCGGCTAGCGCGATGGCGGCATATCCCATTCAAGGCTTCCGTGTTCGCGCCGATCGTCGTCTACGCATACAAAACATCCTGCGGCGCGCCCGCGCCGGCTGCGGAAGATCAAAACTTTGACTACTTGTGATTTCGCTCGCTCGAAGCGAGCGAAAACGAATCACATCGCAAAGTAGAACATGGTGACCTTCCGAAATCACTCACATTCATGAGCATTGGAGCGGCGGCCATGCTCGCGAATGGGAGGCGTCGAAAAGGGGAACTGGGGTAATGCCATCTCTCGGCACTTGCTCTTGATGCACGGCGAGGATGGCCAATCATGCCCGCGATCCCGACGCCGCCATCGTGCGTAGCCGTCGCAGCGCCATGGGCCGCGCTTTCCGGACCTCTGGGATCGGGAGGGCGCGCGGCTGGCAGATGGCCGTAATGGGAGGACAGGGCGGCTCGCCGTCACCAAGTCCTTTGCGCAACTGATTCCCGCGCGCGCGCGCCTCACGATCCACCAGGCGCACAAGTATTGAAGCGGTGGAGGCCCAGTTCCTCTTGTCGCAGGTGGCGCCCCCCAATGGACAAGTGCTCTCTATAAACTTTTCTAATGCTTTGAATTTTCTGGGAGTTTTTCGCGATCCGCCAGGTACAGAAACTGTGGCCTGATTGCAACTTGGCCGACAAAACCGGCATCCACAGGGCGTATGGCCCTTTGATGGACCAGAGTCGCCCTGTAGGGTTCATGTCGGATGGGGAACTTCTGAGGCCGCGCTCGCTGCCGACTAACGTCAAAACAACCGCAAAATTTAACAAGCCTGGAAGGCACCGTGGGGTGGCTTTGAAAGTTCGGATGATCTCGTTTGTTGCGACAAAGCTTGGCTTGGCGAGGCGGGGACTGCCTTTGCCTGGCTCGATCGGTCGCCCGAACTGGCTTGGCTCGGCGCTTGCCGCGTTGCTTGCCGTGACCCTCCTGAGCGCCTGTTCCGAACTGCCGGGAACGGGACCGAAGAGCAACGCCGTGCATACCTTTGCAACGGCAGGATTGCGGTCGGACGCGGCGTTGCCGTATGCGGTGGTTGACGTGAGCGCGGATACGATCGGCTTTCTCTCGCAACCGAATGTCGTCAGCTTCCAGGGCGCCTTTCCGGACAAGCGACCCAAGTCGCTGCAGGTCGCCGGCGTAGGCGACGTGCTCAATATCTCGATTTTCGAAGCTGCGCCCGGCGGTCTGTTTACGCCGGCAACGGCGGCCGGTGCACGCCCCGGCAACTTCGTCGATCTGCCGCCGCAGGCCGTCGATCAGAAGGGCAGCATCTACGTGCCCTACGCAGGCGAAATTCCGGCCGCGGCGCGAACCTTGCCGGAGATCCAGCAGGCGATCGTCGCGCGGCTGCGGAACCGCGCGATCGAACCGCAGGTCGTCGTCAGCCTCAACCAGCAGCATTCCAGCGTCGTGAGCGTGCTCGGCGATGTGAACACGCCAGGCGTTCTCGCGCTCAACAGCGTCGGCGAGCGGATGTTGGCCCTGATCGCGCGCGCCGGCGGACCGAAGTTCGAAGCGATCGAGAGCTATGTGACGCTGCAGCGTGACGGAAAGCGCGTCAGGGTGCTCCTGGCCCGCATCGTTCACGATCCGACCGAGAACATCTTCATTCGGCCGAATGACGTGATCTTCCTCAGCCACGAGGCGCCGACGTTTACCGCGCTTGGTGCGCTCAACCAGAACGTCTTCGGGTTCAACTCGGAGATTCCGTTCGACGTCGAGACGCTGACACTGGCACAGGCGATCGGCAAGGCCGGCGGCCTCAACGATCAGCAGTCCGATCCTGCCGAGGTGTTCGTCTATCGCTACGAGGATCGCGGCTTCCTGCAGAAGATGGGCGTCGACACCAAGAAGTTTGTCTACGAGAAGATCCCGACCATCTATCACGTCAACCTGCGCGATCCCTCGGGCATGTTGCTGGCCGCCGGGTTCCAGATGCGGACCAAGGACGTGATGTACGTGGCCAATGCCAGGGTGGTGGATTACTACAAGCTGCTGACGCTGATCAGCAACACGGCGAACACCGTCTCGAATACGGCCAATGCGGTGACCAATGTGAACACTGCGGTCAAAACCAAATGGTAGTCTCGAGCTGAGCTTCTCGATTGCACCGCGCTGATCGGCAATTGGGGTTCCCGTGCAAACGATCAGGCTGATCCAGCTCTGGACGACGATTGCGGTTCTTTGCCTGGCGCCGCTGTTTTTCGGATCGGTCGACCAGCTCTGGGTGGCGATTTGGACGGCCGCGCTGTCAATCGCCACCCTGTGCGGCCCGACCGCGCCGATCGGGGTCAGCCAGCGCCGCGTGCTGGTCACGTTCCTGCTTGTTTGCGGCGCCTACGCGCTTGTAGCGGTCGCCCAGGTCAGGCCTGATCTGTTCGCTCGGCTCAACGATCCGATCTGGCAACGCGCGAACGATCTGCTGCAACTCGATGCCGAGCCGCGGATCTCGAGCCGCGCCGAGATCCCGTCGGTTGCGATCGGGCACTTTCTGCTCGTCGTGACCTCCTTCATGAGCGGATTCTTCGTCGGCGCCTCGCGGCGCGACAGCGATCTGCTGATGGCGTTCGCGCGATATTCCATTCTCTTCTACGCGATCTATGGCCTCTTCGCGCTGGTGTTCACGCCCAACATGGTGTTGTGGGCCCCCAAGCTTGCGTATCACGGCAGCCTGACTGCGAGCTTTGTCAACCACAACACGGCGGCGACCTACATCGGAGCCGGCGTGATCCTGTGGTTCTGCTCGGCGTTCCTCGCGGGGCAAAACCTGCAGTTTTCGTCGCTTCGCGTGCTGCTGCTCACGCCGTCCAATGACCAGGTTGCGTTCAAGCTGATCCTGCGAATGGCAGCCGGACTGGTCTGCTTCTTCGCGCTGCTCCTCACCGGTTCCCGCGGCGGCCTGATCTGCTCGTGCCTGGGACTGCTCGTCGCGATCGGCCTGATGCTGGCCAACCGATTGCGGCCGCGGTTCTGGCTCGTTATCGCTTCCGCAAGCCTTGCCCTCGCGTTGGTGGCGGGCTGGCTGAGCCAGGCGGGACGAATTGGCAGCCAGGGATTATTCGATGACGGGCGCTGGGCCGTCTATGGCTATTGCATCGAAGCCATACGCGAGCGGCCGTGGCTGGGTGCCGGCGCTGGAACCTTTGCCGACCTGTTCCCGTCGCTGCGGTCGGCCACCTTCAGCAGCTGGGGTGTGTGGGACTATGCGCACTCCACGATCCTTGAAATCGCTGTCGAGATGGGTGTGCCGGTTGCCGCGCTTGTCGTCCTTGGCGTGGCTTCGTCTCTGTTCGTTCTGGCGCGGGCTGCGCTCGCGGCCAGGGATCGGAGCAGAAGCTCGCTAGCCGCGATAACGGGGATCGCGGTGCTCGGCTATCTGCATTCGACGATCGATTTTTCGCTGCAGATACCCGGCTGCCTCATCGTGTTCTGGATCCTGCTCGGTTGCTGGCTCGCAAGAGCAACCACCGAGCGGGCAGCGTCCGAGAAGACGCGCCCGCGCGGACTTGCTGTCGTCAGATCAGAAAGCGCAGTCGAGGGCCCGCCGTTGGAGCCCTCGCTGCGCAAGGTTTCTGCTTTACGAAAGTGAGAGGACAATGGCGCGCGGAGCTCGCGGCTTCGCGCGGTCAATTGATCCTTCGATAAGCCAGACGGATCTTTCGATCGGCTTGGGACACTGCAACGCCGGGAGTCCTAATCTCGTACCAGAACCTGGCATCGGACGTGGACTGGATCTTCAGCCAATGATAGTCGGTCTGCTGCCAGGTCCGGATCGTCTCGGTCAGATTGTCGAGCACGAGGTCGCCCTTGGTCGTGGCGACGACGAGAACCAGGTGACCAACTCCGGAAGCGGTCGTGACCACCGACAGCCGCAGGGCTCTCGCGGGGAGGCCGCTCTGAAGCAGCTCGTGACGCTTGGTGACCGCGAAATCATTGCAGTCGCCCATGGACGGCGAGATCGTCCAGCCATCCTGCAGCTCCGTGCCGTAGCTCTTGGCCATCGGGATGATCGAAGCGTTGACGCCGCGGTTGATGCGATCGAGCAGTTCGGAATTTTCCGCATTCATGTCGATGCGCTCATTCTCCATCGGATCCGATTTGCACTCGGAAGGATAGCGAAGACAAAAGCGGACGTGCTGGAACGGAGCCAGCGTTGGCGCAGATTCCGCGATCGGCGAGGAAGGGCCGATGTCTTGCGAATGACGATTGCGCGCATGCGCTTCGTCCGCAAAAAGACCGCCGGCCAAAGCGGCGAATGCCAGTATTGCTGATGCAGTCCGCGTCATAGGACCCCCACCTGATCTGAAAAGAAGCGAGCGTAAATTCGCGCGCTATCGACCGGTGCAACGTCCCATTGCCGCGTTAAACCTTCGCTATTGAACGGAGTTACCGAAAACCTTCGGTATTAAAAGGGGTTACCGACTATTGAATCAGAAAGATCGCATTTGATCTAATCCCGCAAATGCACGGAAAAACCCGCACTGCGGCGAATTCAGCCCGGCAGGTAGTTCGCGTGCCAGTTCCAGGCCGTATCGATGATCGCGCTGAGATCGTGCCGCGGCGACCAGCCGATCGTGCGCCGCGCCAGGCCATTGTCGGCAACAAGGGCAGGGGAGTCGCCTTCGCGACGCGGACCGTATTTGACCTCGAAGCTCTTGCCCACGACGCGCCTGATGGTGTCGACAAGTTCCTTCACCGTCGTTCCGTTTCCCGTGCCGAGATTGAGGGCGTGGCTCGTGCCATTGTCGAGCAGATGCTCGACGGCGCGCGTGTGCGCGTCAGCGAGATCAAGAACGTGAACGAAATCGCGCACGCATGAGCCGTCGCGCGTATCGTAGTCGGTCCCCAGCACCTGAAAATGAGGACGGCGGCCAAGCGCTGCGTCCAGCGCGATCGGAATGGCGTGCGTTTCCGGCGAATGCCATTCCCCGATCCTGCCTTCGGGATCGGCGCCGGCAGCATTGAAATAGCGCAGAACGAAGGAGCGAAAGCCCTGATGGCGATCGAGGTCCTTCAATATCTGTTCGACGATCAACTTGCTTCGGCCATACGGATTTATCGGCGCCTGCGCGTGAGCCTCATCCATCGGTATCGACTGCGGGATTCCGTAGGTGGCGCAGGTCGACGAAAACACGATCTTGTTGATGCCGGCGGCCTGCGCCGCGCGCAGCAGCGTGATCGTGCCGCCGACATTGTTGTCGTAATAGGCGGCCGGGTCTTGCACCGACTCCGCAACTTCAATCGCCGCGGCAAAGTGAATGATCGCTTGCGGTCTGTATTTGGCGAGAACCTGGTCCAGGCGACTGCGGTCCCGGATGTCGCCGACTTCGAGCGGTCCCCATTTGACGAACTCGGCATGACCGTTCGAAAGGTTGTCGTACACGACCGGTGTATGGCCCTTGCTGAACAGGTCGAGGCAGGTGTGTGACCCGATATATCCCGCACCGCCAGCTACAAGAATATTGCTCATCTACTGGACTCTCCCGGCACTCACGATGCCGACACCGCCGCTTCGAAAGGCCAAGCAGCCTCCGGCCCGGACAGCGGAAACGACCAATCTGGATTTGCGTATTATCGAAAGTAATGTCTGTGAAAACTAGAAGAATGTGGTCCAGAGCTTCTTGAGGCCGACTGCGGCTGATCGAACGATCTCGATCGCTCCCCAGCCCAGAAACACGAACCACACGATCATCACGGTGACGATCAGGCCGACAAGCAGGCAGATCGCGATTCGCTGGCTCGTTCGCCCCGGCGCGGGTCTGAGCTTGATCCTCAGATTCTGCGAGTCGAAGGGTTTGAAATTGTTCATTCGTTTATCGCCGTTTGACGCATGATGACCAATAGCTGCAACGAATGACGCGAGCAATCGCGAGGGAAAATTAACGTAAAGCCGCGCGATCGACACTACGCTGATCTTAGCGTTACTTTACCGCAGGTTTAGATGATCGCTCGAATGCAAACTGAATCCTCGCGAATGCGTGAAGTGGCAAACCGGTCGCAGCCATGGCAACGGTTCCAGCCACTGCATTCGGGTTCTGGGCTGCCGGATTGCAGCGCTCGCGCCAGCGCTTTCCGAAGAAGCCGCCCATGAGCGGGGGCGCAACTTCGGAAAGGCGTGGCCGTTTCGTTCGCTTGATTCGGCGTGCCGGCTTCGGTGCGCGCTCAGTACGCGCTGTCGGCAGCGAGGACAGCAGGGAGGGTAACGATCAGTATTTTCGCGTCGAGCGTCATCGACCAGTTATGCGCATAGAACGTGTCACAGGCGACGCGCTTGTCATACGTGGTCCTGCTGCGGCCGCTTACCTGCCACAATCCGGTGATCCCGGGTCTGCAAGCGAGGTACGCACCGATCGAGGTCGTATAGCGCTCGAGTTCTTCGTCGGTGACAGGGCGCGGCCCGACGATGCTCATGTCGCCCCTCAGGACGTTGAAGAGCTGGGGCAGTTCGTCGAGGCTTGATTTGCGGAGGATGGCGCCGATCGCGGTCACCCGCGGGTCGTGCCGCAACTTGCGGTTTGCGGCCCATTCGGCCGCCGCCACCGGATCGGATTCCAGCAGCTTGCGCAGCCGCTCCGGCGCATCCGTCACCATCGTGCGGAATTTCAAGCAATCAAAGTGCTTGCCGTTGAAGCCGACGCGCCGGTGGCGAAAAAGGGCAGGACCAGGCGACGTGACGACCGTCGCGAGGAAGCAGATGATGAGAAGCGGGGCGAGCAGGATAATTCCTGAAATCGCCAACAAAATATCCAGCGTCCGCTTCGGAGTCATTCCGATCGGACCTCGGGATCCCAAACGGCCAACTCGCAATGCATTATCGGTATCGGCCAAACTATTCATCTTTGGTACCTCAAACGACGCAATTCCAAAAAAACTTCCCCCAATCTTCTCGTTCTTATTACTCTTCTTTTACCCTTTTTTATCAAATCCATGCGCGCTGCACAATTCGGGTAAAGCCCGTATTGTATGCAAGCTGTGGTTAGGCTGAACGTATTAACCATTTAAATTTGTTAACCATTTCCGGCCGCACCGTCCCCGTGGGCAAGCCGCGGGCCGAAACTGGCGAAAAATCAGACGTCTCAAATGTTGTCGTGCAGCATAGGTTCACGAGACATACCCCCATGTGGGTAGGTCTGCAGTGCAACGAAAACGGTTCAACCTCTTTTTAACTTTATGCCGTTGTTTAACGACTTCTGCAATCGGTAGGGCGTCCGGCGTTCCTGCGTGGACCGAGCGGGCGGACCGAGGGCCTTCAGGGGATATTCGCGTACCCGTGGGCCTACGGGCGAGGTGGCGGATTCGGGGCCTGCTGGAAGTCGCCGGGCTCGTGTTGCTCGCTTCGGCCGGTGAACACGACGAAGCCCTTGTTGGTGATAACAATGTCGCCGTGCTGGAGGGTCGGATCGTTGATTGCACGATCCGCGGCTTCCTTTTCCTTCTCCTCGGGCGCCAGCGGTACAGCGGGTTGCGCACACATATTCGCCACGAATTCCTCGGACTGGCGGCGGGCCTTTTCCACACGTTGTTGCCACTGCTCGCGCGTCAGCGTCGAATCAGCGAACTCTTCCGCCTGCTGCCCCAGTCCGGGCGTCGCCGTCGCCAACGGCAGGATCACCACGAGAGCTGCGATTCGGGATGTCATCGCCGGTTACCGAAGTCGTCTCTCCTGGAGGGCCGAAAGAGCGGCGTCAGCTGCGCCTCTTCAGGATCGTACCCTCTGCAGCGCCTCGGAAAAGGCCCTCTGGCTCGGCAGATCGAGCTGTTCGACGCGCGACTGCAGCAGAGCGCGCACGGGCGCAGACGCCCTCGCATAGGAGAAGGCGGGGATCTCGACAAACCGGCGCCTGACCAGCTCTTGGAATTCAGCGAGGATCCTCTGGCGGACCGGCTCCGGTGCCGCCAGGACCACGGGTATCCCGATGAGCATCCTGCGCACGGCAACCCAGGCCTCATTCGGCGAGGTATCGTAGGAAGCGGCAAGCAGGTCGAACGAATGGGGGCCCAGGCGGCCGTGCTCAACCTCCAGCCCGAACAGCAAGAGCCAGAGCAGGGAGTCGCGCGGCGCGCAGGCCACCGCTTGCCGCGCGCGGGTTTCGAGAGACTGCATGTGCAGGTCGAATTCGTGGGCGCGCCCGGCGCGCAAGGCGGCATCCGCCAGGGGCATCTCGAGGAGCAGCAGAGCGCGCTGACCGTGGGTATCGCAGGCGCCCAAGTCCCGGGCGGCCGTACTCTCCAGCATCCGTGTCGCGGCGGCCGGACGGAAGGTCTCAAACCGCAGGAGGCTGGTCTCCAGCGCCTGGAATTCGTCCGCGGCCGCGCCCGGCGCGATGTTTGAAACCCCCCAAGCCAATCCGACGCAGCCGGCGAGCAACGCCAGCACCCATACGGCGGCAGAGCGGGGGGGACGTTTTGGAGTTGACGCCACAGGCGGGTCTAGGCGGGTTCAGCGGGTTCGTTGGTATAGTATTTGTACCGCCGGTCCGAATATCCTTCGAAACGCCGCATGATGGCCTCGTCGGCCTTGTTGAGAACCGCGCCCAGCATCCGCTCCGAAAGAATGGG
Source organism: Bradyrhizobium sp. NP1 (assembly GCF_030378205.1). Lineage (NCBI taxonomy): Bacteria > Pseudomonadati > Pseudomonadota > Alphaproteobacteria > Hyphomicrobiales > Nitrobacteraceae > Bradyrhizobium > Bradyrhizobium sp. NP1. Next base: position 3,573,763 of record NZ_CP127385.1, read on the forward strand.
CGAGGCTGCGACTGCCTTCACGATCTCGTCCGTCGACGTGCTGCCCCACTCGACGACAAGCACGAAGGCGTCGAACAAATGGGCGACCGCCTTGACGTCGACGACGGGAAGGACTGGCGGCAAGTCCACCAGGACGTAGTCGTAGTCACTCTTGGCGGCCTTCAGCAACTGCCGCATCGCAAGCGAGTTCAGAATGTCCGAACTGTTGGACGGCTTGATTCGCGTCGAGGCAGGCAGGAAATCGAACTTGAACTGGGAATCGGTAATCAGCAGATCCTCGAACGGTGTCTTGTTCGCGACCATGTCGAGCAAACCGGGCGAATCCGAATAGCCAAGCGTCTTGGTCATCGAAGGATTGCGCAGGTCGGCGTCGATCAGCAGTGTGCGACCACCGCTCTTTGCGACGAAGGATGCAAAAGCCGCCGCGACGGTGGTCTTTCCCTCGCCTGGCAGGGCGGAGACGATGCCGATGACCTTGCCGCCGGCGGGATGAAGATCGATCGCCACCTTGATGTAGCGCAAGGCTTCGGCCGTCGCCGAGAATGGCGCGGCCTCGCTGATCTGCCGGAACGCCGGGGAGGCTGACGAGACGCCATGCACGGTCTTGCGCTTTTCGGCAAAGGCCGGCAGCACCGCGAGGCAGCTGGTGCCGAGCAGGGTCTCAAGCTGTTCGCGCGTATGGATTTGACGGTTCATCTGCTCGCGGGCAAGCGCGCACATGACCCCGAGACCGAGGCCGCAAATCGCCGCCAGCGCCAGCGTCAGGCCGACCTTGGGCGAGCTTCGCCCTGGGGGAGGGGTCGCGACCGTGACGACGCGCGCCTCGGTCGAAGGAAACGACTGCTGCTGCACCGATTGCGTGAAGCGGGAGAGGAAGGTTTCGTAGATGCCGCGATAGGTATTGGCGGCCGTCTCGAGTTCGCGCAGGCGGACCTGCGATTGTCGCGTCGAGGCCGATTTCTGGAACACCTCGACCATGCGTTTGTCGATGGATTCTTCCTGGCTCTTGGCAATCTGCAGCTCGCTCTTGTAGCTCTCGGCAATGCGCGAGATTTCGTCCCAGATGGCGCGCTGCAGGGCGGCCATTTCGGCGCGCAGATTGCGCGCGGCCTGGTGGTCAACTCCGTAGCGCGCGCTCCACTCCGACTCCTTGCTCTGGTCGTCCAGGAACTGCTGCCGCAGCTTCGTGATCACCGGATTGTTGAGAGCGTCGGTCACGACCGGATCAGGAATGTTGAAGCTTTCCCGCTCGGTCCGCTGTTCCAGGACGCGTTCGATACGATCGAGCTTTGCCTTTGCCTGGCTGGTGTCGGCGCGTGCCTTGGCCAGCGCGACACCGAGCTGATCGAGCTCAACCTCGCTCGCCAGCTTGCCCTCGACGCCGATGATGATTCCGTTCTGGGATTTGAAATCCTGCACCGCCTTGTAGGCGTCGCTCGCCTGCTGACGCAGCTCTCCGATCCGCTGCTCCAGCCACTGGCTGGCCCGGTGCGTCGCCTCGAATTTCGCCTGCAGCTGATCCTCGATGTAGGCATCAGCAAAGGCGTTGGCGATCCTGGCCGCTTTCTCGCGATCGAGCGAGGTGTAGGCAATCTGCTCGATGTAGCTGCGTCCCAGCCGGGTCACGCGCAGATTGTCCTTCATCGTGGTAAGCACGCGGCGCATGACTTCTTCGCTCGACGGCTCCGTCTCCGATTGCGAGCCGAACCTCAGCAGCGAGAAGATGCGGGACCGCAGGCTGTTGCCGACCCCGACGAATTCCGGATCCTCGTTCAGACGCAGTTGCTTGGCGACGCGGGTCGCCACCTTTTCGGATCGCGTGGTCTCGATCTCGCTTTCGACCGAGGCGTCCTCGACCGTGCGATTTTCGGTCGACAGCTCGGATTGGCTCCAGGTAACCCGCTTGGTGTCGATGATCATGTCCGCTTGCGCGGTGAATTTCGACGGCGTGACGGCGAGATAGGCAATTCCGACAAGGATGGCCAACCCGACGACGAGGGCAATGAGGCGCCACTGCCGGCTCAGGAAATCGCGAACCTGCAGCAGCGGTGCCGCAGCGCTGGCATCGTTATCGACCGCCGGCGCAAACGGAGAAAACTGACCGGCTACGTTCATTCGCGATACCTTGGTCTTTCCGTCGGATCGGCCGTTCCGCTCCGCATCCGGAACGGTTATCGGGTCACACTCACCGGGGTTGCTGCGGTCGTGGTGGTTGTGGTGGGCTTGGTCGCCGTGACGCCTGTGCCGGTGATCTGGAAAAATACCGCCGTGCCGCCACCACCCGGGTTCGTGGTCGATCCGCGGCCTGTATTCGGATTTGTCACGACGACGCTGCCCACAGCACCGGTCGCCGACTCCGCCGCGGCGGTAATCGCTGCGGTTGAGAGATCTCCTGCGACCGCCGCAAAGGCGTTCTGGAATTCGCCGTCCTGGACGCCCGCGACGGCTTGCTGGATCAGCAGGGCCGCGTTCTGATCGATGGTCTGGCAGGCGACTGCCGCCTGGGCGAGGCCGGCTGCGATCGCTGTCTGGAAGCGGGGATTGGCTCCCTGCGCCAGCTTGACGATGTCGGCGGCAAGGGTCGCGTCGGTTCCGGCAAGGTCTCTCACCAGGGCCTCCACCGTGCGCGCGTCCGAATCGGGCGGAAGCGCGCTCTGCGGATTGGTCTTGAACTGGTTCACCGCCGCGTCGGAAAGCGGCGGATTAACACAGGGGGCGGCGAATGCGGCGCTCGCGCAGAAGGCGAGCAAAAGCTGGACGCCCAGCGCCTTGGCGATCAATCCCATACGCATTGATATAACTCCAAGCAATTGTTTCTGATAACAAAAAGCTTTGCAGACAATAGCCGAGGCGAAACCATGTATCAACCATACATGGTCGCTATGGTTTATCTGCTCGATTCTGCGTGAGCTTCCAACCTTTTAGCTAGGCGCTTGAAAATGTTTGCGTTTTGAGGGCCGCCTGACTGGCGGCCGGGATTTGAAACGGCATATAGGTCATTTTGTCCGACCAACCGACTCCGCTAAAGTGCACCAAATGCAATCGCTCCCCCTCAAACACCAGCCAGCGACCGCGGATTGACGCGTGCTGTCCCTGCTGCCGGCCAGTGAGCAACTCGATGTGCTGGGACGACGCCCGTCGCTGCCGGCAGGGCTGAGGATTTATGCGATCGGCGACATTCATGGCCGGCTGGATCTCCTCAACGTGTTGCTGTCGCGGATCGAGGCGGACAAGGCAGCACGACCGACGCAGAAGGCGCTGTACGTTTTTCTCGGCGACTACATCGACCGGGGGGCCTCGTCGCGCGAAACGATCGATCGGTTGATCGAGCACGGCAAACGAAACGAAACGGTCTTCCTGAAAGGCAACCACGAGTTGATCGCGCTCAAATGCCTGAGCGACCGCAGCCTGTTCGATCAATGGATGCGTCTCGGCGGCGTCGAGACGCTGATCTCCTACGGCGTTCCCCCCGAGCATCTGGCGAATGGCAAGCCGGTCGCCATGCTGCAGGCGGCATTTCACGACGCGCTTCCGCAGGCCCATTTCCGCTTCTTCCGCGACCTGCAAAGGTCATTTGTATGCGGCGACTTCTTCTTTGCGCATGCCGGCGTGAAACCCCGCGTCGAGCTGTCGCGGCAAAAGGAAAGCGACCTGCTCTGGATCCGCGAGGAGTTCCTGAAATCGAACGAGGACTTCGGCAAGATCGTCGTTCACGGACACACGCCCGCCCGTGAAGTCGAAGTTGCACCGAACCGCATCAATGTCGATACCGGCGCTTTTGCCACGGGCCTGTTGACGTGCCTGGTGATCGAGGGCGCGTCGCTCGCGGTCATCGACACCCGCTAATGGTCCGATTCCGGCATTCGCCCTCTGACGTTCGCATCAGGCAGTCGCGGATGGCCGGCGAACGTCAAATCCGCTCCACCAGCTCGGCGGGGGCGAGCGGCGCCGCGATCCTTTGCCCGGGTTTCCGCGCGAGCAACCCGTCGATATGCCTGCCCATCTTTTCGAAGAACTGTTGGCGGCCGAACCGCCTGGCGTGCTCGGTGATGGCCTTCGGATCGATCTTGATCTCGTCCAGCCGCTTTACCGCGGCTGAAATCGCCTCCATCGTCTGCTCGGCAAAGAACACCCCTGAAACGCCTTCGGCGACCGTCTCCGTCGCGCCACCTTTGCCGAAGGCGACGACGGGGCGCCCGCTCGCCATGGCTTCGACCGGCACCATCCCGAAATCTTCCTCGCCGGGGAAGATCAGCGCGCGGCATTGCGCGTAGTGCTGCTTCAGGACGTCGAAAGGCTGCGAGCCGAGGACTGTGACGGTTGGGCCTGCCAGCCGGCGGACCTCGTCGAGCATCTCGCCGCCGCCGATCACGACGAGCTTCAGCTTCATGTCGTTGAAGGCGCGCACCGCAAGGTCGGGCCGCTTGTAGGAAACGAGCTCGCCGGCCATGAGATAGTGGTCGCCGAGCTCGGATGGCGCGGCGGGCGAATAGGCATCGGTATCGACGGGAGGATGAATGACGACGGAATCCGCTCCATAATAGCGGCGAATCCGCCTTGCGACGGTTTCCGAATTCGCGACGAAGCTGTCGACGCGATTGGCGGACGACACGTCCCACATCCGCAGATAATGCGAGAGCGGCGGCATCATCATGCGCGTGAGCCGTCCGGCGCCGTCCCGATAGTCGTGATACATGTTCCAGATGTAGCGCATCGGCGTATGGCAATAGCAGACATGAACCGCGTCCGACGGCGGGATGACGCCCTTGGCCGGTCCCGATTCACTGCTGATGACGAGATCGTAGCCGCGCAGATCGAGCTGCTCGAGGGCGAGCGGCATCAGGGGAAGATAGGTCTTGTACATCTTCGCGGCGCGCGGCAGCGAATTGATGAAGCTCGGGATGATGCGGTGCTGGCGGATCCTGGCGGAGACCATTTCCGGTACATAGACGTGCGTGTAGATGTCGGCCTGCGGATACATCTCGCACAGCGCTTCAACGACCTTTTCGCCGCCGCGCATTCCAACAAGCCAATAGTGAATGATCGCGACCTTCATGCGCGAGCTTCCATCGAATATTTTGAATGAGAACCTGAAGCCATTGCCGCAATTGGTCCAACTCTAGCGAGGCGTTCCGCAAAGGCCAATAAGGTCGCCAAAGTTTAATGGATGGTTGTTAACGTCGCACAGGGAAACTGGCGAAACTTGCGGGCGTGGACCCGAAATTGCAGGGCTGCTACGCTGAAAAGCCGAAGGAACGGGCTTCGGGGCGCACGCAGCCAGGATTTCAAGGTTAACCCGATATCCCGCAAGGCCAGGTGCTTTTCTCATGTGGCAGTCATTTGTTGTCGGGCCGTTGTCGCGTCTTGTGCGGGGCCGCCGCGTCTTTCTTCTGTCGATCCTGATGCTGAACTGCGTCGTCGCTGCGGCGACTGCCGACGATCGGCGCATTGAGGCGCCCGCCAGCGATCTGCGCGATAATCGGAGCCCGTGGGGCGTCGCTACCGGTGGGGAATGGCTGTCGGCTTTTCCCGCATTCAATCCGCTATTGAAGCAGGCGGGCGTCGGATGGCTGCGCGCGTTTTATGAATGGCAGACGATAGAACCCAAGCACGGATACTGGAATTTTGTCCAGCCGGATCGTCTCGTCGAGAATGCGCGCGCGAATGACCTTCGTCTGATCGGCGTCTTTGCCTACCTCGCGAACTGGGCCTCGGCGGACGGCGGCACCAGGAAATTTCCAATCAAGGATATTCAGTATTGGCGCGACTACGTCGCCGCAATGGTCGGCCGCTATCATTCCGACATCAAGTACTGGGAGGTATGGAACGAGTTCAACGGAAGCTTTGCCGAGAACGGAAGCCCGGAAATCTACGCCGAACTGGTGCGCGAAGCGTCCGTCGCGGCGAAAAAGATAGATCCGACCGCAAAGGTTGGAATGAGTGTGGCAAACTTCGACGTCGGCTTTCTGGACAGGGCGATCAAGGCCGGCGCAGCCAACCATTTCGACTTTGTCTGCGTTCATCCCTACGAGAAGCTCGGCCAGCTCAACGACAACGGAGAGCCGGAATTTCTCAGCATGGCCGGCACGCTGCGCCAGATGCTGGTATCGAACGGCCAGTCCGCCGACACTCCGCTGTGGATCACCGAGATCGGCGAGCAGGCGCCGCTCGGGCCGAACAAGCCGGGCGATGAGCGTCAGGCCGTCGCGCTCGCGAAAGCCTATCTGCTGTCGATCGCGGCGGGTTTCCAGCGCGTGTTCTGGTTCGAAGCGCGGGGTCCTGCCTACGGCAACGGAATGGACCACGGATTGGTTCGTGCCGATTTTTCGCCGCGTCCGGCCTATCAGGCGCTGAAGACCATGACGGGCTTGCTTGGCTCCCAACCCGCATACGCCGGATGGCTCGATCTCGGCGGCGGCTACGGCTTCGTCTTTCACGGAGCCGCCGGCGACGTGCTGGCGGCCTGGTCGCCGCCGAACCGGCCGGCCACGTTCTCGTTTGGCGGCGACGTTGTCGTCGCCGACCTCGCGGGAAATCGCGAAACGATCGCGGCGGGCCGCAATCTCGCACTCAACGGGACGCCGGTGCTGATCAGCGGTTTGCCGCACGATCTGGTGCAGAAGGCGGAGCTCAATCGCGGCAGCGCCTTTCCCTGGAGCGCGCGGCATGTTCAAGGACGGCTCGCGACCGTACGCCTGCAGGCGACGAATCTGGAGGACGGCGTCAAGCAGATCAACATGTCGACCACGAAGCCCGTGGGCCTCGGCGACAAGTCGTGGCGGCAGACCGATTTTTCACGGCCGGACGCGGAAGGGCACTACGTCTACTTTGCGGTCGATCCGCAATTCCTGCCCTTCGGTACCAGGGATATCGAAATAACCGCCGTCGTGCGCCGCATTACGCCGGATAAAATGGCGGGCATGAACCTTAACTATGAATCGCAAAGAGGGTATGTCGATGCGGCTTACCAGAATATCCCGGCGGGCGATGACTGGCAGGAGCTGACCTGGAAGCTTTCCGATGCCAATTTCGTTGGCCAATGGGGATGGAATTTCCGCTTGAACGGGATCGCCTCTCCGAGCGATTTCTTCGTCAAAGAGGTGCGCGTGCGAAACGGACGCTGATACAGTCGCTGAGGACGAACGGGGGATTGCGGTAGTCCGAAAGCGTCAAGCAGGTCGACCGGGCGTGACCTGCACGAGCGCAATCGCCGGGCCAGATCAGATCGAGACAGTCGAAGATGAACGCGCATCGCAGCACGGAGGTGTTTTACACGACGGATTCCGGCTTCGTGACCCCGACGCTCGCCTCGATCGCGTCGTTGCGTCGCTGGCATTCCTCCGCCAGCCTGCCGATCAACGTCGTGCTGCTCGGGATGAACGAACCCCAGATCCTCGCTTTCCAGGAACTCGCGGCCGACCTCGCAGTCAGGGTCCACGAGATCAGCAAGGAGAGCCTGACGGAGTTCGACAATGAGAACTTCAACAAGACCCATGTGCCGTATTCGGCGCTGGCTCGCTTCCTGATTCCGTCACTCGCTCGAACCGATGAACGTTCCGATATCCTGTATGTCGACGGCGACACGTGGTTCATGCAGGATCCGAAGGAGCTGCTCGATCTCGCGGCGCCGCAGGTGGGATTGCTCGCATGCGAGGACCAATCGTTCTTCTATGCCGACGATTTTGGCCCGACCGGCAAGCTTGTCAGTGCCTACTTTGACGCAATCGGCCTCGACCGGTCGAAGGGCTATTTCAATTCCGGTGTGATCAAGTGCCGTGCCAGCGAGTGGACGCGGCTTTCTGGCGAATGTCTGTCGTTCCTGCGAGCGAATCTTCCCATTTGCCGCTATCACGATCAGAGTGCGCTGAATGCGGTGGCGGGCGGAATCAGGACACGCTTGTCGCCGGTCTGGAACTTTCAGACGCCGTACTGGGGCTGGAATGTCACCGATATCGCTGAGCCGAAGCTGCTGCACTTCATCGGCGGCCTGAAACCATGGATGGGCACATTGAAGGCATGGTCCGCGATACAGCCGGAGTATTCCGACGTCATCCGCGCGCGATCGCACCGGCTGTTTCCGCTCAAATACTGGAATGACCAGGAGCAGCTCCAATTCGCCGATCAGGAGCGGCGCATGGCGCTGAAGAACAGGTCGATCTTCCTTATCCGCGTTGCACGCCGTCGCGCCAGGTTTCGCAACCTGGTACGAACCGCGATATTGTAAGCCCGAGCGCGGGTTGCGACGGGAGCGTCGAGGCCCGGGCGATGGCAGCGAAGTACGGGATCATTTAGAGAAAACAACGGCGAATGACGGTTGAACTGATCGGGATCATCGCGCTGGCCATAGGACTTGGGAGTCTGAAATATGACCCGAAGTTCATCGTCTATGCCTTCATTTTCTCTACGCTGTTGGGGTCGGCAGCGGCCCTGATTCTGGACTCCCTCGGCGGCACCAACATCTCGCCGGCCCACCTGTTGCTGGGTTTTCTTGCCTTCAGGCTGATGGCCAACCGCGTCTATTTCAACAATGCCTTGCGCGGGTTTGCGGTCGAGCAGCCGGGATTCTGGCTGCTGCTGACCACCCTGTACGCCGTGATCTCGGCCTATGTCATGCCGCGGATCTTTCAGGGGCAGACGAATATCTTCCCGGTTCGCGCCATCACCGGCACGGAGGGCAGCGCGATTACCATGCCGCTGGCTCCGGCGATGTCCAACCTGACGCAATCGGTTTATTTGATCGGGGACTTTGTCTGCTTCTTCGTTCTGAGCGGCTATGCGGCGACGCATGACGGCCGCCGGATTCTGGGCAATGCTTTAGTGGCTTGCGCCGTGTTCAACCTGGCCATGGCGGTCCTCGATCTGCTGACCTACTACACGGGCACGACCGAGTTGATGTCGTTCATTCGGAACGCGAACTACGCCTTGATGAGCGAGGCGGAAGTTGCCGGTTACAAGCGCATCGTTGGTTCATTCGTGGAAGCGTCGTCGTTCGGCGCGGCCACGCTCGGGTATTTCGCTTTCACCTGCAAGCTTTGGCTGCTCGGCATCCGCCCCCGCGTCACCTTTCCGCTGACGTGCCTTTCCCTTGTCGCGCTCGTCTTTTCGACATCGACCACGGCCTATGTCGGGTTGGCAGGTATCCTTCCGTACTTCTATCTCGAGGTGCTGCTCGGGGCCACCCGCCGGCCGATGACGCGACAGGGCGGGCTGTTTGTCCTCGCCGCTCCGATCATCCTTGTGGTCGGGGCCATCTGCATCGGTCTCAGCGATCCTGCATCCGCCTACGTCAAGGATCTGCTCGATACGATGATCTTCAACAAGATGTCGACGAACTCGGGCATCGAGCGGGCGATGTGGAACAGCCAGGCGCTGCAGAACATCCTCGACACGGCCGGTCTCGGCGTCGGCAACGGAAGCCTGCGGGCTTCGAGCTTTCCGATCAGCGTTCTCGCCAGCTTCGGCATCATCGGGACGCCGATCTTCGCAATGTTCTTCATCCTGGTGTTGTTGGCCAACAGCAGGGCCGGGGAGCACGACTACACTAACGTCGGATATCGACAGGCGGCCAAATCGGTCTGCATCGCGTGGCTGCTGACCGCAGCCGCGTCGGGCGCCCTGACCGATCTTGGTTTGCCGTTCTTCGTTTTCGCTGCTCTGACCAGCGCCAAAGTGGTGAAGCGTCCGCGGCCGCGCGGGGCGGCTGCCGAATTGCACGACCCCAGATCGCCCTATGTTGTTCCGCTGCTGGGAACACCCCTGCATCCACCTGGCGGGCGCGGCTGACGGCGCCGTTTGCGACCATCAAGCTGCGCTGCCGGCTCCGATGTTAATTATTTGGCATAGTTTTTTCTTGGCCACATATCGGTTGTGCTATTGCTCAATTTCCAGAGCCAAGGGTTGACGCGGCTCGCGTGCAATTGTCATGCGAAAGGCCGACGTGTCCGTCGATGTGACGTGGTGTTCGGTACAGGGCAGGGATGCAAGTCGGGCGTTTGAAAATTGCGGTCGGAATTGCAACGATCGGGCGGCGCGACATTCTCAGTCAAGCCGTCAAGGTGATTGCCGAACAAGCGCGGCTGCCGGATCGTCTCGTGATCAGTGTCGTGAACGAGAAGGACGTCGACACCGAATACCTGAAACAGTTTCCGGTCGCGGCCTCCGTTGTGCAAAGCGCGATCGGCTCGGCGGCGCAACGCAATCGCATCATCACGGAGCTCTTCGACGCCGACGTCGTGGTGTTTTTTGACGACGACTTTTTTCCCTGCAACGACTACCTGGTCCAGATTGAAAGAATCTTTCTTGCCCACGACGACGTGATGGCGACGACGGGAAGGCCGATCGAGGACGGCATCAACGGACCCGGGCTCGGCGTCGAACACGCGCGCTCGGTCATTGCGCAAGCCGCGCAAGCCGCATCGAGCGAGCTTGAGGTCACCAGGACCGTGGGGACATATGGCTGCAACATGGCGTTCCGATTGGCTCCGATCCGCGAGCACGCGATCCTCTTCGACGAGAATCTTCCGCTCTATGCGTGGCAGGAGGATATCGACTTCTCGGCCCAGGTCGCCCGCTACGGCCGGGTGATCGAGTCGAGCCTGCTGAAGGGTGTTCATCTCGGCAACAAGGGAGCCCGCTCTTCCGGCGTCAGGTTTGGCTACTCGCAGATTGCCAATCCTGTGTACCTCGCGCGGAAGGGAACGATGGGCTGGTCCTATGCCCTGTCACTGATGTGTCGCAATCTGGCAGCCAATCTGCTGCGCAGCGCCAATCCCGAACCGTGGGTCGATCGGCGCGGACGGTTGAAGGGCAATGCGCTGGCGCTGCTGGATGTGGCCACGGGCCGCGTCCGGCCTGGTCGCATTCTGCAGCTCGGATAGTTCGCAGGCGGGCCGGCATGAATGGCTGCACGAGTATGGAGTAGGGACTGGACACGGGCGCTGTTAACGCAATCAGGGGTCTCATCGGCATGCCCGCGACGGTTTGACATGCCTCAATGCGTTAACGCGCGCCTTGGTTCGTTTGGCAATTGAGTTGGCACGGATAAGCCGTCGAGACGGCGCCAGCCTGGATCGAGCAATATGATTGAAGACCTGAAAGAATTTGAGAACGGAAAGACGCTGCCGGTCGATATCTGTGTTGTGGGCGCCGGACCCGCCGGCATCACGATCGCGAACGAATTTATTGGCAGTGGCCTGCGCGTTTGCGTGGTCGAATCCGGCGGTTTGGCGGATGAGCCGGACACGCAGGCCCTCTATCAGGGCGAAAATGTTGGCCATCCCGTAACCATGGACGAGGGGCGCTACCGGTTGTTCGGCGGGGCCGCCACCAGATGGGGCGGGCGATGCGCGATGCTCGACCCGATCGACTTCGAGGCCCGCGACTGGGTGAGGAAATCGGGGTGGCCGATCGATCTGGAAACGCTTCGTCCCTATTACGAGCGCTCCAAGCGGGTGAACAATTTCGCGGAGCCATGGATCCCCGACGATCGCGTGCCGGCAACGCTCGGAATCGAGGTTCCAGACTTCGGCTCGCCGAACGTGAATCCGTTCACATGGCGCGTTGCTCCGGCCGACTCCGAGGGCGCCGCCTTGCAGGAACTGGGGCGTCCGCGCCCACGCTTTGACTGGGGACGCGCCTATCGCGGCAAGCTGAGGGCCGATCCCAACACCCACGTCCTCCTGCACGCAAACCTGGTAGCACTCCAGGGAAATGCCGACGGCTCGCTCATTGAATCGATCGTCGTCCGATCGCTCAACAACGTCAGCATGACCATCACGGCGAGGAAGTTCGTGATTTGCTGCGGCGGGATCGAGAATGTGCGGCTGCTGCTCAACGCCCCGAGCAATGTGCTTCACAAGCTCAACGAATTCTGCAATCTCGGCCGCTATCTGGCGCAGCATCCGCGCGGCTGCATTGCAACGCTGGATACGACGCCGGAGACGGCGGTGCATCTGCAAAACCTCTTTACCGATTTCCTGCGGCCGCGCGGGGTTCAATATGAAATCGGCTTTGCGCTGTCCGAGCACGCGCAGCGAAACCTGCGCCTGGTCAACGCGAGTGCAGCGTTCTACTACGCCGCGCGCCCGGACTCCGCCTGGCGGGCGGCCGCGCGCCTCCAGCAGGCGATCAGGGCGGCAAAGCCCTATCACGGCATCGCCGGTGACGTTGCGCGGCTGGCCGGCGGCGCTGGCTCGGTCAGCGCCAATGTCCTGCGGCGAATTCGCGGGGTGCCCATGATGCTCCCCGATCCGTTGGTGTCGATCATCATCGACCTGGAGCAGGAACCCAATCCCGACAGTCGCATCACGCTCTCGTCCCAGAAGGACGTGCTCGGCATGAACCAGGCCAGGGTCGATTGGCGAATAAGCGAGATCGAGCGCCAAACCGCGCGTCACTTCGCTGGCTTCATCGCCGACACATTGGAGCGCCTCGGGCTCGGCAAGCCCGAACAGTCCGAATGGCTCACCAGCAACGCGCCGGTTCAGGGCAGTGACCTCTGGGGTACCTTCCATTTCATCGGGGCGACGCGGATGTCGAAGGACCCCCGCGACGGCGTCGTCAACGAGAACTGCCGCACCCACGGCGTGCAAAATCTCTATGTTGCCGGCTGCTCGATCTTTCCGACCGGTGGGCACGCCAATCCGACGCTGACCATCGTTGCGCTCGCGATCCGCCTGGCCGATCATCTGCGTGCAGAATTTGCTCGCTAAGGCTGTGCCGTGGCAATGATCGACCCGGCGACTGCGGGCCTGTCAGGGGGAGCCGGTCGTTGGAGAATTATGCCTAACGGGGCGAGGGGTTTTCCGGCGCAATAGACCAGCAATTTAAGCTGGTAACGAAATCCCGGCCGGCCGGATCACGAAGTTGATTTAACCACGTCATAATTTGCATCAGCTTTTCGGCACTCCATGTATTAGAAACAGTGGATTAATCCGATCCGTGCGCGTTCCACAGGCCGACCGACCAAGAAGTCCATGACTCGCGTTCTGTTCAATATGCCCAGCCAGTATGCCGGCCGCCCGTCGGGCGTCGCGCGCATGGCGTTGGAACTGCTGAGCAGCCTCATCGGAAAGAACGACTACCAGTACGTGCTCCGCTCGCCGTGGTCGCATGAGCATCTGCCCGCCTGCCTGAAAGCGAAGCCGCTCGACGTCGTGACGGTGCCGCGATTTTCCAGCGCCAAACTGGCCGTTCTGCAGCAGTCGCTGGCATTCCCTGCGTTCTGCCGGCAACAGGAGATCGACCTTGTCGTAAACCTCGATCCGTTTGGCTCGGCCACGGGGGCGAGGGCGCGCATGCTGATCGTCCACGACATCTATTTTCGCATGATTGGAAAGAAGGTCGGCTGGCGGGAAAGGCTGACAAACGATTCCATTCTCAGGCTGATGCTTTACGGCAATCAGGAGATCGTGACGGTGTCGGAGGCCACGAAGCGCGATCTCGAACTGTGGTACCCGCAGTCGAAAGGCCGCGTCACGGCGATCCATTCCGCCACCTCGATCAAGCCGGTCGATGCATCCCGGGAGATTCCTGGCCGTTACGTGCTTGCCGTCGGCAACGCCACGGAGAACAAGAATTTCGGCGTCCTCGCGGAAGCCATGGCTTCCATCCATTCTTCCTTTCCGGACGTTACCCTGGTGCACGTCGGTGAAGACCACAACGAGACGATCGCCGGGACGCTGCGCCGGCTTGGTTGCGAGCTGCCTCTCGTTCGTCTCGCCTCGATCGACGACCGCCGGCTGGCGGGCCTGTACCGCTACGCAAGCTGCCTCTGCGTGCCCTCGCTTTACGAGGGCTTCTGCCTGCCGATCCTGGAGGCGCAGGTGTGCGGTTGTCCGGTCATTTGTTCCAATCGCTCGGCAACGCCCGAGATCGCAGGAGAGGGGGCCATCCTGTTCGATCCGGCAAACGCGCGCGAGCTAGCCGATCGCCTGAAGACGCTGCTGGCCGACCCCGACTTGTCCGGAGCGCTGGTCCGCCGCGGCTATGAGAATGCGGCGGGATTCTCGTGGGACGGCGCTGCACATCAGTATCTCGGCGTCTTCGAGCGCTTGCTCGCGAAGCACTAACGGAACGCAAGCTTTCTAATGCCTCTCGATGCAGCGACCGACGCTCGGGCAGAAAACCTGCTGCCAGGGCTTGCAACGGGACGGCATGTTGCGGAAATTGGCGCCCGATTTCGGGCACTCACGATCCACCGAAGGTGTTCGCCGGCAAACGCCATCGGGTCTTTAGGCACAATAGAGGCACAAGCTTGACGTCGGAAACCGAGAAGAAGCCGGGAATTTCTCCTGAAGATCGGCGCATGGCCTTCGGCGCGATCGCGGGAGGAGTCGTCAATATCATAAAGACGGTGCTCCAGCTGTTGTTGCTGCCGGTCATGGCGCGACTGCTGGGACCGAGCGAATTCGGCCTTTATGCGCTGGCGCTTCCGACCATCAGCCTTGTCACGCTGTTGGCCGATGGCGGCCTGGGAAACACGCTGGTCCGCGAGCAGGAGTCCTCCTCGCTGGTCTGGTCGAGCGCCTTTTGGGCCCTTCAGATCATGGGGATCACGCTCGCCGTTGCTGCCGCGGTCTTTGGCGTGTTTCTCGGTTATGTCGCGCAACAGCCGCGGTTGCCCGGATTGATCGCGCTGCTGTCGCTCAGCCTCGTATTCCTGACGTTATCCGTGGCGCCGCTGGCGCGGCTCACGCGCCGCAAGAACATAGGGGTGGGAGCCAGCGCCGACCTGGTTTCCAACATCGTTGGCGCGACGCTCGCCGTGACGCTGGCGGTCTACGGCGCCGGCGCGTGGAGTCTCGCCGGCCAATATGTCGTCACTTTTGGGGTCCGCGCGATCATTCTGAATCTGGCGGTGATGGAGTTTCCCCGCTTCGAGTTCAGCTTCAGTGCATTGCGGCCGCATCTGGTTTCCGGCGGCATCATGGTTGCGAGCCGGATTTCCGAATATGCCGGGCGCGCCGTGGAAAATCTCATGCTGGACAAATTGTTCGGCACGGCGCTGCTCGGCAGCTTCACTTTTGCCAATCAGGTTTCCAAATTCGCCAGTGAATCCGTTGCCAACATGTCCTGGGGCGCGCTGTACGTTCAGGCCCTGACCGAGTCCAAGGACAGGATCGTCATATTGCATCGTCAACTGTGTCGGCTGCTTGGGTTGGCGATGCTTCCTGCCACTTTCATCGGAGCCGCTGCGGCGCCAGAACTGGTCAGCTTGCTGCTGGGACCGAAATGGGCTGACCTGCCGTTCCTGTTGCGCATCTTTCTGCCGCTCTACGCCATCAGCGCCATATGTTCGCAGACTGCGCCCGTTCTTTTGGCCTATGGCAGATTCGAAATTCAGTTCTGGTGCATTGTCGGCCTGACCGTCGGCCGGCTTTTGGCTGTTGCGGGCGGCATCTGGTACGGATTTACAGGAGTCGCATACGGGATGATCGCGGTTCTCCTGACCTACTCGGTCGCGATGCTCACGATTTCGGGCGAGGCGACCGGATGTCGGCCGTTGCCGATGCTTGCGGGCCTGGTACGTCCCGCACTTTCGAGCGTGATCGCGGCGGCGGCCTACCTCTTCACCAGCAGTTTCTTTCCGCTGGGAGCGGCCGGCACATTGCTCGGCCTATGCGCCGCGCTCGCCACCTATGCGCTTTGCATGGTGTTGCTCGACTGGAAGAACCTGCGCGAGGATTGGACTTCGGTCCGCCGAATATTGGTGAAGCACTGATCGGCACTTGCAATGGGCGCTAGATCGCGCGCGGTCCGGCTTCGTTCTGATCCGGTCGCGGGCGCAAAAGACGCAGCAGATGCGAGGTCAGCGGCCGCTCCACGACGAGATGGATCGCAACGCCAACTCCAACGCAGATCAATATGACGAGCGGAATTGCGCCGACCTGCGAATGGTGGCCAAGCGCGGTGTCTTTCAGCAGTTTGGCGTAGAGGATCATGACGAAGAAGTGCCCGAGATAGATCGCGTAGGATGCATCGCCCGCCAAATTCGCAAGGCGGGCATTGAGCGTTTTCGGCGGCTTGATGGAGAGGAACGCGCTGAGCAGCAGCGTGGCAGGCAGGCCCCAGGCTGCCACCCGCGGCAGCCCGGCCAGACCTGACGCGTCCGGGCTCGGCACCAATGGCGGAGCGATTGCGAGAATGGCAAAGGCCAGGACGCTCCAGGACGCGGAAATCGGCATGCGCTCGCCGTGCTCCAGGAAATATCTCGCAACCAGCATGCCGAAGCAGAATTCCACGGCGATCGGTTTTCCGAGAAAGTCGCTGATCTCTCCGGCAGGAAGAGCCGGCGCCAGGGCAAGAAGAGCGACGATGATCGTCGTGCAGATCGCGATCGAGGCGTCGCGGGAGCGAAACACAAGCGTTGCGCTGAATATCAGGCCGAAGAAGACAAGATAGCTCAGGATCCACGAGATCCCCATCAGCGTATCGGAACTCGGGATCAGGAGCAGCGACTTGGCAACCGCGCCGGCACTCAGGTCCCTGGATTTGAGAAACCCGGCCGACCAGATTCCGAGAAAAGCCAGGCAGCACACCCAGTACAGGGGGTACAGACGTGCCAGCCTCCTGAGCAGAAACGCCGCAGGGCTTGCGACCGGTCGTCCGGGCCGGAAGCCCGCATAGAGCATCAGAAATCCGGTGGCCACGAAAAGCAGATCCACGCCCGCCTCGCCAATTCGTACAAGCCAGTCCGACGCCTGCGGGGCGGCGGAGGCCATACGGGACGTTTCGAGCGTGTGGTGCACGATCAGGAAGAGCACCGCGATCGCGCGAAGCAGGGTTACGCCAAAAAAACGCTCGTCGCGCCGGATGCAATCAATCATGGATATGAACTACGGGTTGTTTGCGAAGTTAACGAATTCAGGCAAGGTCAGGGTCCGCCCAGGTCGCGGATCCTGATCCTGCGAAAGCTGACGACGTCGCCGTGGTCCTGAAGCACGATGTGCCCGCGCCCGAACGAGGCAAAATGGGCGGAACCGGCAAATTTGCTCCTGGCGATCAGCGCCTTTCCCTCCGGGCTTGCCAGGTCGACATCGACGATCTTTTTTCCATTGAGCCAGTGCTCGATTTTCCAGCCGCGAATGACGATCCTGGTCCTGTTCCAGCGCCCCAATGGCCTGGTGGTGTCCCGAGCGGGGGCGACGAGGTCGTAAAGGGATCCTGCCCGATGATTGGGCTGCAGACGGTCGGCGGCGTCTAGATTATCGAGTATCTGGAACTCGGGTCCCGTTTCATAAGCCTCGCCATTGTCCAGGTTGACCCGATACAGAATTCCGCTGTTGCCGCCCTTGCTGATTTTCCACTCCAGGTTGAGCTCGAAGTCCGCGAACTGGTCGACGGTGACGAGGTCGCCGCCATTCCGCGCCCGGGTGAGGACCCCGTGGCTGGCAAGCCATCCATCGCCGGGCGTTTCGCTTTTGAGCGCCCGCCAGCCCGCCAGATCACGTCCGTTGAACAGTGGTTTCCAGCCGTCCAAATTCGAGCCCGGGCCTGACGCGTGCAGGCCCGCTATTTCGAGCGCGGCCGCGATGATGCACACGGTTGCGGCGGCAAGCGCGCAGCGCTTCACGAAAGGCCGCAAAGGCTCGCTCCCAATCCGCCGCACCTGAGGTTTTTTGGCATGCCTTCGTCGATCATTTGCAAATCCGTGACGGGTGTCAACGCAACCAGCGTCATCGTTCCGTCAGATATTAACCAATTGCGTCCGGCGAACGCGGTAAACCCGTTCGAGGGCTCGTTAAAATTAATTCGACAACCTTGATGTCTGCGCAGGCGACCCAGTCTAATATGGGCTAAATCCGGAACCGAGAATGTCCTCGCAGCCAAGCACAGATCCCGATCTCGAATTTCCAGCGCCGCTTTCGCCGATGGTCGGAAAATATCTGGTGCGGAAAAAATACGTCGCCGCCGGCCTGCGCGCCATCGATCTCGCCTGCCTTGCCGTGCCCGACAGGCGCCCGCATGCGACTGCGAGTCACGGCGGAGAATTGCGTTCGATCGTCTTTTCCCAGTGCGGTCATCTCGGCGATCTGATCATGACGCTGCCGGCGCTGCGTTGGGTTCGTCAGAACCGTCCGGAAACGAAAATCGGGCTCATCGTCGGCTCCTGGGCCAAGCCGATGCTGAAGGGGATCGCCGAACTCTACGACGCCAGCTACTTCGCCGATCATTTCATGCTGGACAGGTCGAGCCGGCCGCTTGCAGAAAAGATCCGCTCGCATCGGCAAAGCTGGAAAACCGCTGCGCAGCAGGTTCGGCGGGACGGCTATGATGCCGCGGTCGAGTGCTATCCGTTCCTGCAGAACAGCATTCCCCTGCTTCACGCGACGGGGATTCCCGTGCGCGCCGGCTTCACCAGCGGCGGTTTTGGGCCGCTGCTGACGCATCGCGCCCGCTGGGTTCACGCCTCGCGGCCCTTCCTCGATTATCCGCGCGATCTGTTGCGAATGCTGTTTTCGGATAGCTCGCTCGACCGTCCGCTTCAGGCCTATTATCCCGCGCCGTCGGCGACCGGCAAACGGCCAAGGGAGCCGTACGTCGTGCTCCAGGCGGGCGCGGGCAATCCGATCCGCGAATGGGCCGACGAGCGCTGGATCCGGCTGGCCAAGGAGCTTGCGGAGCGAGGCATCTCGATCGTCATTGCCGGCGCCGGCGCTCGCGAACGCGAGCGGGCCGGCCGCATATCGGCGGCCGTGCCGCCGCACATGGTCCTGAATCTCTGCGACAAGCTGTCGTGGGACGAGTTCATCGACGTCATAGCCGGAGCGGCTCACGTCGTTTGTCTGGAATCCTCGACCAGCCATATTGCCGCGGCCTTCAGGATTCCGTCGACCGTCGTCATGCCCGCGACCAACGATCCGAAGCAATTTGGACCCGCCAACGACCAGGCCCGGATTTTGACCTTCAGGACGCCATGCGCGCCGTGCTTCCGAAGCGGCGGCTGCGCACACATGGCCTGCATTCAGCGCGTGACCGCCAAAGACGCCATCGGATCGGTGCTGGAGGCCTTGCGGCCCGTCCGGGATGCGGTCGGTTGATCCCGGTGTTTTTCGATTTCGTAGTCGATGATTTTATCCGCGTTGCGCGGTGTTGATGAATAGGGGAGTCGGCAATGCTGTCGGACCAGAGCCTGCGCGGGATCGTGGCCATTGTCGGCGACGTCATGATCGACCGTTATCTGACCGGAAAAGTCGAGCGCATTTCGCCTGAGGCGCCGGTACCGATCCTCCTGCACAGCCACGATTCAGCGGTGGCCGGCGGCGCCGCCAACGTCGCGGTCAATCTCGTCGCCCTCGGATGCGAGGTCCGGCTCGTCGGTGCTGTCGGCAACGACCGCAATTCCGAGGACCTCAAGGAAATTCTCGCTCGGAAGGGCGTGTCAACCGACCATCTCGTGACCGATTCTTCCCGGCCGACGATTTGCAAGACCCGCGTCGTAAGCGGTCGGCAGCAGTTCTTCAGGATCGACCACGAGTCCGTTACGCGCCTGTCGCGCGACGTCGAGGAGGCCATCGTCGCCTCGGCTCGCACCGCGATGGCAGACGCCGAGATCGTGCTGCTGTCGGACTATGCCAAGGGCGTGTTCAGCGATTACGTGCTGAAGCAGATCATTGACGCCGCCAAGTCGTCGGGCAAGCTCGTGCTTGTCGATCCGAAGCGACGAACCTGGGAAGCCTATCAGGGAGCGGACATCATCAAGCCGAACGCCGGCGAGCTCGCCGCTGCAACGGGAATGCGTTGCAGCTCCGACGCCGAGGTCGAGATGGCCGCGGCTGCGGTCGCAAGCCAGTTCGGCGGCACGCTGCTCGTCACCCGCGCCGAGGCGGGCATGTCGTTGATCAGGCGTGGGCTGCCCGTCAAGCACTTCAAGACCGCGGTGCTGGAGGTGGCGGACGTCTCCGGCGCCGGCGACACGGCGCTCGCGGCCCTGGCGGTCGCCATGGTTGACGGATACTCGATCGAGGAGGCGACGAAGATTTCCAACGCAGCTGCCGCGGTTGCCGTCAGCAAGCTGGGCACCGCGGTGGTCAGCAGGGCCGAGCTCAACGCGGCGCTGGCGCGGGCCTCCAGCGCCAAGCATCACCCGGGATCGCTCGTAACCAAATCGACGGCGGCCGAAATGGCCGCGAACTGGCGGCGCATGGGCGAGCGCCTCGTCTTCACCAACGGCTGCTTCGATCTCATCCACACCGGGCATATCGAGCTGCTGTCTTTTGCCGCGCGCGAAGGCGACCGGCTGATCGTGGGGCTGAATTCAGATGCGTCGGTAAGAAAGCTCAAGGGGCCGACGCGTCCGATCCAGTCCGAGCAGGATCGCGCCCGCATCGTGGGTGCCTTGAGGGCGGTGGATCTCGTCGTGCTGTTCGACGAGCTCACGCCGCTGTCATTGATCGACGCCATCTCGCCCGACGTTCTCATCAAAGGCGCCGACTATGCCGAAGAACAGGTCGTGGGCGGCGACCTCGTCAAGGCGCGTGGCGGTCGCATAGCCCTGTTCCCCCTGATAGAAGGCCGCTCCTCGACGAAGATCGTGGAACGGATGAAGTCGTGAGTGCGACGATCGAGCCAGCGCTTGGGCTGCGCCGGCTAAAAACTTTTGTCGCCGGGCAGGCGCTGCCGCTTTGGGCGACGGCCGGGTTCGACGAGGCTGCGGGATGTTTTCACGAGCGGCTGGCGCTCTCCGGCGAGCCGGTCGGAGAGGTGCCCCGGCGCCTGATGGTGCAGGCCCGGCAGATCGTGGTCTATTCGCGTGCCTCGCTGGCCGGCTGGAGCAAGGGCGGCGAAGAGCGCGTGTGGCGGGCTTTCGAGAACGCCCGGCGCCGTTACCGGTCGCCGGACGGAAAGCCGGGGTGGATCTTTTCCGTCGATCCCGGTGGTCGCCCCCATGATGCCACGCGTGACCTCTACACGCACGCCTTCGTCCTCTACATGCTCGCGTGGCTTTATCGGCTCGGCGGAGATGCGTCCCTGCCTGCATTGGCCGACAGCACCCTTGAAGATGTCGATCTCGTGTTTTCGCGACCCGCGCAACCCGGTTTTCTCAGCAAGGTGCCGGGGAAGCCGGATTTGCGCGAGCAGAATCCGCATATGCATCTGTTAGAGGCTCTGCTCGCGCTCGCCGATGCAAGCAAGCAGGAACGCTATCTGGCGCGGGCGACCGCGATCGTCGAACTCTTCGACGCGGCCTTGTCAGACCCGGCAACCGGCACGGTTCGCGAAATATTCGGGGAGGACTGGAAGCCGGATCGGGCTCCCGGGGAGAATGTCGTCGAGCCGGGGCATCAGATGGAATGGGCCTGGCTGCTGCGGGAATGGGAACGGCTCACCGGCTTGGACGCGGGCGACAGGGTAGGGCGGCTCGTTGCGCATGCGGTGACCTATGGCATTGACCGGAAAAAAGCGCTGGTCAGGAGCCAGGTGCAGGAGAATGGCGCGGTCATCAGCGGCGGATCGCGCGTATGGCCCCAGACTGAAACCATCCGTGCCCTGTGCAGGGAGGATCCGGACGGCAAGCTCTGGCCGAACCTGGTGAATGAAGTCACAGAGGGCCTGTTCAGAACCCACTTGCCCGCCGATCTCAAGGGCGGTTGGATCGACCAGGTTGATCAGAACGGTGACCCGGCGGTGGCCTATATGCCCGCGAGCACGCTCTATCATCTCGCGGGCGCCGCCATCGACGGCACGAACGCACTCGAGACCAGGTGATCGACCGGCCGACGATTCTGGTTGCCGGAGCCGGCGGCTTCATCGGCGCGCGTCTGGCTGAAACGCTGTGCCGAGCCGGCGTCGCTCACGTCAAAGCCGGAGTCCTGAGCTCGACCAGCCGGGCGCGAATTGCCGCGTTGCCGATCGAGATCGTCGACTGCGATGTCATGGACCAAGGCTCGCTCGACACGGCCATGTCGGGCGTCGACGTGGTCATCCATTGCGCGCGCAACCGGACCGATCCGGGCGCGACCGTGAGGAGCACGGAGCTCGTCCTCGATCGCGCCAGGGCCCGCGGTGTGCGGAAGCTCATCTACATGAGCTCTGTCGCCGTCTACGGCAACGCGCGGGGCATCGTCACCGAGGATACCTCCCCTGTCCCACCCGTCAGCCTTTATGGGCGAAGCAAATACGCCGCCGAGCAGGCGTGCCGGGCCGCCGCCGGTCAACGGCTCGCGGTGGCGGTGCTGCGGCCATCGCTCGTCTATGGACCCTACGGCGAGGAGTGGACGGCGCGCTACATCGCGAGCATTCTCGCCGGCGAACTGAAGCAGCTCGGTCAAGCCGGAAACGGCAAGGCGAACCTGGTCCATGTCGACGATGTCGTTCGCTTCGCGAACCAGCTCGCCGTCGCCGAGCTTCCCAATTCCTATTCCGTTTTCAACGTGAACGGGCCGGAAATCCCGACGTTCAACGCGTATTTCGAAAAATTGAACCGGGCGCTTGGTTGCGGTTCGCTTCCGGATTCTCGCGACGGGTTCGCTCCGGGCGCGGCCATCAAGCGCCCCATCCGCGCGCTCGGCAAATATATTCAGGGAAATCATCAGGGTGCGCTGAGGGCCGCAAATAAAATCCCTGTTCTCAATGGCTTATTGAAGCAAGTTGAAGCGCGTTTGCGGTCGACCCCCGCCGAAGCCGTCGGCTTGTATGACGTCGACGTGGTTTTTTCTGCTTTGCATGCAAAACAGTTCGGCTTTGAAGCCCGGATTTCTCTCGACGAGGGCATTGCCAGTTGTGTGGATTGGGCCACACAGGCCGGTCTCATTTCACGAGACAGAGACTTTCCTTTTGCCAGCCGATAGAGCGGCTCGTAACTTGCAGCGATGAGCCACGACGGACCTTGCATGAGGGCTGAGCGGCTCATGCTGCTTGCAGTTTAGGCAGCGCTGTTGAATTCGAGACCCGGTATGCACTCAACGCCTGAACGTAGATTGGACTGTTCGCTCCGGTAGGATCGAAATAAACTTCCGCGGTCGCACGCGGATTATATGCGATTGTATTCGATGTATTTTTCGAAATTGACTTCAAGCCAACCGATCTTTGATATTTGCGTCATTGGGGCGGGACCTGTTGGGCTCACGGTCGCGCTTGAATGTGAGGCTGCCGGCTTGTCGGTTCTGCTTGTTGACGCCGGTACGGCGGACTCCGGGAAGCCGGTCAACAGCCTGGGCAATGTGGAAATTCACGACAACGCGCGCCACGCGTCGATCGATCTGGTCACGCGAAGCGGACTGGGCGGCACCTCGGCGCTCTGGGGGGGACGTTGCGTCCCCTTCGATGACATAGATTTCGACCAGCGATCGCACGTTCCCCATTCCGGTTGGCCGATCCCGCACCGGGATATCAAGAACTGGTATCGCAAGGCTGCCTTCTATCTGGATTGTGGCGCCGACGATTTCGTTTCTTCGAAAATCGATTGGAATGAAATGCCCGACGTTTCATTTCATACGGTGGAACGGCTTTCGTCGCAGCCTCGCCTGGGTCAGCGATTCAAGACCAGGCTGAAGACGTCGCAGCGGCTCAGCCTTCGCCTGGGCTTCGCGGTCGCCGGTCTGGATCTCGATGTCGACGGCACCTCGGTTCGCACGCTGAAACTCGAATCTGGTCGGACTGACGAAGCTCTGCCGCGCGCGCGCAACTTCGTGCTGGCCTGCGGCGGATTGCAGACGACACGGCTGCTGCTCGAGCTGCAGCGGCAATGGCCACAACGCTTCGGCGGCAATGCCGGTCCGTTGGGACGATTCTACATGGGACACCTCACCGGCAAGATCGCGACGCTGGTGCTGAACGATCCGGCCGATGTGCGGTATTTCGACTATGCGCGCGATGAACGCGGCTACTGGTGCCGGCGCCGGTTCACTCTTCCCGCCGCGACGCAGATCCAGCACCAACTCCTCAATACGGTGTTCTGGTTGGGAAACCCGCCGTTTCACGATCCGAGCCACGCCAACGCGGCGGCGTCATCGATGTTTCTGGCAATGGCGCTGCCGGTCGTTGGAAATAGGTTTTCATCAACGGAGTTCTTCGCCTTCCATCGCGGGCCGCCTCCGTTCCGGTACGGCAAGCACCTGGCGAACGTCCTGCGCGATCCGGCGAAGGCGGTCACAGGCATCGCCCATGCGGCGATCCATCTTGCGTCGTCGCGAAACATCAAGCCCTTCTTCTTCTGCAATCGCCGGGGAAGATATGCGTTGCACTATCATTCCGAGCAGGTTCCCAACCCGTCGAGCCAGGTTCGGCTGACCCATGATCCTCGACAGGGTACGAAACTGGTCGTGGATTTCAGGTACTGCGACGAAGAAGCAGAATCGATTGTGCGCGCTCACGAGGTCCTGGATGATGCGCTCCGCCGCAGCGGCCGCGGACATCTGGAGTACTGGCAGCCGCCGCAGCAACGTGCCGCAGACGTTCTTGCGCAGGCGCGGGACGGATATCACCAGATTGGCACGGCGAGGATGAATGAAAATCAGAGGCTGGGTGTGGTCGACAGCAATTGCCGTGTTCACGGTTTGAATAATTTGTATTTGGCTGGCAGCGCCGTGTTTCCGACGTCGGGGCAGGCGAATCCGACGTTTGCTGCCGTCGCTCTCGCCGCCCGGCTCGCAGAGCACTTGCGCGTTCGATCGGCGGTTGGCGACACGATATCGGCATAGCGGAAAGCCCGGTCTGATGGCAGCCGTGCACCGCGACACGCCGGGATCGAACGGGCCGAAGGCTGTTCTGCTTCAATAGCCCTCATCGACGGTTTGGATACCAAGAGCTGCTACTGCGCGATAGTTTGCGGGGTCAAAAAAACGATGTTAATTGAAACCTTGGATACTTATCCAGCCGCATCACAATTCAAGGCAGATATCATTATCATTGGCGGCGGCAAGGCAGGCGTCGCTCTCGCGCGGGAGTTCATGAACTCGAAGATCGAGGTCCTCATCCTCGAAAGCGGGCTGGTAACGGAGAGCGAGCTCCACGCCGAGTTGAACACGGTCGAGAGTGTCGGGGAGCCCCGAGGGGAGGCGTCCGCAGCGTTCCGCGCCGCCTTTCACGGCGGCAATATGCGGACCTACGATCCGGAGACGCAACCCTACGGGCTGCGCTGCCGGATGCTCGGCGGATGCCCCTACTGGGGCGGCAAATCGGCGACCTTCGACGAAATCGACTTCGCCAGGCGTGATTGGGTCCCGCATTCCGGCTGGCCGATCAGCAGGGGCACGCTGGAGCCCTACTTCAGGCGAGCCGCGGATCTGCTGAACCTGGGTCCGAACATCTACGGCGAGGGATTGTGGGACCTGATCGGGCCGCGGATCAAGCGACCACCGCTCGACAAGTCGAAGCTGCATTCCGCCTTCTGGCAATTTTCCCGGTCGCGGCTCAAGCATACCGAAATCTTGAATCTCGCGGAGGAATTTGCGGTCGAGCACGCGGACAATATTCGCATATTGACCAACGCCACCGTCGTTCACATCGATACCGACGCCGCGGGGAAGACCTTTCGTGGCCTCGAGATCAGCACGATCGGCGGAGCGCGTTCCTATGCAACGGCACGGCTGTGCGTGCTGGCGGCGGGCGGCATCGAGAACGCGCGGCTGCTGTTGATCTCCAACCGGCAGCACGAGCGCGGTCTCGGCAATTCACATGATGTCGTCGGCCGCTACCTGATGGATCATCCCGGTACGCGCATCGGCTACTTCAAGAGGGAGGATGTCAAGGCCGCCGATTATCTGGGCTTTTACACGATCCCGCACAACGGTGCCTTGGTCATGTACCTGCACGGGCTGTCGTTCAGTCCCGAACTTCAGGCCCGCGAGAAATTGCTCAATACCGCCGTTTTTGTCCTGCCCGAGATCGCGCGCGACGATCCCATCGAGGCGATCAAGCGGCTCATGAAGCTGAAGAGCGAAAGCTATTTCGCCGACCTCTGGTCGCTCGTGAAGAGCGCCGGCCTGTTGACCAAAGGCGTCGGCCTGCGGATTTTCCAGAGCAAGTACTTTCCCGGATTCCTGCAGCGACGCATTGTCGAGCTGGTCATGGCGATCAATCCCGGACTGGTGGTGCGTGAGTTTCAGAGCAAGGGCGTTCCTCACAAGCTGGACCGCATGGGGGTCCATGTCATCACAGAGCAGGAGCCTAATCCTGACAGCCGCCTCGTGTTGTCCGATCAGATGGACATGCTCGGCCTGCCCCGGATCAAGGCCTCGTGGAAGATTTCCGAAGCCGACCGCGCAAGCGTCATCCGTATGGGCCTGCTGCTGCTTAAGGAGCTGCCCGAGGCCGGAATGCCGGCACCCGTGATGGAAGACTGGATCGTCAACGACCGGCCGGACGAGGCGCCGCTGATCGACATGGGTCACATGATCGGGACGACGCGCATGTCCGTTGATCCCCGCTTTGGCGTGGTCGACAGCAATTGTCAGGTCCACGGAGTGAAGGGGCTCTATGTAGCCGGTGCTTCCGTCTTCCCGACAAGCAGTCACGTCAATCCGACATTGATGATCCTTTCGCTGGCCATTCGAACCGCCGATCATCTCAAGCAGGTGCTGGCCGACAGAGCCGCCGCGGCGTGAGGGCAATCACTCATCGACTATCTGTTGGAATTTCGCGCCAGCTTTTTGCATCTGCCGATCGGTTGAGGTCAATTTGACGTTTGCCCAGATCTTTTTGGTCTTGTTGGCAACGCGGGTGCAGAGCCAGTCGAGCTGTTCTCTTGGGTCGCGTCGCGCCGGGTAGGGCGGGATGAGGTTTTGTGACCGTGAATACCGTTCGATGATGGGGAATGGAAAAATGGAGTAAATGGGCAGCCGCGTCCGCCAGAAGCTGTCCAGCGCCAGATCGACCGGTTGATCGATCGATCTGAAGCTTTCCAGGAACAACCGGGCACCCGTCTTGGACATCAGGTAGGCCTGGGCTCCCGTGGGGCTGGTTTTGAACCGGACGATTTGTCGGTCAAAAAAGAACGTCAGCGGAATGCTCTCGGCATGGTGTTTGCCGAAGAGTCGGATATAGTCCAATCCTTTTTCCGCGCAAACCGTGCCGAACTTCTCGATCGGGAAGTCGGTGTCGTAGATGACATCGTCCTCCAATACCAGCACGTAGTCCGAAGTGCCGTACTTGAGGTGCTGGTCCAGCACCGCGACGTGGCTCGAGCAGATGGCCACCTCGGGACCAGAGAGCGTGCGTCCGAACCGCCTTCTGACTTCGTCCGGATCATATTGCAGCCCGGCATGCTGAAGTGAATCGTGTGCGTCGAAATAGCGCCACCTTATTCCAGTGCCGTCGAACATTGCCGCAATCCGACAGCGGCGCTCGGTGGCTTTCGGTAGGCTGATGACTACAACCTCAATGGTCTTCATGTTGCCTTCATTTCGAGGCTTCGGGTGGAGCGGATGTTCATGTCCCGGCCGGGCTCATCGCTTCGATCCAGCTGATGGCGGCCACAACAGCTACGAGGATAACGAACGGGCCAGCGTTCTGGCCTGCATCCATATTACGGGAGCAGGGTACTGCGGCCCCAATGAAACGTAGCAAGTGCGTTCAAGTATATCGAGCGTCCTGCTGCACATTTCCGCTGAGTACGTAATCTCACGATGCGCCCACTTGTATGGGTCAATTCGCGGGTTGAAGCTCCGCTGTGCGAAAATCGGCTCCCAATTGGTGTAGATGTGGCGTCCTGTCTCGATCAGGCGCTCCACGCCCCGTTGCGCGGCAAATTTCTTCGCATCCTCGGCTCGCTCGAATATGACGCTCAGGCCGACTGCGTTGGTCGGATCATGGTGCGGCGACACTTTCATCTTTTTGCCTTTCGAAAGATGCTTCACCATCATCTCGCGACGGCTGCGTAGACGGCGCAGAAGAGTGTCAAGCCGCGAAAGCTGCGCGAGCAACACCGCGCCCGTCAATTCGGAAACCCGAAAATTGACGCCGGAAAAAATTGGTTCGTTGCCTTCGAACTCGTGTTGACGGATATAGCTGCCGACGTCGTGATACATGCGGGCTCGCGTGAAAAGCCGGTCGTCATTCGTTATCACGGCGCCGCCTTCGCCGGCGTTAAGGTTCTTGTGGTAGTTGAAGCTAAAAATGCCAACGTCTCCGATCGTGCCCACAAAGCGGTCCTTGTAGCGAACGCCGACGGCCTGGCATGCGTCCTCGATTACATAGAGCCGATGACGCTTCGCGATCGCACTGATGGCGTCCATGTCGCAGACGAGATTCTTCATGTGAACCGGGATGATCGCCTTGGTGTATGGCGTGATCTTCCGTTCGATATCCTGCGGGTCGATCGTCAGGCTCTCGTCAATATCAACCAGCACTGGAACCGCGCCGACGGCGAGCGGAGCGATGGCTGTCGAGACCCATGTGTACGCAGGCACCAGCACTTCGTCGCCAGGGCCTATTCCGGCGGCAGCCAGCGCAGAGATTAACGCGCTGGTGCCGCTGTTAACCGTGAGCAGATGCTTGGCTTGCAGCCTCTCCGCGAACCGAGCTTCAAACCTGCTGGTCAAGCTCGCGCTGCCAGACTCGTAGCGTGACAACGTGCCGCTTGCGATCACACGGCCAAGAGCTAGCATTTCTCTGAAACCGACTCGCGGCATGGAGCGCCTCCTGACGTTGAGTTTAGTAAGCAGCTTTGCAGCGCCCCATCAAGGGGCAGCAAGAAATTTACGATAAGAGTCAAAGAGTTAGGTAAATTGGCGGGCCTCATAGCTGTGTACGACGATTTTCGCAGAGATTTCTGCGCGTTTGTCTGCACAGAGTCTCCCTTCATGTGAATTCCATCGTGGAAGATCGCGATGCATGCGCGTGAAGAAGTGCCGCGATGAAGCGGTGCTATGACGTTGTGATAGCCGGCAGCGGACTCGGCAGCAGCTCGCTGGCTTGCAAGCGAGGCGAGTCGAGTCTCGAGATTCTGGTCATCGGACGGGGAAGGCGACTTAGGCCAGATCCCGGTGATCTGCATCAATCGGCAACTATCTCTGCGGCGTTGCGAACAGTGCGGGTCTTTTCGTTGTCGGAAGGGCAAACAGGTTCCATGGCTCCATTCCTTGTTAAGTGCGCGAAAGCAGTTTCGAACCGGTCGAACGTCGCTTCGCCGGCATGGACCGCCTTTCACCGCGGCTTTACGCGCTTGGCAGGTGACGTGGTCAGCATTTGCCGATTGGGGACTTGATGGAGATCGTTGATCTTGCCTCATTCGATGCCAACTCGCTTTTCGAGGCGGATCTCATCATCGTCGGGGGTGGCCCGGCCGGCTTGACGATTGCACGGGAGTTCATGGGGACATCAACGCGGGTGCTGCTCCTCGAAAGTGGGCTCATGAATGAAGCGGCAAGCCATTCAGCTCTTTCGGAATTGGAGAGCGTCGGAGAACCGAGTACCGAAGCGCAAAAACAAAAACGCAGGATTTTTCACGGCGCCATCTCGTCAACATGGTCACAGGAAGCGCAACCCTATGGAGTTCGTTGCCGGGCGCTTGGCGGGAGCAGTCACGTCTGGATGGGCAAGTCGGCTGCGTTTGATGCGATCGATTTCCTCAAAAGGCCCTGGGTCCCCGATTCGGGCTGGCCAATTGCAGGGGACACACTGCAGGACTATCTCGACCGCGCAGCCGCAGTGTTGAATCTCGGACCCAATGTATACGACGAGCGGCTGTGGGATCTGATCGGCAGTTCGCATCCAATGCCTGGGCTCGCCTCGGACGACCTTCGATCCTTCTTCTGGCAATTCGCACGCTCTCGTCTCGATCAATTCGACAGCATGAGATTTGGTCAGGAGTTCGCGGCGCTGAAGGCGAACAACATCCGCGTTCTGCTCAATGCGACGGTAACGCGGATCGGCTTGACGCAGGATGGAAACTGCTTCGACCACGTCGAGATGTCTACCGTTCGCGGAGTGAAACACCGGGCGAAGGCAAGATCGGTGGTCATTGCCGCGAGCGCGGTCGAGAATGCGCGGCTGCTGCTGGCGTCAAACAACATCCATGCAGGGGGAATCGGCAATCATCAGGACCTGGTTGGTCGTTTCCTGATGGATCATGTTGTCGCGCGGGTCGGCTCGTTCAAGCCGAGCGACATCCCGATCGTGGCGCGGCAATTTGGCTTGTACGGTATCCGTTATGGCGGACGAACGCACATGTATATGCATGGTCTTGCTCTGACGCCGGACGTTCAAGAGCGCGAAAATCTGCTCAACTGCGCAGTTTATTTCATGCCCGACCGTTCACCGGACAATCCTTGGGATGCGCTCAAACGCCTGATGCGCCGCAAGACTCCTCATCCGATAAAGGATGCATATTCCGTGATCTCGGGAGCGGCGCTGATCGCGAAAGGCATTGGCGTGAAAGCCTTGTCCAGCAGGGGTAGCGTGCCGCACAAGCTGGCGGCTGTTTCAATAGACGTCATCTCGGAACAGCGGCCTGACCGTGACAGTCGAATCACGCTGTCGGAGCGGACTGATGCCCTGGGAGTGCCGCTTGCAAGGGTCGATTGGCGTATCAATGATGACGAACGTCGAACGGTTGTACGAGCCGCGCGTATGACCGGAGCCGCGTTTGCGCGGGCCAATCTCCCCGAGCCGATCCTTGAACCTTGGATTCTGCATGAGACGCTGCAGAACGGCGACCTGATAGATTTTGCTCACACCTGCGGGACCACCCGCATGTCGAGCGATCCGCAGTCCGGCGTGGTGGATCCGAACTGCCGGGTGCACGGGGTTTTTGGACTCTATGTCGCCGGCGGATCGGTATTCCCGACCAGCGGACATGCCAATCCCACGCTCATGATCCTTGCTCTTGCAATTCGTCTCTCTGATACGATCAAGTCCCAACTTGCTCGGGCCGGATAGCGACCGCCAACGCCGCAAGGGGTGATCGAACGTATAGCCATCGACAAGGTCGACGGCAGCCACGTCATTGCGTTGCTTGGAGCTATCGACCGAGCGGACGGGACCATCCCGCAGGCGGCGTTCATTCGATTTCCAGCACCAGGGCGTGGTCACTGAGGGTCAGCGGAACCGAGTTGACCGCGGTGAGGACCTGGATCGGTGTCGTGCCGGCCGTGACGTCATAAATCCTGACTTTCGGACGAGGCTCGCCGAGATCGACCGTGATGGCGCTGTGGCCGCTGACCTGCTCTCCCCAAACGATCAGCTCGAACGTGCCGTTGCTCTTTTGCAGCAGCAGATCATGGACAGTGGGCGGAGCGTTTGCGATCGTGTAGTTGAGCTGCCGGGGACGCTCGACGGGCGCGTTGTCGGCCAGAATTGACGTGAGGTTGTGGATGTATGTCGCGGCCAGCTTTGGCGTCCAATCCGGGTGGAAAAGGCCCTGATTGCCGCCGCCGCCTTCGCCTTCTCCGAGTTGGTAGATGAAGGTGTAGCGCCATCCCCGCTTGAACTGGGCGAGATAGGTGTTCACCAGAACGATGCCCTGCGTTCTTTCTTCCTCAGGACTTGCCGCGTCCCAGCCGGTTTCCGTCGTCACCCGCGGTAACGTCAGCAGTTGAGCGTTGGAATATCCCGGGAAGTGCCTTTTCCAGGTTCGTCCGTATTCGCCGTAGAGGCCATCCCAGCGGCCGTCCAGCACGGGATCGGCGGCCTGCCATGCCTGGTTGTCGACATAGCCGGCGCGGACGCCACTGACGTAATTGTGTGCGTTAGCGTAGTCGGCGAACCCCGTGCCCTCGGCAAGCAGCGTTTCTGCGCCGGCGGGAATCGTCAGGAACTGAAGACCGACATTGTCGGTTTCGGCGCCTCCTTCCGAGACATGAAAAACCGGGTAGCGGCTCAATTCAGGGTCGTTCTTGACCGCGCTGTAGAGATCCCGCTGCAGTTCGGCCACGGGCAGCCAGCTCACCCCGCTCGGCAGCAGGTCAACGAGCCAATCGGGGGTCCAGGCCGGGAGCCATTTCAGGCTCGTCCCGCCGCCCTGTCGCCCCTTGTAGGTGATCGGGAAATTGTTCGGCTCGTTCGGCCCTTCGATCGCGAGCAGCGCGCCGGCACGGGCCAAAATCCGCGCCGCGGCGGTGAGCTCGCTGACATCGATGCCGAGCAGATCGACCATGACGCCGGTCTGGGCATGGAGCATGAGGTGGCCGGTCAGGTGGCGGTGGCTGTCGCGGATGTTGCGGACGCCGAGATAGCGGAGCGGCTCGACATAGGCATAGGGGTTGTATCCCTGATCGATATGGGTATTGACCCCAAGCGAGCTGAGGAACGTATCGCTGCTTGTGGCGGTCACGCCGGTAGAGGAGGGGGCATCCGCCGCCAAGGCCGCAGACAGCGGACCGCCAAGCGCAAACACAGGCAGCAGCGCCACGCTCAAAACCGTGGCGATGGCACGGCTGGCGGTTATCCGCGGTGACCATGCCGACCTCACTGTCCCCCCACCATGCCGGCTTGGGTCGCCTCTTCCTGCGACTGCAATGTCTTCGTGATTACCATTGTTCAATGAAACAAGCCCCTGTCTTGGATGCTGATCGAGCTTCGCCGATGCGAGGAGTGGTGTCGCGTGGAGAATCTTGCTATCGACGACCTTTCTCGATTTTCTCTCTTTATCTTGCCGGCAAGCACAGAGCCGGCTCAGGGACGGATTTGATGGCATTTTCCATTTTTAAGGGCGGGTTGCTCATGAATTGCCAAGGGAGAAGCGGGGACGCAGCTTTGTCTCCAGTCACAGCAGGAGCAATGGAGCCTGACGTCAGCCTTGCATGAACGGACTTGGCAGCAGCGGTCGGCGGAGCGCGCGATGACGCCAATCCACATCAGTGATAATCAAGCGCGGCGCCCGCTGCCTGTCGCGGTCGTATTCTGAAAATGGAAATCACCGACCGCCGCGCCGTTGGACAGAGCTGGGCCATCAACGGCCGCTTTTTGACTCAGCGCATGACCGGCGTGCAGCGTTACGCCTACGAGATCGTCAGCGCGCTCGACGTCATCCTGACGCAGGCCGGCGGCGATGCTCCTGCCATGCGACTGGTCGTGCCGCCCGGCGTCGAAGCGACGCCCGCATTGTGCAGCATCGGCCTTTGCCGGACGGGCATGGGGTCGGGGCACGCCTGGGACCAGTTCGTTCTGCCGTTCCACGCGGGAGCAGGGGTGCTGAGCCTTGGAAATTTCGGGCCGCTTCTTGCGCGGCGTCACATCGTCTGCATTCACGATGCGAACACCTTCATCCTGCCCGAGAGCTACTCGCGCGCCTTTGGTTTGGCTTATCGGATGCTGCTGCCGTTGGTGGGCGGGCGGGCCAGCCGTGTCGCGACCGTGTCGCGGTTTTCCGCAGACATGCTGGTGAAATACGGCATCTGCACGGAGGACAAGATCTTCATCGCGCCCAATGGGCATGAGCATGTGCTGCGCTGGGACGCGAGCCGTGCCCAGGTTCCGGTCCTGGCGCGCCTGCAACGTCCCTATATCCTTCTGCTCGGGAGCGTCGCCAAGCACAAGAATATCGACCTCATCCTCGCGCAGGCCGAGGCCCTTGACGCAGCGGGGATCGAGATTGTCGTGGCCGGCGGCTCATCGAGCATCTTTGCCAATGGTGAGCCGACGGTCCAGCGATCCAATGTTCATCATGTCGGCTTTGTCGGCGACGATGACCTGGCAGCCCTTTACGGACGGGCGCTGTGCCTGGTCTTTCCGTCCACGACCGAGGGCTTTGGCATACCGCCGCTGGAAGCCATGGCGCTCGGATGTCCGGTGATTTCTTCCAGCGCGCCAAGTCTCGTCGAACTGGGAGGCGACGTCTTTCTCTACGTCGATCCCAGCGATGGCGATCGCTGGAGAGAGGCGATTATCGCGCTGTCACGAAATGCGGACCATCGTGCCGAGCTTTCCGCAAAGGGCCGGCAGCGTGCCGGACTGTTTTCCTGGAAACGCAGCGCAGAGATCTACCTTGGAGAAATTCGTCGACTGCTGCCCTCGGCGGATTGAAGAGGCGTGTATCGCCGGGCTGTCGCGGGGCGCCCTTCGTTACGCGACCATTTTTGCAACGAGGCAGGCCCGTCGCTCGGCGTTCGGCAAAACCGATGGAGCGAAGCTTCACGCGTCGGCGGCTCCTCAGATGAGTTTCCAGACCAGCCAGCCGATACCGGCCCACAT
Source organism: Bradyrhizobium sp. NP1 (assembly GCF_030378205.1). Lineage (NCBI taxonomy): Bacteria > Pseudomonadati > Pseudomonadota > Alphaproteobacteria > Hyphomicrobiales > Nitrobacteraceae > Bradyrhizobium > Bradyrhizobium sp. NP1. The sequence goes on from NZ_CP127385.1 coordinate 3,607,834, forward strand.
TGCGCTGCTGATCGCAACCGCAAGCGCCCAGGGCCAGGGCGACGAATATCTCAGCGCCGGCCCGTAGGAGACGCTTCGCCCGTGGGATCGGTTGGATCTCTCTGCACCGCGCGCCACCGAGCGGGCGGGAAAATATGAATATCGTGACATTGACACGGCCGGCCCCCTTGCCAAAGCAACAGGGCACAAAATCATTTAATGATTTGGCCGCTGCGATGTTCCAATTGTGGCTTTATTAAAAAAGGTTAACCTTTCACCCAGTGTCGCTCAACGCGCCGCGCCGTCTGCTTCTCCGGCTTTGCGCCGCGCTCGAACCCCTGATTTGTAGGATTTTTCAAGGCGTTGTTCACTCAGATCGCAACCGTGAGGCGAGCGGGGGGGCCCCGTATTCGTGCGGAAGGAAAGGCGCCGAGTTTTCAACAACATTCCTCGAAGCAGCGCGATGCCTCGGCATTTTCGAAAAAGTGTCCGGAACACGCGCGTCCTCCAGCGCGCACCGTCGAAAATGTGGGCAGAACTCGTGTGCGCCTCGGCAGATGGATTGATCCCATTTGGGATATTGCGATAGTGCTCGGTGAGATGCAGCCAACGCCCGACAAGACCAAGCCGAAGCGCAAGCAGATTGCACGCGCCGAACTCGAACAGGTGATTGCCGAAGCAGTCAAAGCCGGTGACCCCGAGTGCCAGGAGTTTGTCGGCGTGATCGTCGAGCATGTTGCTCCGGCCGCGCCTGAAGGCGCCAACTGGGCCGTCAAGGGCATCAAGTACGGCAAGGCTGATCGCGCGCGCTGTGATGCAGCCTTGTCTGTATGTGTGGCCGAGAAGCAGCGCGAGTTCGAAATTTCGGACTGACGGCGCGATATCGCCTCCCGTCGCCGAGCGAAAGCGCCAAAGGGCAATTGTCCTGAAGGGCCGGGTCGCTATAATAAGCCATTGTTTTTTTGTGGTGTTTTCCTGATGCGGATTGGTGGCGCCATTTTGCTCGTGGCCGGCGTTTTGCTGTGCCTCACCATCGTATGGGCCACGATCGGGTTCCTGATGATGGGCTTCGGCCTGATCTGCCTCAACCTGGCGGAACTGAGACAAAAGCGGCTGGTGCCGTTGGCCAGGAAAAGATCGGAGAATACATCCGTCGCGCGGCCTTCTTCCCAGGCCGATCGAAAAGAACCGGAGCTGGTGGTGCGGCGCGAGGCTCCGCCGCCGGCTGCGTCGATCGCAGCAGTCGATACTGAACAGCATCCGTCCTATCCGGCCGAGCAGGTCCACCACGCCTTTCCGCCGGACCCAGCCGCGTCACCGGCCGCACCGCCTCTCGCTGTGAGAGCCGAGCGGGGACCGCCGATGTCGGTTGAATCCGCAAACGTCGCGCCGGAGCCTTCCGCGCAAAGCCTGCAAAGAAGGCGTCCCGCCAGCCGCCTGGTCCCGACCAACGCCAATAGCTATGACGGCGAAAAGTGGCGCGCGATTGCGCGCGACGATGCCGATGTCGCCAGGTCGATCGACGCTCTCGCGCCCTTCGGGAAAAAATACGTCGATCAACTGGCGACGGCGTATCTCGCGTTCAACGACAAATCTCATCTGCCCGTCATCATGAAGATGATCGCCGCCACGATCAGGAAGGACACAGGGCGTGACCTGGCAAGTCCGGACGACGATGCCGGGATGGACCTCGTCAACGTCGTTCTGAGTGAGGCGCGCAACGCGAGCGGCGCCGCCGCCGCGCCGGCGTTCTCGGAGCCTCAAACCAGAGAGCCCCTCCCGAAAGTCGAGCCTCGGCGGCGTCCGGATGAGGCCGACACCAAGGCGAGGATTGCCACGACCGAAGCTGCAGCGAGGGCGAAACAGCCGACAACCAGCCGGGTCGGCGCGCTGCCTGCCGCGCGGTCCTCCGATACCACGCAGTCTCCACCAAGGCCGCGCGAACCGATCGACGGTGACGAGGCACGCGACCTGACCGACCTGTTCAACAAGATCGCTTGAGGCATCGGTGCTGCGCTTTCAGCCCGGACAGGGGCCCTCGGGCGGTCCGGGCATTCACTCTGTTGGTAATCCCCTTGGATACCCTCCCCAAATCGGCTTGACTCTCCCAGGTCGGCATACTGCAATGCAACGATTGCAATGCAGCATGGTGCCTTTATGAGTGAGATCATTGATCGTGCTTTCAAAACCTATGAATTGACCCGTGCGATGGACACCGCGCAATTGGCGCAAACGCGTGAGAAAATCGGCCGATATATCGACAAGCTGGTGTCCGCCGGACAGAAGGACCCGCAGCAACTGACCGAATTTGCGCGGGCCTATCTCAAGGAGTTGGACCAGGGCCCCGACCCCCGATTCACGGGCTGCTGATCGCAGCCGAACGAGGCGGAAGGCCGGCTTTCACCCCCGCGCTCGAGCGCACATGCAAGAGCGACGTCTTTGCGCGCGCCGGCAAGGCGCTCTCGCCTTTCGAATTCAGAACAGCAGCCACAGGATGCGGGCAGCGATCGCATGCGCGATCGGCATCACGACGCCCTTGCTCTCGAGCAGGAAGACGAGGATCGAGCCCGTCAAGACCGCAATCGCGCCAAACGCCAATCCGCTCCAGCGCTCGCACCAGATCCTGTCACGCTCCGGCAAGCCGGGCGTGCGGAAAGCCTTGAAGACGAGGTAGGCCGCGGCGGCTGTCGCGCTGATCGTCCGCACCATCGCGAGCAGGAATTCGCCGACCGTCAGCTCGCCGAGTCGCCTGTCGAGCACCGCAAACGGAAAGACCTTGTGAAAGACGATGTAGGCGACGAGCAGCAACACGAATGAGCGGAGCGCGATCGCACAGCCGCGCTCGAGTCTTGAACTGTCGGTTGGGACTTTGGCGCGCAAGAAAAATCTGGACAAGCAAACAAGACCTGGCAATCGGCGTTGAAAAGGGCAATGTCGCGAAAACTGTCGATAGTAGCGGCCGGCAAATTAGCCGAAAGCCGGAAATATAGGCGATAAATCTACTTTTTGGGCGGACGCAGCGCGGCACTGTAGCATTCGAGGCGTCGTTGTCGGCGACAGCAGCGCGGGAAAGCATTTGCCTGCATCCGGCATTTTCGGCATGATATTCCGCATATTCCGCATATTCCGCGTTCGCGGCTAGCAGCTATTTTCACCAAGTCTTTTGTCATGTTGAAGTCATTTTTCGGCCACCTCCGGGCAAGGCGCGTTTCTCCCTCGTCGCGGGTGGAGACAATTTTATCTCCGCAGACTGCATCTGTTGAGGAGATCTGGAATTCATGGCGGTATAGCGCGCCGCCGCCGGCGCCCCGCGCGCCGAGCGAAACTGCGCAGAAACCGGATACCCCACCCAAGCGGGAAAGCAGGCCGCCACCAAAATCGGCCAATGCTGCCGGGCGAGTCAATCAGCTCAAGCGGCTGGGCGAATACGAGATGGCCTTGCGGGTTGTGCTCGGTGAAATCGAGCGAGAGGAGGAGAGCGGCTCCTTCGTCCTCGAGCGTCAGATCGTTCCCTGGTATTACTGGGAGGCGGCGTCGATCTATCGGAAGCTCAAGCGCTATGACGATGAGGTCGCCCTGGTTCGGCGCTTTGCCCGCAACTACGACATCAATTTCAGGGCTTTTTCGAAGCGTCACCGCGCTTCCTCCGGCGCCCACGATGCGTGGGCTGCGCGATTCCTGGAACGGCTCGATACGGCCAAGGCTGCGGCGGCCGAGCAGCAGGCTGGCGCGGCAAGGCAAGGCTAGTGGAGCGGATTTGACGTTCGCGACCCGCCTTCCGAGGTCCGATCAAATGCGTCGCCAGCCGGAGCTTTGCAGGTAACCTTACCCGGCGTTGTCGACTGACATAGCGCGCCCCAGGGGATATTGATCGGCATTCATTTTCGTCGATGCATAATGGTCCCTTCGGCGCCGACGCCGCGGCTCCAGACCAGCAATTTGCGCCGGAACAGGGAGCGCCCATGACCCCAAAAATCATGACCCCAAAAGTGATGACGCGAAAAATCATTCCCCTGATCATGTGCGGCGGCGCCGGAACGCGGTTGTGGCCGGCCTCGCGCGAGGTGCGTCCCAAGCAGTTCCTGCCGTTGTTCGGCGCGCGCTCGACGTTCCAGGATACGCTGGCACGGGTGTCCGATCCGGCGCTGTTCGAACGGCCGATCGTCATCACCAACGCCGCCTATCGCTTCATGGTGCTGGAGCAGCTCGCCGAGATCGGCATCGAGGCCGACGTGCTGCTGGAGCCGGCACGGCGGGATTCCGGTCCTGCGATCGCCGCCGGCGCGGTGTTTGCCCGATCGCGCGACGAGGAGGCGGTGGTGCTGGCGCTTGCCGCCGACCACGTGGTGCGCGACACCGCGTCCTTCATCGCGGCCTGCCGCGAAGGGCTGGCGGCAGCGGAGCAGGGGCGGATCGTGACCTTCGGCATCAAGCCGGAGCGCGCGGCGACCGAATATGGCTACATCAATCCCGGCGAGACGGTTGCCGGCGCCGTGCGCGCGGTTGCGAAGTTCGTCGAGAAGCCGGACCAGGCCAAGGCCGCCGAATACCTCAAGGCCGGCTATCTCTGGAACAGCGGCAACTTCATGTTCCGTGCCGCCGTGCTGCTCGACGAATACGGCAAGCTCGATCCCGACAGCGTGCAGGCGGTGACCGACGCGGTCGCCCGGGCCGGGCGCGACCTCGGCTTCGTCACGCTGGAGCCGCAGGCCTTCGGCGCGGCCAAGGCGATCTCGATCGACTATGCGGTGATGGAAAAGACCGCGCGCGCGGCGGTGGTGCCGGTTTCCTGCGGCTGGTCGGACGTCGGCTCCTGGCACGCGGTGTGGGAATTGTCGGACAAGGACGCGCAGGGCAATGCGGCGCGCGGCGCCGGCGTGTTCGAGGATTCCCGCAACTGCAACGTCGTGACCGACAAGGCGCTGGTGGCGCTGGAAGGCGTCGACGATCTGGTGGTGGTGGCGACGCAGGATGCCGTGCTGGTGTCGCGCCAGAAGGACGCCAACGGGCTGAAGCGGCTGGTCGCGAAACTGAAGACGGTGGCGCCACAGGTCACCGAGGATCATCTCAAGGTGCACCGTCCCTGGGGCAGCTATCAGTCGGTCGACAATGGCGAGCGCCACCAGGTCAAGCGGATCATCGTCAAGCCGGGGCAGCGGCTGTCGCTGCAGAAGCACTACCACCGCTCCGAGCACTGGATCGTGGTGCGGGGTGCGGCGCGCGTCACCGTCAACGAGGACGTCAAGACCGTGCACGAGAACCAATCGATCTACATCCCGATCGGCGCGGTGCACCGGCTGGAAAACCCCGGCAAGATCCTGCTGGAGCTGATCGAGGTGCAGACCGGCAGCTATCTCGGCGAGGACGACATCATCCGCATCGAGGATGACTACCGGCGGTCGTAAACGTTGCGTTCCATCTGAGGATCGCCTTATCTATCGGGCAGACGTTGGCGCCGCTCGACGTGGACGCTGCGGACGAGCCAGGCGATGCCGATGACCGAGGACGAACGGAACAAGAGACAATCGATCATCGACGCCTGCCGTCGCATGAACGCACTCGGCATCAATCAGGGCACCTCGGGCAATATCAGCCTGCGCCACGGCGAGGGCATGCTGATCACGCCGACCAGCGTGCCCTATGACGAGATGGTGCCGGAGCAGATCGTCTTCATGGGCTTCGATGGCGCCTTTGCGGCTGGCGCGAAGCCGTCGAGCGAGTGGCGCTTCCATCTCGACATCCTGCGCGCGCGGGGCGACGTGAATGCGGTGGTGCATGCGCACCCGACCTATGCGACCGTGCTCGCCATCATGGGCCGCGAGATTCCGCCGATCCATTACATGATCGCGGCTGCCGGCGGCGAGACGATCCGTTGCGCGCCCTACGCGACCTACGGCACCGCTGAGCTGTCCGCGCATGCGGTCAAGGCGCTGGAAGGCCGCTTTGCCTGCCTGCTGGCCCATCATGGCATGATCGCGGTCGGACCATCGCTTTCGCGCGCGCTGTGGCTTGCCGTTGAAGTCGAAACGCTGGCGCGCCAATATCACGGCTGCCTGCAGGTCGGGGAGCCGCCGCTCTTGTCGAGCGAGGAGATCGAGCGCGTCCGACAGAAGATAGCCGGATATGGGCATGCGTAATCCGTTCGCAACAATCAGAGCGCGCGCCAAGCGCCGCGACAGGGGAGTTTTCGCATGAAGGAATTTTCCGGCAGGATCGCCGTGGTCACCGGAGGCGGCACGGGCATGGGCCGCGAGCTGGCGCGCCAGCTCGTCGCCCAAGGCTGTCATGTCGCGATGTGCGACGTCTCGGACGACGCGATGAACGAGACGCGGCAGCTCTGTGCGGCGGAACGATCCTCGCCGGCGGTGCGTGTCACCACCCATATCGCCGACGTCTCCAGCGAAGCACAGCTGCAGCGCTTTCGCGACGAAATCGCGCGCCAGCACGCGACCGATCAGATCCACCTGTTGTTCAACAATGCCGGCATCGGCGGTGGCGGCAGCCTGTTCACCAACACCCGCGAGCAGTGGGAGCGCACCTTCAACATCTGCTGGGGCGGCGTCTATCTCGGCGTGCGCACCTTCCTGCCGATGCTCTTGAAGGCCGACGCGGGCCACATCATCAACACCTCCAGCGTCAACGGCTTCTGGGCCTCGGTCGGCATGGGTGTGTCGCACACCGCCTACAGCGCCGCCAAATTCGCGGTGAAGGGTTTTACCGAGGCGCTGATCAACGATCTCCGCCTCAACGCGCCGCACATCAGATGCTCGGTCGTGATGCCCGGTCATATCGGCACCTCGATCGTCTCCAACTCGCGCAAGGTGCATAACGGTGTTGACGAATTGTCGCCGGCCGATCTGGTGCAGACGCGGCAGCGGCTGAGCGGTGCCGGCATCGACATCAGCCAGATGTCGGATGCGGACATCCAGAAGCTCGCGCAAGAGCGCGCCCGCAGCTTCCGCGAGGAGGCGCCGACCACCGCTGCCGCCGCGGCCACGATCATTCTCGACGGTGTGAAGGCAGGGCGGTGGCGTATCCTGGTCGGCGACGACGCGCACCGGCTCGACGAGCGCGTGCGCGAAGCGCCGGAACGCGCCTATGACGCGGCGTTCTACGAGAGCTTCGCGAAAGAGGTCGGCTGGCGGCTGGGGTAGGCCTCGGCCGCGCGCTGGTGCCGCCGATCTGAAGTTCCCACAATCTGCGGCGATGATCCCCTCGGGAACTTCAGATCGCGGCGATGTATCACGAACTTCGGAAAGCGGTCGCTGGACGCGCCCGGTAGGCGAGGCGCGAATGGCCGGCGCAATAGGGGAGGCCCTCGACCGGCAGGTTGCCGCAGAAGCAGAAATCATCCGCGCCGGGGCTGTTGATCGGCCACCGGCAGCGTCCCTCGTTGAGCTCGAGCAGGGAGCAGCGATGCGCGTCGCTGATCGGCTCAGCTAGGGCGACCGGCTCAGGCTCGGCATAGATCGCGCGCAGGATCTGGTATTGCTGGCGCGGCGTCGTCTTCAGCCGGGCGTGCTTGTCGGACTCCTTGCGCGCCTTGCGCCGTTCGCGGGTGCGCTTGTCACGGGTGAGGTTGAGCCGCGACAGCTTGCCGATCACGGCGTTGCGGCTCACCCCGATGTCGGCGGCGATCTCGCGGCAGGAGAGGCCGGCGGCAAAATGGGTCTTCAGCAGTTCAAGGCGTTCGTCGGTCCAGGTCGGCAGGGCAGGCATGGTGTCGGTTTCCAGGGTTGGAGCCCTTCCGCATCCTTCTGCCTTGCGCTGATTCGACCCTGCCGCACCCCAAAACCCCTTACGTCTTGCCGTTGTCGCGGATCGAGAGCAGCCCATCCTTGATGGCGAGCCGGATTCCTTCCTCGATCAGCGTCCTTGCGACGCCGGGAACGCTAGTACCGTGGGTGCCCTGTCTCACGAGCTTTTCGAGATAGGCGATGGTCGAAAGCGCCAAGGTGACTGGAACGCGGTCGGTCTCGGCTTTTTCTGTGGCCATGGCCTAAAAAGCTAATCGGTTACTTGTGTACGGAAAAGTATCTTTTCAGACTCTATTAAGATTTGGGCTGGCTGTACAGGGTTCTCCGTCCGTTTGGTTAAGCCGTTGATATAAATAATAATATTGTCACGCGCCAAACCAGCCCGCCGCCCTTTCGGGAAGCAGGCCGGTGCAGCGGACGGAAAAAGCCGGGTCTTCGGGGTTTTTTCGCGCGAATCCGAGGGCTCCAGGCGGGGAGGTCGGGTGGACCGCAGGCGCGCCCCTAAAAGGCTTCGCGCGCCTGATCGTGATGCTGGTCTTCGGGCTCTGCTGGATGGTCTGGAATACCGCGCAGTATCTGTGGTGAGCTCCACGATCTGGTCCAGTTGCGCGGGCCGATTGTCAGAGCATTTCGTGATAGAGGCCGATCGCGGACAGCAGCAGCGCGATCAGCGTCCATGCCACGGGGCTATTCAGGTATCGCCACACCGGAGCCTCCCAATTCGGCCGGAAAATCCCTCAGCTTCGGCAAGCCGTCTTTCATCGGCAGGACCGTCTCCGCGTAATTGACGTGCACGTGGGGCGTGAATTTCAGCGCCGGGATCGTCGCCGCATAGACGTCGACCAGGCCGAGCGGCGGATGGTCGGTCATCAGATGGCCGCCGCAGCGCTTGCAGTATTGGCGGTGGCTGCTTTCGGTCTTCATGTATTTTCCGATCAATTCCGCGCCTCTGCTGACGCGGACATTCTGCGGCTTCCACAGCGTGAACGCGTTGACGGGCGCAGCCGACCATGAGCGGCAGGATGAGCAATGGCAGTAGCCCATGCCCTCCGGCTCTCCCTGCACCTCGATCTCGACGGCGCCGCAGAAGCACTTGCCCTTGTGCGTGGTCATGTCCTGATCTCCTTCGGTTGACGCCTGCTTCTCGCCTGTCTGCGCGGCGAACTGAATGATCAGGCGTCTCGATTGCATGACGCGGCGTTCGTTCCTGCGCCGGCGCGGCACGACGCTTGACCGGCCGTCCGGGTCGCATGACAGGTCGTCCGCAATCGACGAGGGCGATTGGCACCGCGTTGAACGGATCGCCAGTTTTGAAAGACCAATCGAGGAAGGACCCTCTCGAAAATCCGGCGAGCGCGCGACGTGGCCACCGACACCCTGTCCGACGTCCTGAAGACCGTGCGGCTGACGGGGGCGGCCTATTTCGATATCGCCGCGCAAGAGCCATGGTCGGTGCACTCGCCGGCGCGCGACCTGATCCTGCCGCGCATCCTGCCGGGCGCCGACCATCTCATCGCCTATCACGTGGTGACGTCGGGCCGCTGCTTCGCGGGCCTTGACGGCGGCGAGGCCGTCGCGGTCGAGGCGGGCGAAGTCGTGATGTTCACGCATGCCGACCCGCATGTGATGTCGAGCAGCGCCGGCATGCAGGGTGAGGCGCCGAGCGCCGACATGATCGACATCGCCGAAGCCGGGCTGCTGCCTTTCCACATCAATCTGATGAACGGTGGCGCGGTGTCGGCGCGGCTCGTCTGCGGCTATCTCGCCTGCGACGCCAAGCCGTTCAACCCGCTATTGGAAGCTCTGCCGCCGATGCTCAAGGCCGGCGACATCAGCCGCAACGATTCCGGCTGGCTTGGCCATTTCATCCACTTTGCGGTCGCCGAGGTTGCCGAAAAGCGCGCCGGCAGCGAAAGCATTCTGACCAGGCTGAGCGAACTCATGTTCATCGATGTGGTGCGGCGCCATATCGAATCGCTGCCACCGCAAAAGACCGGCTGGCTCGCGGGCCTGCGCGACCCCTCGGTCGGCAAGGCATTGGCGCTGATCCATGCGCGCCCCTCTTTCAACTGGACCATCGAAGGCCTGGCGCGCCAATGCGGGACCTCGCGCACGGTGATGGCCGAGCGGTTTTCGCAGTTCGTCGGGGTCCCGCCGATGCACTATCTCGCGAAATGGCGAATGCAGGTCGCCGCCGAGATGCTCAACCGCGGCAATTCCCAGATGGCGACGATTGCCGCCGAGATCGGCTACGAATCCGAGGCCTCGTTCAGCCGCGCGTTCAAGAAGATGATGGGCGTGCCGCCGTCGGCGTGGCGGCAGGGCACGCGGTAGCAGGTGCGGACGGTCACGCGGCGCGCCCGCGCTCGGGACTTCAGAAAACGGCCGGAACGATCATCTCGGGCGGGACCTGCTCGCGCCGGTACGAGGGATCGTGGATGCGGTCGGGCAGCACAACGGGAGGATGCGCGACCTCGCCATAGGGGATTTGCGTCAGGAGGTGCGCGATGCAGTTGAGCCGCGCGCGCCGCTTGTCGACCGCCTCGACCACCCACCACGGCGCCTCGGCAATATGCGTCCGATGCAGCATCTCCTCCTTGGCCTTGGTGTACTGCTCCCAGCGACTGCGCGACTGCACGTCCATCGGACTCAGTTTCCACTGCTTGAGCGGATCGTGGATGCGCATCAGGAAGCGGAACTGCTGCTCCTCGTCTGATATCGAGAACCAGTACTTGATCAGGACGATGCCGGAACGCACCAGCATACGCTCGAACTCGGGCACCGACCGGAAGAACTCCTCGACCTGCCCCTCGCTGCAAAACCCCATCACGCGTTCGACGCCGGCGCGGTTGTACCAGGAGCGGTCGAACAGCACGATCTCGCCGCCGGCCGGCAGGTGGGTGGTATAGCGCTGAAAATACCATTGGGTACGCTCGCGCTCGTTGGGGGCGGGCAGCGCCGCGATCCGGCAGACGCGCGGATTGAGCCGCTGGGTGATGCGCTTGATGACGCCGCCCTTGCCGGCGGAATCGCGGCCTTCGAAGATCACGGCCACCTTGAGCTTGTGGTGCTGGACCCAGTCCTGCAGCTTGACCAGTTCACCCTGCAGGCGGAACAGCTCCCTGAAATAGACGGAGCGCGGAATTGACGGCTCGTGCTCGTGCGCGGGGCTCGCGGCGCGGAACTGGTCGAGCGCGTGATCCTCCAGCTCGAGTTCGAGTTCTTCATCGAGGCTGTCGCGCAAATCGGCGCCAATCCGCCCGCGTATCTGTTCCTCGTCGATGGTGCTCATTCGCATTCCCCTGTCCTGGTTGGTCCGGCCCCGAAATTCCCGTGCGCCCTTGACGCTGGTATGACGGAAATACGGGCCGGGACTGCCCGGGCGCCTTGCCTTTCACACCGCCGTCAAGAACGGCCGCTAGGCAGGAGCAGTCCTTGCCGGCGCGGCGATCAGCCGTCGCGCCCTCGCACAAGCCTTCCTCGCGCAAGCCTTCCATGCAGCGGATGATCGAGAATTTCCGGATCGGCCGCCATGCCATGCGCTACAGCGCCTTCGTGCCGCGGCTCTACAATCTCTGTCGCTCGTTCGGCTTCGTGCGGGAGCGGATGATGCCGTCGCGCGCCTTTTGCTCCGACGAGAGCCAGGGCTATCCGGTCATCCTCATGACCCAGCATTTCGGCACCTTTCCCTTCGACCACGGCAGGGTCGGCGGCAAGGTCGCGGTGAACCGTCACGGGCCCTATGCCCATCACGGCGAAGACCTCGTGATCGTGCAGGCAAGCCATGTCGGGTACGACGCCGACAGCAGGCGCTTCGGCGTCTACCGGCGCCACCGCACCGCCGACCGCGCCTTTGGCGACAATTGCGGCAAGCTGTGCGCAGTGTTGCGCTGGTACCAGGAGGAGTATCGTCACGCCTGCGAGCAGGTGCTGTGCGGTGTGCTGGACGGCGAAGCCGCCGTCAGCGTGGACAACCAGTTCCTGGATGAGAGCCGGCCCGAGGGCCTGTTCCTTGATCTTGACCGCGTCATCGATCGCGCGAGCGGTCCGGTGAAGGTGCTGAGCACGGCAAAGGTTTTTCGTCCGTCGTCGGATTTGCGCCAACGCCTGTCGGAGACGGACTGGCAGGAGCCGCCGCGCGCGATCGGAAGCGGGCTCACGGCGGACCTGTTCACGTTCCGCCGGCCGCCGGCTGCCGACATCGAAGGCCACGATATCCTCGAGGCGGCGCTGCAAGCCGCGATGCCCGCGCTCGTGACCTCCGCCCATCCCGCGCTCGACGCCGCGCGCTACCACACCCAGGCCGAATTCGATCGCACCTATCGCAGCTTCCTGCGCGAGCCGTGCTACCGCGACAAGAACCTGCTGTTCATCGCCGGCATCAACATCGACATCTCGCCGCGCGAGGCGTTTCCGTTTCCGCTGATCAAGTTCGTGCCCTGGGCGGCCTATGTCTGCCTGCGCGACGGAAGCAGCTTTCTGATGGAGCAGCACGAGATTTCCGATGCGCTGCAACGGCAGCCCCTGGAGAACCCCGAGCGGCTGTCGTTCGACGAGGCGATCCAGCGCATGGCGGATGCCGACGAGATCCGCCTGCCGATCGATTGAGTTGCCGCAGGTGGAGCAATCGCTCAGCCCGCTCGCTTCGAGAGGCCGCTCGCCAGCGCCGAATAGTGCTGGTGGACATGAGCGGCGCCATAGGCACGTTCCAGCCGGCGCAAGGTGAAGTGACCCTTCGCGATCCGCTGAAAATGCTCCATGAAGATGATGTTGACGGTGGCCCCGCTGACCGCGCCGATCACAGGCACCGCGCCGGCGGCGATCTTGTCGGAAACGACCAGGCCGAAGCGCGAGACGATCTCGGTCACGAAGCCGGCGACGACAGGCGCGGATGCATCGACCGCGCCCCGCTCGAGGAACAGCGCTGCGACGTCGCCGGTGTATTTGCTGATCAGCGTGCGCGCGGCATAGTAGCCGACGTCGACATTTTCCTCCGTGCGCTTCGCGCCGAAGGCGAAGACTTCGAGGCAGGCCAGGCGCGCTTCGAGCTTCGAGAGATCCTCGCCCTCGTGCTGGGCGATCTCCGCGATCGCGCGCAGCATGAAGGTCGTGGTCAGCGGCAGCTCGACGGCGAGCGCGCCGAGGCCGAGCATGCCGCTCACGCCGCCTGCAACCCCCGCAAGCAGCGAGGAGAACGTCGTTGCCGGCGTTCCCGCCGGCTTTTCGTTCAGCGTATCGACGACGACGTCGAGGCCCTTCATCACGGCCGTGCGCACCAGTCCCGACAGCTGGCGGTTGACCGTCTTCGGCAGCAAGGTGAGGATCCGGTTGACCGGCGCGCCCGCATAGTCGGCAAGCCGCGCCGCGAAGTTCGGGGTTTCCAGATGCCTGACCGCGACCTTGAGCGCGGCATGGTCAGCCGGGGTCAGGACGATCGTGGTCGGTTCATGGCTCATTGATATCTGAGGATCGGCCGGATTCCGTTCATGCTGGCGAGGATCGCCGAGCCGTTGCTGATCAGCGCGGTGATCTCGGGCGTGATCAGCCCGCCGGGCAGCGCAAGCCCGAGCGCCAGCGTGTTGAGGATCGCCACGATGCCGTAGTTCTGCCTGATCAGGCGAACTGCGCCTTGCGAGATCTCGACCGCCTTGACGAGCTTCCACAGCGAATCCTCCATCAGGATCACGTCGGCGGATTCATGGGTGACTTCGGCGCCGTGCTTCATGGCGATGCCGACATCGGCGAAGCTCAACGCCGGGGAATCGTTGATGCCGTCGCCGACCATGGCGACCCTGCGGCCCGAACGCTGCAGTTCCTGGATCACGCTTGCCTTGTCGGCCGGAAGCATGTCGGCGAAATGTTCGGTGAGGCCGAGGTTGCGGCAGACGGCGCGCGCGACCACCGCGTTGTCGCCGGTCAGCATGATGCTGCTCCTGATCCCCAGCGCATGCAGACGTTCGATCACGGGACGGCTCTCGTTGCGGATCTCGTCGGAATAGGGGACGAGGCCGGCGAGCTCGCCGTCGACGGCGATATAGAGGCTCGAATAGCCGCGCTCATCCAGCGCGGCGCGGTCGGACGCCGAGTGTCCGACCGCAATGTCGCTCTGGCGCATGAAGCGCTCATTGCCGACATGGACGTAGTAGCCGTTGACCTGGCCCTCGACACCAAGGCCGATCCGATAGGTGGTCTCGTTGCAGGCGGGGATGTTGACCTTGAGCTGTCGTGCCCGGGTGCGAAGCGCCTCAGCGACCGGGTGCTGCAGCCGGGTTTCGGCGGCGGCGGCAAGGCCGAGCAGATGGCCCGGCGTGATCGATTTCTGGTAGGACAGGATGTCGAGCACGGCCGGCGTGCCGTGGGTCAGCGTGCCCGTCTTGTCGAACACGATGGTGTCGACATCGGCGAGCTTCTCCATGTGGCCGCCGCTCTTGATGATCATGCCGGCGCGCGCCGCGTGCGTCATCGACGACAGCACCGAGGTCGGCGCGGCGACGCGGATGCCGGTGCCGTAGTCGACGATGACGAGCGACAGGAAGCGGTTGAAGTCGCCGGTGACGGCCGCGGTGGAGGCTGCGAGCGCCAGCGTCGGCGCGACCAGGCGGTCGGCAAAGCGCTCGGCGTGGTTCTGCATGCGGGTGTCGCCGATCGGCGCGGATTCGACGAGATGCACGATCTGGCCGGCGGTGGTGGCCGAGCCCACACGAAGCGCCCGCACCGTGATCTGGCCTTCGCGGATCACGGTCGCGGCAAAGGCGGCTTCGCCCTTGCCGCGGTTCACGGGAAGGCCTTCGCCGGTGATGGTCTTCTGGTCGATCGTGGCCTGGCCCTCGATGACCTCGCCGTCGACGGGGATCATCTCGCCGGGATAGACGACTACGAGATCGCCGGCCGCAAGCTCGGCTGCGGGAACCGATATCACCGCGCCGTCCCGCTTGATCCAGGCGGTCTTGGTCTGGAATTCGAGCAGCTCGCTGATCGCGCGGCGCGAGCCGGCCGCGGTGAGGTCGCGGATCCAGTCGCCGAGTTTGATCAGCCAGGTGACGATGCAGCCGGCGAGCGGATTGCCCTGCAGGACCGAGGAGGTGATGGCGAGCGTGTCGAGCACGTCGATGTTGAGGCGCTTCTCGTTCGCCCAGACCTTCCAGGCACGCCGGGCGATCGGCACGGCGTTCCACAGCATCAAGGGCATGTTGAGTGCGATCACGACCGGATTGGCGGAGAACGCCATCGCGAGCGACAGCGTCGGCAACGCCAGCGGCGATTGCTTCGATGCTTCCTTGGCTCGTGCGCTCGATGGCGCCGCCTGCACAGCCTCCGCGCAGAACGCCTTGATCTCGGCGAGGCTGAGGCCCTTGACGCGATCGAGCAGGAGGCGGAGTAGCGTCTCCTGCGCCGGGTCATATTCCAGCACGAGGCTCGCGCAATCATAGTTGATCCGCGCGCTGCGGATGCCGTTCTGCGCGTTCAGCCAGGCGAGGAAGGTTTCGGCGAGCCGGCGGTTGTGACCGAGCGCGGGGATGCTGAGCCGCACCCGTCCGCGCATCGAATGTCGAAAGGAGTATTCCATGCAGTCCAGGTCTCCGCCGGCGCGTCGCGTCACGCGGTGGCGGGGACTTCCTCCTGCTGTTCGGCCGCGGCCATGTTGGCCTGGATCATGTGGTTGAGCGCGAAGATCGCCAGCGTGACCCAGACCGGGGTCGCGGCGTTGGCGCCCACCTCGAAAATGGTGAAAGCGGCAATGCCGCCGGCGAGCAGGATCTTGAGGTCGACGACGTTGCCGGTCGCGATCTTGATCTGGTGATCGAAGTCACGGAAGAAATCGACTACGGCCTTGGCGGTATGGGAATGTTCGGCGAGATATTCGGCTTCCTGCTCGATCTTGCGCGCCAGCGCATCGATCTCATTGTTCGGCGGCGGGCAATGGACGCCGGTGTGATGCTGAAGCTGGCCGTGAAATGCATGGTGCTGGTCGGTGTCGTAGTGAAGCACCACGCTCCCCGTCACCGGGTTGACGATGACCTCCTCGATCCCGGGGATCACGGCAAAGGTCTGCTTGATCTGCTCGGCCAGCTCAGGGTTGGCCTTGACCGACGGAACCTTCATGCGGATGCGCCCGGGCACCTGGTGCGCGATCTGCAGCTTCATCTTCGTCATCGAAAAATCTCTGGTGCTTGATCGCAAGCCCGCGACGCCGGGCCGCCGGCCTCGCGCCGCGTTGCATTCCCAACGGCCGGCGGTCCAGAAGCCGGCCGTCATCGGCCGGGTCTTGGCTCAGGCCGCGGTCTGGCTGCGGCCGGCCGGCGGCTTGGTCGCCTGGGCCTCATTCTCGGCCTTCACTTCGGCAACGATGTCGTTCACCTGCTCATGGGCTTCGGCGAACATCTCCTTCGAACGCTGCGCGAGCTTGTAGGTGCCGCGGACCGTGGATTTGAACAGCGGGTTCAGCGCACCCGCGAGCTTGGGGAAATATTTGGGGGCCGCGACTGCAGCGACGCCGACCGCAATGCCGGGCAGCAGCGCCGCCTCGAACAGGGCTGCCCCGACGGCAACCACCGCCACGGCCGCTACCGTCTTGTTCAACCCGCCGTTTTCCTGATCATCGTCCACCTGAGCGGCTACGCCGTCGGAATGAGACGGATCATGACCATTATGGCTGATGGGCATCGCAAACGTCCTTTGTTGAAGCCGCGGACAAACGCCCGCCCGCCATCCATAAAGGGCGATTGAAATGGATTAGTGACAGTTGCGTGACGGGCATTTTGCACGGTTGCACGGCGGGCATGACCCCCGCCGGGCGCAGACACGGGATGCGGCAGGCTGACGCGCGAGGAGGGCGGAGCCGTCTCGCCGGACCGGCTCAGCCGTGCACGATGTTCTTGGCGATCATGCAGTGGATGCCCTTGGAGCCGTTCACGGTCTGCGTCACCCGCAGGTCGGCGGCGAGGCTGCAGAGCGTATAGGCGTCCTCGCGCGACAGGTTGCGCTTTTCGCCGAGCAGCACGATCATGTCGCGCAGCGCCCGCACCACGCATTGGTCGAGGTCGGGGTCCATCGCCATGGTCATGAAGTGATCGGGCGTCTCGGCGCGGGGATAGGCGAGCCGCAGATCCTTGCGCAGCGTCAACCGGAAGCGGCCCTGAAGTGCAGTCTCGATCGCGGTGACGCAGACCTCGCCGTCGCCCTGCACGCCGTGCCCGTCGCCGCAGGAGAACAGCGCGCCCGGTACGAACACCGGCAGATAGAGTTTGGCTCCCGCGCCGAGCTCCTTGTTGTCGAGATTGCCGCCCATCGCGCGCGGGATCAGCGAGGTGATGCGGCCCCAGGCCGGCGGCGGCGCCACGCCCATGACCCCGAAGAACGGCTTCAAGGGCAGGTCAAGCCCCCAGGGCAGGCGGCCGACCATGCGGCTGAGATCGAGCGGGATGTTGAGCAGCCGCGGCTCGTGGAAATCGTCGGGCAGGGTGCCGGCGAGGGGACGGATCAGGTTGTAGCCCCAGTCCTGCCGCAGCTTCACATCGAGGATGTCGACTTCCAGCACGTCGCCGGGTTGCGCATCCCGAACAGCAACGGGCCCGGTGAGGATATGGCCGGGCACCATCCGCTCGTTCTTCGCATGCACCTCGAAAAGCTCGGGCGGGACGTGAAATTTCGTTTTGTCGGGCACGACGTCCGGACCGCCCGAGATGGTGTCGACGGTGACCTCGTCGCCGCTTTCGATGGTCAGGACGGGCTTGAGCCTGGCCTCGAAGAATCCCCAGTGACAGGTCTCGGGGCTTGAATGCAGATGATGGTAGGCCATGGGCAGCACTTCCCGTGTCTTTCAGATTCCTCGCCATTGCCGGGCTCGACCCGACAATCCATCATTCTTGATCAAATCTTCGCCTGAAGAAAGATGGATACGCGGATCAAGCCCGCGTATGACGAAGGGCCGTATGCCGCAACCGACGTTGGAAAGAGCCCTCTTTGTTTTTCGTCTTGTCGAAGACGCTCGGCGTCATCCTGGTGCCGACGAATTTCCTGATCTTGCTGGGCCTTGTGGGCGTGCTGCTGCTGGCGACACGCCGCGCCTCGCTGGGGCGTAAATGCCTTGTCGTGTCGATCGTGATGCTTGGCATTTGCGGATTTTCCCCGCTCGGCAACATCCTGATCTATCCGCTGGAGCAGCGGTTCCCGGTCTGGGATCCGGCGAAAGGCGCACCCGACGGCATCATCGTGCTCGGCGGACCGGTCGACGCGGATGTCTCGGTCGCCCGCGGCACGCCGGTGATCAGGTTCGCGCCCGACCGCATGTTTGCCGCCGCCGTGCTGGCGCGGCGCTACCCCAATGCCCGCATCGTCTACACCGGCGGCAGCGCCAACCTGATCTCCAACGATGCCCGCGAGGCCGATTTCGCCGGCGAGCTGCTTGCCGATCTCGGTATCGACCGCGCGCGGCTGATCATGGAGCGGCGCTCGCGCAACACCCACGAAAACGCGGTGTTCACGAAGACACTGGTCGATCCCAGGCCAGGCGAGCGCTGGCTGCTGGTGACCTCGGCCTTTCACATGCCGCGCTCGGTCGGTCTGTTCCGCAAGGCGGGGTTTGCGGTCGAGCCCTATCCGGTGGACTGGCATATCGGCAGCCGCGCCGATCTCTTCAATTTCTCGCTCAGTGCTGGCAATGGTCTGGCGCAGACCGATACCGCCGCACGCGAATGGCTGGGGCTCATCGCCTATCGCCTCAGCGGCCGGATCGACGACTGGTTTCCGGGACCGGAAGGACGATCGAGATAGCCACTTTTCCGGATGATGTGCCAAATTCCTGATAATACGCTGTATCGACACCGTCATTGGGAGAGAGATGCCATGCAGCAGACCGCGCCCGAGCAATTCGATCTGGCCGGCATGGTGGCCGATCTCAACACGCTGCTTCGCCTGAAGACGACGATCATCGGCATGAAGCTGTTTGCAACCGTCGAGGAAATGGCCGCGATCCCCAAGATCAGGCGCCCGAGCGCGGTCCACACCACCGACCAGATCGTCAGCATGGCCTCGCGGCTCGGCTGGACCGTCGGCATCACCGCCGACGACCTTGTCGGTGCGCAATGCCGCGCCGTGGTTGGCCTCGGGCCGCAGGACGACAAATGGCTTGCGGGCGAGAACTATGTCGGGGTCTGGCACGGCACTGCGGAGGACGCGCGCAAGCGCCAGGAGGCGCTCGACGTGGTTCCATACGGTCAATATCAGGCGCTCGCGGTGAGCCCGCTGACCAGCGGACGGCTCAATCCGCCGGACGTCTGCCTCGTCTATGCGACGCCCGGGCAGATGATCATCCTGATCAACGGCCTGCAATATACCGGCTACCGGAAATTCGAGTGGAGCGTGGTCGGCGAAACCGCTTGCGCCGATTCCTGGGGCCGGGCATTGAAGACCGGTGAGCCCTCGCTGTCCTTGCCCTGCTTTGCCGAACGGCGCTATGGCGGCGTACCCGACGAGGAAATGCTGATGGCGCTGCCGCCGTCCTATCTCGCCAAGGCGATAACAGGCATGAAGCAGCTTGCCAAAAACGGCCTGCGCTATCCGATCGCACCCTACGGCATCCAGGCCGACGTGCGCGCGGGCATGGGCGTGTCGTATGGGAAGAAGTGATCCGCGCCGTCCCTTGAGGAACTGAAATGAACGCTTCGCCGAAATTCGACATCATCGTCTATGGCGCGACCGGCTTCACCGGCCGGCTCGTCGCCGAATATCTCGCGGCTCATTACCGCAACGACAAGGCGCTCAAATGGGCGATGGCCGGCCGCAGCCTCGATAAGCTGAAATCAGTCCGCGACGAGATCGGTGCGCCCGCGGACACGCCGCTGGTCGTTGCCGACGCCAGCGATCCCGCCTCGTTGCAAGCCATGATCGGCCAGACCAAATCCGTGATCACCACGGTTGGTCCCTACCAGCTCTACGGCAACGAACTCGTCGCGGCCTGCGCTGCGTCAGGCACCGACTATTTCGATCTCTGCGGCGAGCCGGTTTGGATGCACCAGATGATCGGCAAGCACGAGGCGGCCGCAAAAGCGAGCGGCGCGCGCATCATCTTCTCCTGCGGCTTCGATTCCATCCCGTTCGAGCTCGGCGCTTTCTTCGTGCAGGAAGAAGCCAAACGGGCGTTCGGCGCGCCTGCCGCCCGCGTCAAGGGCCGTGTGCGCGACATGCGCGGCACGCTCTCCGGCGGCACCGCGGCGAGCGCGCGCGCGCAGTTCGAGGCTGTGGCCAAGGATCTCAGCCTGGTCGCCATCCTCAACGATCCGTTTGCGCTGACCCCGGGTTTCAGTGGCGCCAAGCAGCCGAAGGGCAACCGGCCTGTTTACGAGGAAGACCTGCAATCCTGGGCCGCGCCCTTCATGATGGCGCTGATCAACACGCGCAACGTCCACCGCTCCAACATGCTGATGGGCTTTCCGTATGGTCGCGAGTTCGTCTATGACGAGATGGTGCTGACCGGTCCGGGCGAGAAGGGCGAGGCGAACGCCAAGCGCGTGATGGCGGCCAATGCCGAGAAGACCGGCCCGAACGCGCCGAAGCCGGGCGAGGGGCCCTCCAAGGAGGAGCGCGAGAACGGCCGCTTCGATCTGCTCTATGTCGCGATCGCGCCCGACGGCCGGCAGGTTCGCGCCGGCGTGACCGGCGACCGCGATCCCGGCTATGGCTCGACCTCGAAGATGATTTCCGAATGCGCGATCTGCCTGTTGCGCGATACGCCGGACGTCAAGGGCGGGTTCTGGACGCCCGGCGCAGCCATGCAGCACAAGCTGATCAGGCGGCTAGTGGATCACGCCGGGTTGACGTTCGAGGTCGAGACGTAGGCTCGCATGGATTGTAGGCGTACATGAAATCCATGCCGCGTGACGTGAGCGGTAACAGCAGCGTCAGCATGCGGTCGCGAATCCATGCGCCGGTCGGACTGAATTCGCGCTTGGTGCTGCCGTTGCGCCGGGCGATGGCCACGATACGCTCGGCGCGCGGCCGGCGCTCTGCTTCAAAGCGCTCGAACGTGGTCTGAAGCTCCTCGTCCTCGCGCATCAGAAGCGACAGCCGCATGGCGTCTTCAAGCGCGAGGGAGGCGCCCTGGCCGGCGTGGGGGCTCGTGGCGTGCGCAGCGTCGCCGATCAGAAGCGTGCGGCCGCGCGACCAGGTCGGCAGGGTCGCAACATCGAGCGTGTCGGTCACCACGATGTTTTCGGCCGCATCGATGATGCGCGGGATCGGATCGCGCCAGCCCTGGTGAAAGTCGCGCAGGTGCTGCTTCAGTCTTTGGTCGCCCATGGCGCGAAAGGTCGCAGCATCGATGCCGTGCGACGGCTGCGTGCTCCACCACATCGCGCCCTGCGCGGGATCGGGGCTGCAGAAGCCATAGCCGAAGAATCCGCTCTGCCCGAACGTCGCCTCGATGAGCGGACCGATCCCCGCATTCTCCAGCAGCGACCGCGGCACGAAGCCGCCAATACCCACCAGACCGGTATCGAAGGGGCGTGGTCCGTCGGGGTTCACGTGTTGCCGCACCACCGAATGCACGCCGTCGGCGCCGATCAGGAAATCGCCTTCGGCGGTGGACCCGTCGGTGAAGGTCGCGACGATGGGCCTATCGGCGCGGTCCTCGATCCGCGCCAGACGCTTCTCGAAATGCACCTCGACGCAGGACGACCAGGCCTTGTCCACGAGCGCCTCGTTCAGCGTCGCGCGCCTCATGTTGACCGCCGGCTGACCGAACCGCGCCTTCATGTTGCGGTGGATCGAGCCGAGCCGCGCCCCGTTTTGGGAGTAGAAGTCGAACGCATCGGCCACCTCGCCGCTGCGAATGAGTTCGGAAGCCAGGCCGATCTCGGCAAGCACATGCATGCCGTTCGGCGCGATCTGCAGGCCGCCGCCGATGCCGGTCGAATAGGACCAGCCCTCGTAGATCGCGGCGTCGATGCCGGCTCTCTTCAACAGGATCGCGGCGACAGGGCCAGCGATGCCGGCGCCGATGATGATCGCTTTGCGGGGTCGTCGGGTCATGGCATGCTCCAGACTCGTAAAGGGGTTGAAAATCCCAGCCGCTTATTATCTTAGTATCTAAGATATTAGACGACTAAGACAAAAGGACTTGCCTTGTCAAGAGCGAAATCGCGCGCTGCGCTGATGCAGGAACTGGAACACGCAATTCGGCGCGCCTCTGGAATGGGCGCGATCTTCGGCCAGGCTGTTGCCGACTACGCCGGCATCTCGAGCTCAGACCTCGAATGCCTGGATTTTCTCACGCTGGAAGGCCGCGCGACCGCGGGAAGGCTTGCGGAGGTGACCGGATTGACCACGGGGGCCATCACCGGCGTCGTGGACCGGCTCGAGAAGGCCGGCTTCGTGCAGCGCGAGCGCGACGACAAGGATCGCCGCAAGGTGTTCATATCCATCGTTCCCGAGAATGTCGCAAAGGTCGGGAAACTCTACGAGCACATGCAACAGGGGATGCTGAAGAACTGGGGGGCCTATTCCGATGATGAATTGCGGCTGCTGCTGCGGTTCGCCTCCCAGAGCTATGAGACGATGCTGGCGGCGGCCGAGGAGCTCAAGGCAATGATCAGCGAGGCATCCGCTCGGAAGAGCGCGGCGGCTGCGAAAACACGGCGAGCACGTTAGGCGGCTCCGCGACGGCCTTGTAGGCCTGGGCGGCGGCGAGCATGCCCCACATCGCCCCCAGCATCATCCAGAAGTGCCGCCAGTGGTCGCTGTCGATCACGAAGCTTTCGCCGACCGTGCCGAGGAAAGCCGCGAACACGGCGAGGTAGGTCCGCTGCCAGGGCACGCGAACGAACAGGTGGCGGAAGCCGAGCACCACGGTCAGGAACACCAGCGCGGGATAGCAGATCCCGGAAATCCACCCGCCCGACATGAAGGCGTTGAGGTAGGAGTTGTGGGTGTCCTCGGGGAAGTAGCGATGGAACTGCAGCGGACCGATGCCGAACGGCAGGTCCAGCGCCATGTCGGCGCCGAGGATGTGGCGGCCGAAACGGCCGAAGCGGCCGGTGTCGTAGCTCTGATCGAAGCTTGCCCGCTGCTTGAACATGTCGGCGACGGAATCGAGCGACAGCAGCACCGCGATCAGCGCCGCGACCGCGAACACCGCGACCAAAGCGGTCATGATGATGCGCGATCGCTCGCGGCCGGAGCGGCTGGTCAAGACCATCAGCGCCAGCATGAAGGCCGCCGTGACGATGAGGCCGCCCCATGCGGCGCGGGAGAAGGCGAGCAGCAGCGCCAGCGCCATTGACGCCAGCGCGACGGTGGCGCGGAGCGCCTTGCCGAACGGCGCGGTGACCACGTCCTGCAGCACGAACAGCGACGGCAGGATCAGGAACGCGCCGAGCACGTTGGGGTCCTTGAAGGTGCCGCGGGCGCGTTCGTACAGCGTCAACAGGTCATGCCCGCCGGGCACGAGGTTGAAATAGCCGCCGATCGCCGCGAGCGAGGCGATCATTGCCCCGGTCACCAGGCCACGGCGCAGCATCGCGAGCCGCGCCTCGGTGTCCTCAGCAATCACCATGGCGAGGAACACCACGGTCACCGCCATGTACCAGGACGTGACGACCCAGCTTGCGACTTCGGGCTGGGCGAGCAGGGGGATGGCGCCGATGCTGTAGCCGATATTGAGCGTCGCGAGCAGCAGCACCAGCGGCATGAATGCGAGCCGCAGCCGCAAGCCCGTCGCGAAGAACACGACGATGGCCACAGTCGTCACGAGCTCGTACGGGCTCGGCTCGATGAAGACGATGGCGCTGGAGGCCGCGATCAGCCACACCAGCGCGCGCTGCAGCGCCAGCACGCCGGGCGCAGCAGAGGCAGGGTAGCTTCCGGCTGTCGCCGCATACGCCATCGCATACTCGCAAACTTACGCAACACAACGCGAACCCGCCGCGCGCCAACGCTCAGTAGGCGTTCTCGCTCTCGGTCATCAGAGCCATCGGCGTCTTCAGGAGAATGTAGAGATCGAACAGCACCGACCAGTTCTCGATGTAGTAGAGATCGAACTCGACGCGCTTCTGGATCTTTTCCTCGTTGTCGATCTCGCCGCGCCAGCCGTTGATCTGCGCCCAGCCCGTGATGCCGGGCTTGACGCGGTGCCGCGCGAAATAGCCGTCCACCGCCTCGTCGAACAGCCGGCTCTGCAGCTTGCCCTGCACGGCGTGCGGGCGCGGGCCGACCAGCGACAGGTTGCTCTTGAACACCACGTTGAAGAGCTGCGGCAATTCGTCGAGGCTGGTCTTGCGGATGAAGCGACCGACACGCGTGACGCGCGGATCGTTTCTGGTCACCACCTTCGACGCGTTCGGGTCGGCCTGGTGGTGATAGAGCGAGCGGAACTTGAAGACGTCGATGCGCTCGTTGTTGAAGCCGAAACGCTTCTGGCGGAACAGCACCGGTCCCGGACTGTCGAGCTTGATCGCCAGCGCGACCAGCGCCATCACGGGCAGCGCCATCAGCAGGATGGCCGCGCCGACCAGATGGTCGAACAGCCATTTCATCACCAGATCCCAGTCGGTGATCGGCGCCTCGAACACGTCGAGGGTGGGCACCTCGCCGAGATAGGAATAGGAGCGGGGACGGAAGCGCAGCTTGTTGGTGTGGGCGGAAAGCCGGATGTCGACCGGCAGCACCCACAGCTTCTTCAGCATTTCGAGGATGCGCGTCTCGGCCGAGATCGGCAGCGCGAACAGCACAAGATCGACGCGGGTGCGGCGGGCAAACTCGACGATGTCGTCGACCTTGCCGAGCTTGGGGCTGCCGGCGCAGGTCTCGAGCGCGCGGCTGTCGTTGCGGTCGTCGAACACGCCGAGCACGGCGATGTCGGAATCCTCCTGCGCCTTCAGCGCTTTCACCAGTTCCTCGCCGCTGCGGTCGGAGCCGACGATGATGGTGCGGCGATCGAGCCGGCCCTGGCGCGCCCAGCGGCGTACCATCGCGCGTAAAAACAGCCGTCCCGCGATCAGCGTGGCGAGACCGATGACGAAGAAGGCGGCGAGCCACAGCCGCGAGACCTCGCCGCCGAGCTTGGCGAGGAACGACACCCCGGTGAACAGCAGGAAGACAAAGGTCCAGGACGAAATCATCCGGCTCATCTGCCGAAGCTGACCGCGGAACACCTGGACCTGGTAGATATCAGCCGCCTGGAAGCAGATCACCGTGCTTGCCGTCATCCCGATGATCGAGGCGGCGTATTCCCAGTGGAAGCCGGAAAGCGGCACGACATAGCCGACATAGAGCGCCATGCCGACGACGCTCAGGACGACGAAGTCGGCGAGGCGGACGAAGCCCGCGATCACGATCGGCGAATAGGCGCGCGCAACGCGCTGGTTGGTGACCGCCAATGCCGCGGGCGACAGCCGCCGGCGGCGTTCGACCCGCGGCCGGGAAGGCGTCGCCGTCGCCACCGCATTCGCGGCGGCATCGAGCATCGAGCGAGCGTTGATTGGTTCCACGTGTCCCTTCCGTTCTTTGCCGCACATGTGGGAATGCGTGCGCGGCCGCGGAATTGCCCCGTCATCGGCTTAGAGGACAAATCGGAAGAAAGGGTTACGTTGGTAAATGACGGTTAACGACCGGCAAATGTCGCGTGTGCGGCGCGTTCTTCTATCGCTGCGCGAACGCCTCGCGGTAGGCGGCGAGCACGCCCTCGACCATCGCCTTCTGCGAGAAGTGCAGGAAGATGCGCTCGCGCAGCGATCTGGCGCGCTCGCGCGCCGCCTCGGGATTCTCCATGGCGATTTCGATCGCGTCCGCCATGGCGCCGGCGATCCCGGGCGCGAACAGCGCCTCGGTCTGGGTTCCGAAGATCTCGGGGATGCCGCCGATCTTGGCGGCGACCATGGGAACGCCGGCCGCGCCTGCCTCGATCACGACATAGGGCATGGAGTCGCCCCGCGAGGGCACAACCAGCAGCCGGCCCTTGGAAAAGCCGTGGCGCGGCTTGACGTGGCCGATGAAGCGAACGGCTTCGGCGAGGCCCAACCGTGCGACCTGCGCCTTCAGGGCCTCGGTCTCCTCGCCGTCGCCGGCGAGCGTCAGCGTGACCGGCTTGCCGTCGGCATGCAGCCGAGCCACCGCATCGATCAGGAGGTCCGTCCCCTTGATGTGCCTGAATTCACCGACATAGACCACATCGGTGGCGTCCTGCGCCGGTGTGATGGGATCGAATTCATTGGCGGTGACGCCGTTGAACACGCAGCGCACGAGGCCGTTGGGGGTGCCGATGGTGCGCAGAAGGGTGTCGCGCGCAAACACGCTTTCGAACAGGAACAGGTCGGTGTTGTTGATCAGCGTCCGCTCGAGACGGCTGTAGATCTGCCCCTTCACCGTGTTGGGCGGATAGTGCAGCGATCCGCCGTGCGGCGTGTAGACCCGGATGGTGTCCTTGGACGCGCCGCGCAGGCGGATGAAGGCGCCGGCCTTGGCGCCGTGGCCGTGCAGGACATCCGGCCTCAGCCGCCGGATCAGGCGCTGGAAGCGCAGCCAGACCAGCACGTCCGTGGGCCAGGGTTCGCGATGGATCGCAAGCCTGTGCACGCCGAGTTTCATGCGCGGCGCGATTTCCTCAAGCGCCGCTTGCGCGCGTTCGCCGCCGGTCAGGCTGTCGGCGACGATGCCGACCTGGTGGCCGCGCTCCGCCTGGCCGCCGGCGATGTCGAGGACATGACGAAATATCCCGCCAACCGGCGCGCGCACCGCATGGAGAATACGAAGCGGCTGGTCCGGTGCAGGCATGGATCAAGGCCGGCGATCGCCAGCCATTGCAGCCGGCACGGCTGCCCGCGCGCGGCCCGGCAAGGCCGGCGCAGCAAGCAGGCAGTAGGGAATGGCGCGCACGCCCGGCATTGACCGATCCATTGGAAAATCCTGATTCCGATTAAGGACTTTCATGGTTAACAAAACATGACCTTTGCCGTCAGGGAAGCGCAATTCTGGCCGTCAAAAGCCCGCTCAATTAACCAGCCGGCAACCTTAATGGAGTGTAGTCGCGGGCAGGCGAGGTGGAGTCGTGGGCGTCCGTGGGAGTGTGTGATGCGTCTAGCGTTGTGGCGTAAGGCTGACGGCGTGACGGTCGACAAGGCCGCTGCACCGTCCGCGCCCGCGGCGCGGCCGGTTGCGGCGGCTCCTTCCGGTGATATCGACCTGCACGCCCTTGGCGATGCGTTGATGCGCCACCGGCGCTGGATCATCCTCCCGGCGGCCTTCGTCTTTGTGCTGTCGCTTCTCGCGGTCAATCTGGTGACGCCCCGCTACAAGTCCGAGGCACGGATCCTGGTCGACGGGCGCGAGAACGTGTTCCTGCGGCCGAACGGCGATCGCAGCGAAGAGCGCGCCGCGCTCGATGCGGAGGCCGTGACCAGCCAGGTGCAGCTTCTGCTGTCGCGCGAGCTCGCGCGCGAGGTCATCAAGAAGAACAAGCTGGCCGAGCGTCCCGAATTCGATCCCGTGCTGCAGGGCTTCTCGCCGCTGAAGTCGCTGCTGGCGCTGTTCGGGATCGGTCGCGACCCGTTCTCGATGACTCCCGAGGAGCGGGTGCTGGAGTCCTATTTCGATCGTCTGACCGCCTATGCGGTGGACAAGTCCCGCGTCATCGTCGTCGAGTTCCAGTCCCGCGATTCCGAGCTTGCGGCGCGCGTCGCCAACTCGATCGCCGAAGGCTACCTGGTGCTGCAGCAAAGCGCGCGGCAGGAGCAGGCGAAATCGGCGAGCCAGTGGCTCGCGGGCGAGATCGACAGTCTGCGCAACAAGGTGTCGGAAGCGGAATCCCGCGTCGAGGATTTCCGCTCCAAGTCGAGCCTGTTCATCGGCACCAACAATACCACGCTCTCCAATCAGCAGATGGGTGAACTCAACACCCAATTGAACAACGCCCGCGCGTTGAAATCCGATGCCGAGAGCAAGGCGCGCCTGATCCGCGAGATGCTGCAAGGCGGCAGGCCGATCGAAGCCTCCGAAGTGCTCAATTCCGAATTGATGCGGCGGCTATCGGAGCAGCGCGTGACGCTGCGCGCGCAGCTTGCCGAGCAGTCGTCGACCCTGCTCGACAATCACCCTCGGATCAAGGAATTGAAGGCGCAACTCGCCGATCTCGATCGCCAGATCAGGGACGAGGCGGGCAAGATCTCGCGCTCGCTCGACAACGATGCGCGCATCGCCGGCGGCCGGGTCGAAGGTCTCACCGCGAGCCTCGAACAGCTGAAGAAGCAGGCCTCGTCCTCCAACGGTCAGGACGTGCAGCTCCGTGCGCTGGAACGCGAAGCCAAGGCGCAGCGCGACCTCCTGGAATCGTATCTGGCGAAGTATCGCGAGGCGACCACGCGCGAGAATATCGACGCGGCGCCGGCCGACAGCCGGATCATCTCGCGCGCCATCGTGTCCAACACCCCGGCCTATCCGAAGAAGCTCCCGATCGTCCTGATCGCGACCCTGGCGATGCTGCTGCTGTCGACCAGCGTGATCGTCACCGGTGAGCTCCTGCGCATGACCGCGCCGCGCGCCGTGGCCGCGTTCGTGTCGCAGGCCGCCTCGATCGGCGTGCCGATCCCGGCACGTCGGTCCGCCGCGGAGGCCGATCCGCTCGCCGAGCCCGTCGACGCCGGCGTTGTGGAAGCCGCCGCAGCAGAGCCCGAGCGCAGCGATGCCGCGCAGACCGTGCTTGGCGAAATCGAGCAGCTTGCAGCCGCCCTGCGCGAGGCGGGAGCGGCGGCGCACAAGATCACCGTGCTCGGCACCGCCGCCGGCGACAGCGTGACGCTGACGGTGCTGACGCTCGCCCGCCTGCTGGCGCGCGAAGCGCGGGTCGTGGTCGTCGACCTCGCGGCATCCTCGCCGACGATGCTGGCCGTCTCTGCCGATCCGACCGTGCCCGGCCTTGCCGAGATGATGCAGGGCGCGGCGTCGTTCTCGCAGATCATCACCAAGGATCGCCTGTCGCGCGTGCACCTCGTCAATGCGGGCCGACCCGGCTTCGACCGCAGCCTTTTGCAGTCGCCGCGGCTGTCGCTGGCGATCGATGCTCTGTTGCGGGTCTATGACCATGTGCTGCTCGATGCCGGGGCGGCATCCGACCTGCCGGCGGAACTGCTCACCGCGAAGGCGCGTGCGGTGGTGGTGCCCGATGCATCGATGCCGCGGGA
Organism: Bradyrhizobium sp. NP1; assembly: GCF_030378205.1. Lineage (NCBI taxonomy): Bacteria > Pseudomonadati > Pseudomonadota > Alphaproteobacteria > Hyphomicrobiales > Nitrobacteraceae > Bradyrhizobium > Bradyrhizobium sp. NP1. The sequence goes on from NZ_CP127385.1 coordinate 3,636,737, forward strand.
CGCCCGCGCGCAGATGAGCGAGCAGCTCAGGGCTGCCGGCTTCTCTGACGTGACGATGTTGGCCGGTCCGGCGCAGCCGTCCAACGCCCTCGAGGTGGCGCCGCCGCGCGCCGCCTGAGCCGTCAGCGGAAGGTGTGGCGGAGCTTTTGCGCCAGATTGAGCAGCGTCTGGTTGCGCTTCACCATCCGCTTGGTGCGGTTGAGCCCGGACATCGCAGGCGCGGCCAGCCTGCCGCGCAAGGTCAGCGGGATGAAGCTGTCGAAAATCGGCTCGTCGTCCTTGCAGAACATGCGCTTGTAGTCGTCCGAACCGATGCCGAGGTCGAGCGCGCGATAGCCTTGCTCCGCGTGGCGGTCGATGATGCTGCGCATCAGGATCAGTCCCGGGCTGTAGCGCGCGCGCTCTGACAGCGTGTAGGTGTTGAACATCATCGAGAAGCGCGCGCCGTCGGCGACGCCGGCGAATATCGCGATGACCTCCTCGTCGCATTCGAGCGCGTGAATATCGATGGCGCGGCCTCCGCCCGGGAGCGGCGCACGGCAGGCGCCGCGGATGAACTGCTCGACGCCCGGTTCGGCAAAGACGTCGGGAAGCTTCTGCTCTGCCATCCGCAGCGGCTTGACGCGGAAGAACCAGTCGAGCAGCCGGTCGATGTCGGCGTCGCTGCTTGCGACATGGTAGCGGTAACCCGACGCCTGCAGCTTGCGCTCCTTGCCCTTGAGGCGGCGGCGGAACGAGTTGCTGAGCAGATCCGTGGGCGCGGCGCCCGGCGCGATCGCCAGCACCGGGCAGTCATTGACCGATGGCTGCCTCGGCAGCAGCGCAAAGGGATTGAGGACGTCGCGCCAATGCCGCGGCTGCTGCGTCAGCGCCAGCACATCGGCTGCGGATTGCGCCCGCAGCGGCGCGAGCAGGGCGGTGAGGTCGGCAAGCGTCGCCTGCCTGGCGAACTCGGCATCCCACAGCGCCATGTTGAACGTGGTGTGCTTGCCGCCCATGAAGCAGGCGAGGCGGAGGCCATGCCACGCCTCGAGCACCAGCGGCAGCAGCAACAGCGGCCTTCGCTCGCCGTCGCGGGCGACCACGACAAGCGCGGCGGCATTCTCGCGCGCTCCCACTTCGCGGTACCAATGGCTCAGCAGATCGAAGCGCTGATAGGGTGTTGAAAGCTGGCCCTGCGCCTCGAGCTGGCGCCAGGCCGGTTCGGCCGAGGCGAGATCGGGAATGATTTCCACGCTCGCGATGCGGCTGTCGCGCGATCGCGCTGGCGCCTCTGCCGTCCGGCGTTCGATCACGGCCGCCATGGTCATCGCGAAACCTGTTTTGAGGGATTGTTGCTTTTCGCAGCCCGGCCGACCTTTACAAAGAAATGTCAACAAAAAGTAATGACAATGCCGCGGCGGTGGGATGGATTCGCGACAGCAAGGGGCGATTCATTGCCATCCACCGATGCCTTCCTGACGAGCCTGAAACTCGAGTTCGCCTATTGGGCCGGCCGTGCCTGGACCGGCAGCCGCGGAGCGGGTGCGGTCCTGCATTTTGCGCGCGTGCGCCCGCCCGTGGCGGGCGGGTTCCGGCCGTTCCAGGCGCACGAAATCACGCCGCGCTTCCTCGACCGGACCATCCGAGCGCTCAAGCGCTGGAAATACGACATCGTCGACATGGACGAGGTTTGCCGGCGCGCGGTGATCATGCAGGGGCCGCGCCGGTTCGCCTGCCTGACCTTCGATGGCATCTACAAGGACCTGATCGAGCATGCCTATCCGGTGCTGTCGCGCCACGCCGTACCGTTCACGCTCTACGTGCCGACCGCGTTTCCCGACGGCGTCGGCGAGGCCTGGTGGCTCGCGCTGGAGCAGATCATCGCCCGCGAAAGCCGGGTGAGCCTGGTGATCGACCGCATCGAGCGGCACTTCGGTACCCGGACCCTCTCGGAAAAATATGACGCCTATGAGTATCTCGAGAGCTGGATGCGCGCACTGCCGCCGCCGGATCAGTCGGCCGCGATCAAGGATCTGTGCAAGCGGTATTCGGTGGATCTTGCGCGGCTGTCGCGCGAGGTGTCGATGGATTGGGCCGACCTCGCAAGGCTTGGCGCCGATCCCAACGTCACGTTCGGCAGCGCGACGGTGAACTATCCGGTGCTGACGAGCCTGAAGGACGCCGCGGCCCAGCGCGAGATGACGATGGGCAAGGCCGTTGCCGAGACGGCGTTTCGCCGTAACGTCGGGCACTTCGCCTATCCGTTCGGCGACCGCAATTCCTGGCGCAGGGCGCATGTGGTGATGGCCGAGGAAGTCGGCTTTGCCAGCGCCGTGTCGACGATTCCTGGCATTGTCGATGTGGAGGGACGGACCAACCTGCGCGCCTTGCCGCGGATCAGCTGGGACGGGCGGCTGCGTTCGCTGCGCGCCATGCGCGTGCTGCTTTCCGGCGCGATGTTCGATCCGGTCAAGCCGACGCCGAGCAAGCCTATCTAGGCTATTTAGGATCGGGCCGCGCCATCCAGCTCACGATCGGCATGGCCGGCAGCACCCAGCCGAGGCCCGCCACCACATAGAAGATCGCCTGTGCGATCCCGGAACTGGCAAGCAGCGGCATCTGCGCGATCGCCATCCCCAATAGCGACCACACCACGACCAGCACCAGCAGCGCGATGGTTCCAAAGAATTTGCGGGTGCGGATGGCCATGACGATTTGTGCGGTCCCCTGCGGCGGCGCGGCTTGCGCGTTCGGCGAGGCGGACTATAAGGGGCGCGAAAATTCATTCAAGCCAGGGTTTTACGTGCAAGACGCTTCGCAGGTCCGCGCGATCCGCTGGTGGCTGTTTTCGGTCGCCGCGCTGATCGCGATCATGGTGCTGGTCGGCGGCGCGACGCGCCTGACCGAATCCGGGCTGTCGATCGTCGAGTGGAAGCCGGTCACCGGCGCGCTGCCGCCGCTGAACGAGGCGCAGTGGACGCAGGCCTTCGAGGCGTACAAGACCATCCCGCAATATCAGAAGCTCAACGCCGGGATGACGCTTGCCGAATTCAAGACGATCTTCTGGTGGGAATGGAGCCATCGGCTGCTCGGCCGGGCGATCGGCGCCGTCTACCTGCTGCCGTTCCTGTACTTCCTGTGGCGCGGCGGAATGAGCGGGGAACTGAAGCGTCGGCTGTGGCTGATCTTCGGGCTTGGCGCGCTGCAGGGCGCGGTGGGCTGGTGGATGGTCGCCTCCGGCCTCTCGGAGCGCGTCGAGGTTTCGCAATACCGGCTTGCCACCCATCTCGTGCTGGCGCTGTTGATCTTCGCCGGTATCGTATGGACCTTGCGCCGGCTTGCCGGGCGGCCCGCGATCGTGGCGGCCACACGGTTCAGGATCACCAGTGCCGCGCTGGTCGTGCTGACCTTCGTGCAGCTTTACCTGGGCGCGCTGGTCGCGGGCCTGCGCGCCGGCCTCGTGTTCAACACCTGGCCCGCGATCGACGGCGCCCTGATCCCGTCCGCCGCGCGGCTATGGTTCGAGACGCCATGGTGGCGCAACCTGTTCGATAACACGCTGACAGTGCAGTTCCAGCACCGCATGACCGCCTACGCGCTGTTCGCGCTTGCGGCCTTGCATGTGATCGACGTCGTGCGCTCGCGCGCGCCGGCGGCAGCAGTCAACGGCGCGCTGGCGCTATGGGCCGCGGTGACGCTGCAGGCCACGCTCGGCATTCTGACGCTGCTCTACCAGGTGCCGATCGGGCTCGCGCTGGCGCATCAGGCGGTCGCGATCGTGGTCCTGACGCTGGCGGTGCTGCAGGCGGAACGATTGGCGTTGCGCCCGTCACCGCGGGCTTTCGCAATTCCCGCTGCCTCCAGCCGCCTGGCTAGCTAGCTAGCAGTAGCCGGTCACGCCGCAGGCGTAGGGCTCGCGGATGAAATAGGGCTCATAGCCGTTGCCGTATTCGCCGCCGTAATAGGCGCCCTGATAGTAGTAGTCGAACGGCCGCCCGTAGTAGCCCGGCAGGGTGTAGGACCCCGGCAGCAGCGGCGTCGTCCAGACAAAGGATGAGATCAGCGGCTCCGCCTCGACTTGGGCAGGCGGAGGAGCTACGCGCGCGGCGCGCCCGGGATAGGGAGCCAGGTCTGCGCCGAGCGCGGAATTGGCGGCGGCGATCATGAAAAGCATCAGCGTCGTGGCGCGCAGCATCGCTTGAATCCGATCCGCAAGGATTTCTTTTCGGCGACTCGACCATGTCGATGGTCGACCCGACAGCCGCCATCCTTCCGGACCATGGTAAATGGATGGTTAAGGTGCAGCACAGGGCTGCACCTTCCGGTCGATTTCTCGCGATTGATGTCGCCGCGCCCCGGCGTGTTGCTACGCGCTCAAGGCCTGCTCGAGATCGGCGATCAGGTCTTCCTTGTCCTCGATGCCGACCGAGAGCCGCACCACGTCGGGGGCCGCGCCCGACTTGACCTTGGCGGCATCGTCGAGCTGGCTGTGGGTGGTCGAGGCCGGATGGATCACCAGCGAGCGGGTGTCGCCGACATTGGCCAAATGCGAGAACAGCTTCAGGTTCGACACCAGGCTGACGCCGGCGTCATAGCCGCCCTTCAGGCTGAAGGTGAACACGGCGCCCGCACCCTTCGGCGCATATTTGCGCGCAAGGTTGTTGTACTTGTCGCCGGGAAGCCCGGCATAGCTCACCGAGGCGACCGCGCGATGGCCAGAGAGGAATTCTGCGACCGCCTTGGCATTCTCGCAGTGCTTCTGCATGCGCAGCGGCAGCGTCTCGATGCCGGTCAGGATCAGGAACGCGTTGAAGGGCGACAGCGCGGGCCCGAGGTCGCGCAGCCCCAGCACGCGGCAGGCAATCGCGAAGGCGAAGTTGCCGAACGTCTCCTGCAGCTTGATGCCGTGATATTCCGGGCGCGGCTCGCTCAGCATCGGATATTTGTTGCCCTTCGACCAGTCGAAGGTGCCGGCATCGACGATGATGCCGCCGATCGAGTTGCCGTGGCCGGCGAGGAATTTCGTCAGCGAGTGCACGACGATGTCGGCGCCGTGGTCGATCGGCCGGATCAAATACGGCGTCGCCAGCGTGTTGTCCACGATCAGCGGCACGGCGGCCTTGCGTGCGACCGCCGAGATCGCCTCGATGTCGGTGATGCTGCCGCCGGGGTTGGCGATCGACTCGATGAAGATCGCCTTGGTGTGGGGCGTGACCGCGCGCTCGAAGCTGCCGACATCGTCGGGGTCGGCCCACACCACGTTCCAGCCAAAGCTTTTGAAGGCGTGGGTGAACTGGTTGATCGATCCGCCGTAAAGCTTGCGCGCGGCGATGAATTCATCGCCCGGCTTCAGGAGCTGTTGCAGCGCTACGACCTGCGCGGCGTGGCCTGACGCGACCGCTAGCGCCGCCGTGCCGCCCTCGAGCGCCGCGACGCGCTCTTCCAGCACCGCATTGGTGGGATTGCCGATGCGGGTATAGATGTTGCCGAACGCCTGCAGCCCGAACAGCGAGGCGGCATGATCGGCGTCGTTGAACACGAATGACGTGGTCTGATAGATCGGCGTCGCCCGCGCGCCCGTGGTGGGGTCAGGCTGCGCGCCGGCGTGGACGGCGAGGGTGGAAAATCCGGGAGGACGATCGGTCATTCTGCTTCCTTTTGCGCAAGCGTCACCCCGGGGCGTGCGCCGGGTGACCGCGGACGAGGCGGATCGGGTGTTATAGGCGAGGCGCGGGGACGTCGCCTCCTTCCAAGGGAGGACAATTGCGGCAGCCGCGTGAGCCGTCAAGGCGGTGCGGCCGGTCAGGGCTGCTTTGAAACGGCGGTACTCTGTCGCGCCCGTTCGGCAGCAGGATCGTTTTGCGCGGGCGTCAGGAATCCTCGTTCCTGTTTTTGGCGGCGCGGTCGGATGCCGCGGTATCGCCGCCGCCGACACTGGTGCGATTCAAGGACAGCCGCATGCCCTGCGTCGGCACCGGGGCCCGCTTCGAACTCAGCGTGCGCGAGTTGACGCCCATCCAGGAAATCTCCGACGACAGCCGTCCATATTCGATCTTCGGGCAGCGGTTCATCACCACCTTGATGCCGACGGCCTCCGCCTTCGCTGCCGCCTCGTCGTCGCGCGCGCCAAGCTGCATCCAGATCACCTTCGGCAGCGGCGAGAGCCTCAGCGCCTCCTCGACGACCGGCATGATGTGGGCGGAATTCCTGAAAATGTCGATCATGTCGACCGGCCGGCCGATCTCGGCGAGCGAAGCGACGAACGGCTTGCCGAGCAGCTCCTTGCCGACATGGCCGGGATTGACCGGGATCATGTCGTATCCGCGCTGCGCCAGATATTTGAACGCGAAGTAGCTCGGCCGCACATTGACCGGCGAGGCGCCGACCATGGCGATCGACTTCACGCTGTTGAGGATGCCGCGGATGTAGTTGTCGGGATAGGCGTCGTGATTCATTCTTGTTCCTCGAGCCTCATCCTGGGCAGCGGCGTCAGCCGCGTCTCGAAGGATGAAGGCCAGTCCGGAGCCTCACGGTCCGAGACGCGCTTCGCGCGCTCCTCACCGTGAGCATTACCGGTCCTGCCATTTCGGCTCGCGCTTCTCGATGAAGGCGGCGATGCCTTCCTCGGCGTCGCGCGCCAGCATGTTTTCCGTCATCACTTCTGCCGCATAGCGATAGGCGCCGGCAAGGCTCATCTCGGCCTGGCGGTAGAAGGCCTCCTTGCCGAGCTTGACGGTATAGGCCGATTTCAGCGCCACCTTCTGCGCGAGCTCGATGGCGGCCTGACGTTCCTGGCCCGCTGCAACGACGTGGTTGACGAGGCCGATCTCGCGCGCGCGGGCGGCAGGAACCAGTTCGCCCGTGAGCAGCATCTCCATCGCCTGCTTGCGCGGCACGTTGCGCGACAGCGCCACCATCGGCGTCGAGCAGAACAGGCCGATGTCGACGCCGGGCGTGGCGAAGGCTGCGGCCTCGGAGGCGACCGCCAGATCGCAGCTTGCGACCAGCTGGCAGCCGGCGGCGGTTGCAACCCCCTGGACGGAGGCGACCACCGGCTTCGGCAGATGCACGATCGCCTGCATCATCGCGCTGCAGGCTTTCATGATCTGCGCAAAATAGGCGCGGCCGCGATCGGCGTCGCTGCGGCGCGCCGTCAGCTCCTTCAGGTCATGGCCAGCGGAGAAGGCCGGCCCGTTCGCCGCGATGACGACGGCGCGCACCGCCTTGTCGGCGGCGATCTCGTGCAGCGCCACATGCAGGTCGCCGATCATCGCCTCCGAAAGGCTGTTGCGCGCTTCGGGGCGGTTCAGCGTGAGAACCGCGACGCTGCCGATCGTTTCGCGCAGGAGGATCGGCGGTTGCTGCGTCGTGGCGCGGGCGGCTTGGGTGGACATCGGAAATTCCATTTGGGTGATGGTCGTAATCTAAGGTAACAGGCGCAAACAGGCGAGGGCAGGGAAGACGATGAGCACTGCGAAAATGAACGTAGCGGAACTGGAGCAGTTCCTCCGCCGGGAGTTTCCCCAGGCGTTCAGCGGCGACGACATCACCATCGACAGCGCCGACGGCGCGACCTGCCTGCTGCGCCAGCGCTACAGCGAGCGGATGCTGCGTCCTGGCGGCACGATTTCAGGGCCGACGCTGATGGCGCTGGCGGATTTCGCGATGTATGTGGTCTTGCTGTCGGCGATCGGCCCGGTCGGGCTCGCGGTCACGACCAACCTCAACATCAATTTCCTGCGCAAGGGCGAGCCGGGCCGCGATGTGCTGGCGGCGGCGCGGCTGTTGAAGCTCGGCAAGCGCCTCGCGGTTGGTGAGGTCAGCCTGCTCTCGGGCAGCGCACCCGATCCGATCGCCCACGTCACGGCGACCTACTCCATTCCAAATAAATAAAGTTTTTGCAGGTAATATTGCACCTTAATTTCAAGCCATTGATTTTTATGAGTTATTTTTGTCGACCGGCCATTGACGTGCGCCGGCGCGTTATCTAGAAAACCGCGCAGTTCGGCGCGCCTTCGCGCGTTCGGTTTCTCCTGTCACGGATTCCGTAAGATGAAAACGTTTTCGGCAAAGCCTGCCGAGGTGACGAAGAAATGGGTGTTGATCGACGCCAAAGGTCTGGTGGTCGGCCGGCTTGCCACTTTCGTTGCCATGCGGCTGCGCGGCAAGCACCTCCCCACCTATACGCCCCATGTCGATTGCGGCGACAACGTCATTATCATCAACGCCGCGCACGCGGTGCTGACCGGCCGCAAGCGCGACCAGAAGGTCTATTACAAGCACACCGGCTATGTCGGCCACGTCAAGGAGCGCACCGCCAGGGAGATCCTGGAAGGCCGCTTCCCGGAGCGTGTGGTCGAGAAGGCGATTGAGCGCATGATCCCGCGCGGTCCGCTCGGCCGTGTCCAGCTCGGCAATTTGCGCGTCTATGGCGGCGCCGAGCATCCGCACGAGGCGCAGAGCCCGGAAAAGATCGACGTCGCCAAGATGAACCGCAAGAACACGAGGGCCGCATAATATGGCCGAGACCATTCAATCGCTCGATCAGTTGTCGCAGCTGAAGCCGGCTGCTCCTGATGCGCCGAAATACGTCAAGAAGGTCGACAAGCAGGGCCGCGCCTATGCCACCGGCAAGCGCAAGGACGCGGTCGCCCGCGTCTGGATCAAGCCCGGCGCCGGCAAGGTCGTCGTCAATTCCCGCGAGGTCGAGGTCTATTTCGCGCGGCCCGTGCTGCGGATGATGATCCAGCAGCCGCTGGTCGCAGCCGCCCGCGCCGGCCAGTACGACGTGATCTGCACGGTCGCCGGCGGCGGCCTGTCCGGCCAGGCCGGCGCCGTCCGTCACGGCCTCTCCAAGGCGCTGACCAATTTCGAGCCGGAACTGCGCGGCGTGCTGAAGAAGGGCGGTTTTCTCACCCGCGACTCCCGCACCGTCGAGCGCAAGAAGTACGGCCGGGCGAAAGCGCGCAAGTCGTTCCAGTATTCGAAGCGCTAATTGCTTCGCTAAAAATTGCCGCGAATGCGGCTTTGCGAAAAGCGGAAAGGGCGCCGGCAAGGCGCCCTTTTTTCGTTGCCGCGTTAATTTCCAATTGACGCAGTTTTTCCTGAAAACTTGTCCGTGAACGCAAACGGATTTCGAACGCGCCGTCCCTAGACTTTTGGGCAAGGGGGCACAATCCAGCCTGATACGGCGCGTCTTGCGCCCCTCCGTTCATATTTCGGGATGACCATGTCGCTCGACAGTCACACGCTTTATCTGATCGCCACGATGGTCGCGGCCATGCTTGGCGCAATGCTGCTGTTTTTCGGCGGCCAGGAGAACAATCCGGCGTTGAAATGGTGGGGAACCGCCTATCTGCTCGGGGCTGCCTCGGTCGCGCTCTGGACGCTGGCGGGTCATCTCCTCAACGACATGCTTTCGCTCGCGATCGGCGCCGTCGGCTTCATCGCCTGCGGCATGATCTGGAACGCGGCGCGGGTGTTCCATGGCCGCAAGCCGAACCTGCCGGGACTGGTGCTCGGCGCCATCGCCTGGATCGGCGCCGCGACGCTGCTCGATCCGGCGGCCGCCGCGCTGCGCGTCACGATCGGTGCCGCCATCGTCGCCCTCTACGCGGTGCTGACCGCGATGGAATTGTGGTCGGAGCGGCGGCGGACGCTGAAGCGGCGCTGGCCCGCGATTGTCGTGCCGGTGCTGCATGGATTCGTGCTGATGCTGCCGATCCTGATCGGCGACTTCCTGCTTGCGCCGGGCGAGAAATTCGCCGGCAGCCTCTGGGCCACGGTGTTCTCGATCGAGCTCGTGCTCTACGCGATCGGCACGGTGTTCGTGATCTTCATGCTGGTCTCGGAACGCACGGTGACCGCGCACAAGAACGCGGCCTCGATGGACCCCCTGACCCAGATGCTCAACCGCCGTGGCTTTGCGGAAGCCTGCGGCCGCGTCATCGAACGCGAGGCCACCGCTGGTCGCCCGGTCACCGTCATGATCTTCGACATCGACCATTTCAAGTCGATCAACGACCGCTTCGGCCATCCCGCGGGCGATGAAATCCTGAAGCTGTTCTCCGCCGTCATCGTCAACAATTTGCGGATCAGCGATCTTTCGGGCCGCATCGGCGGCGAGGAGTTCGCGGCGCTGCTGCCCTGCTCGCTGGAAGAGGGCGTGATCGTGGCCGAGCGCGTGCGCGAGGCGTTCGAGGCCTCCGGCATCGTCTGCGAGGACGGTGCGGTCGACACCACGGTCTCGATCGGCGTGGCCGGCGGGCCCGCCGGCACCGAGCTCGAAGTGCTGCTCGCCGCCGCCGACACCGCGCTCTACCAGGCCAAGCGCGGCGGCCGCAACCGCGTCGAGGCCGCCGAGGAGCTGCCGTTGTCGCTGGAGAAATGGCGGCGCACGACGGCGGGGCTGCCGGCGCACGCGCGCGCCCGGCCGGTGGTGGCCTGACCGGGCGTAACCGCGCGTTTACCATCACTCTCTATCCTCGTTGCATGGACTCATCGCGCAATCGACGTGCCCGGCTTGCCCTGATGTCGCTGGAAGCGGCGGCGGCCACGGCGCGCGGCGGCTTTGCCTGCATGTTCTCGACGGCGGACGAGTATGAGAGTGCGCTGATCTCGGAGCGGCGGGCGCAAGGTCGCTATCGCCAGTCCGGCCCCTGGCCGACCGTGATGTTCATCGGCTGCTCGCTGATGGTCGCGGGTGCGGCGCTGCTGCTCGGCTGAGATACCGCCGCAGCGCGGTTAAGTGCCGTCCGTGTGATTGGCATCTGGCTGCCCGCCGTGGCACCAACCGCTAATGCAGCTTCAGTCGACGCTTACCTGTCCGCATTGCGCCCACCAGGCCACCGAGACGATGCCTGTCGACGCCTGCCAGTTCTTCTACGACTGCAAGGGGTGCGGCGAACGGCTGAAGCCCAAGCCAGGCGATTGCTGCGTTTTCTGCTCCTATGGCTCGGTGCCATGCCCGCCGATGCAGGCGGGGAATTGCTGCTCATGAAGTTCCACTCTTTCCAGGCCCGCGCGGCGTCGTTAGAAACGCAAGTTCCCGACGAGAGGCTCCATCCATGATCACCGAAATCGCCCAGATCGACATCAAGCCCGGCAGCGAGAAGGATTTTGAGGCGGCGGTGGCCAAGGCACGTGCCGCCTTCGGCCGCTCCAAGGGCTTTCACGGCTTCGAGCTGCATCGCTCGATCGAGAAGCCGCAGCGCTATCGCCTGATGGTCAAGTGGCAGACGCTGGAGAACCACACTGTCGACTTCCGCGGCTCGGAGAACTTTGCCGAATGGCGGGGCCTTGTCGGCCAGTATTTTGCCTCGCCGCCCGAGGTCGAGCACACCAGCACGGTGCTGACCTCGGCAGTCTGAGCGCTCGCCGTCAGGCCACCGCGGCCTCGCGCGGCGGGGCGTCGGCCTTGAAATAGTCGATCATCACCTTGGCGATCGCCATCAGCGGCAGCGCGAGCGCGAGCCCCCAGATGCCGAACACCACGCCGAGCAGGATCTGGAACGCAAACAGCGTGGCCGGCGGGATGTCGAGCGCCTGGCGCTGGATGATGGGGGTCAGCACGTAGCTCTCCAGCGCATGCACCCCGAGGAACAGGACGAACGCGCTGAGCGTGGCGATCCATCCCGATGCAAGGCTCGCCAGCACCACGATCAGCCCGGCCAGAATCGCGCCAACCGTCGGGATGAAGGCGAGCAGGCCGGCCTGGATTCCCAGGATGAACGAGCCCGGAATGCCGATGATGGCGAGGCCAATCCAGGTCACCAGGAACACGGCGCACATGGTGAGGATCTGCGCGATCAGCCAGCGCTCCAGTGTCTCGCCGATGCGGTCGACGATGACGGTGGCGCGGGCGCGGTGCTTGGCCGGCGCCATGAACAACAGCCCGTTGCGGTAGACCGACGGCTGGGCGGCGAAGGCAAGCCCCAGGAACAGCACGATGAAGAAGTTGCCGACCGCGCTGACCGTGCCCAGCAGCAGTTTCAGGGTCTGGCTGACAATCGCGCCGCCGCTGGACGCGATGGCGCCGGCGCCCGGAAAGTTATGCGTAGACGGAGTGGCCGGCGTCGCGGAAGCGGGCGATGAGCCCGCAGCGGCCTCACCCTGGTTGCCGAGATCGAAGTAACTGGTATCGATCCCGTTCTTCTCCAGGAAGGCTTTCACGTTCACGAGCTGCGACTTGATCGTGTTGCTCAGCGCCGCCGCCTGCTGTGCGATGGTGGTGCCGCCGAGAAAGACGATGCCGGACAGCATGCCGGCAAGCACCAGGCAGACGATGGTCAGCCGCAGCGCATGCGGCAGTTTGACCACGCGGCCGAGCAGGTGGGTCATCGCGGTCAGGGCGACGCCGAGCAGCATGCCGGCAAAGATCAGAAACAGCGTCGCCGCGAACGACCAGGCAAACCACAGCAGGCCTGCGAACAGCACGATGCCGATACCGCCGACCGTGATCGCCCAGGCGAGGTCATTGCGGGCGGAGAGGCGCTCTTCGCTCAGGCCGGTCACGGTGATTCCTTCTTGCACGACGTCCGCCGGCAGTGTTTCGTCAAAAGCCGTCGGGATCAAGCCCGCGCCGGGGCGCAGGGCTGCTGTGTGCGCCGCCCGCGATTCGGACAGCTGCCCAGGTGGTCCGAACCGGCATTCTTGCAGGGCTGTGGAGCAGACGACGGATGTTGATCGGGACGCGCCCGCCGGGCATGATCGCGGCTCCATTCGCGGCAGGAGGCAGAAACGGCGATGAGGAGGCCGGTGGTCGGCGTGATCGGAAACACCCATCGCGTCGAAAATCGATTTCAGGTGCAGATGGTCGGTGAGCGGAATCTCCGCGCGCTCGCCGACGTCGCCGGCGCCCTGCCGCTGATGTTTGCCGGCCTGCCCGAAATCACCGATGTCGGCGCGCTGCTGGACACGGTCGACGGCATCGTGCTGACCGGCGCGCGGGCCAACGTGCATCCGACGCGGTTCAACACCGAGCCCGACGCCAAGCACGAGCCTTACGACATCCACCGCGACGAGGTCGCGCTTGCGCTTTCCCAGGCCTGCGTCGCGCGCGGCGTGCCGCTGTTCGGCATCTGTCGCGGCCTGCAGGAGATGAACGTCGCCTTCGGCGGCTCGCTGCATCCGGAGATCCGCGAGCTGCCCGGCCGCATGAACCACCGCATGCCGCGGCTGGAGAGCGGCGAGATCCATCCCGATCCCAAGGTGATCTTTGCCGACCGGCACGAAGTGACGCTGACGCCGGGCGGCGCGTTCGCGACCCTCCTGGGTTGCGAGATCATCCGGGTGAATTCGCTGCACGGGCAGGGCATCCTCGAGCCCGGCAAGCGCGTCGTCATCGAAGGGGTGGCGGAAGACGGTACGATCGAGGCGATCCGGATTGCGGAGGCGCCCGGCTTTGCGCTCGGGGTGCAGTGGCACGCCGAGTACGACCCGCAGAAGAACCCGATCAACCGCAAGCTGTTCGAGGCTTTCGGCGAGGCGCTCGCGAAGCATCGGCGCGCGGCCTGAGCGGCCGCAGCCGCGAGGTTCTTGCAACCAGCCTGCAAAGCAAAAGGCGCCCCGGACGGGGCGCCTTTCTCATTTCGCGTGCTGCTTACAGCGAATAGTACATGTCGAATTCGACCGGATGCGGCGTCATTTCGAAGCGCTCGACCTCGGTCAACTTCAGCTCGATGTAGCTGTCGATGAAGTCGTCGTCGAACACGCCGCCGGCCTTGAGGAACGCGCGGTCCTTGTCGAGGCTTTCCAGCGCCTCGCGCAGGCTGCCGCACACGGTGGGGATCGCCTTCAGCTCTTCCTTCGGCAGGTCGTAGAGGTCCTTGTCCATCGCCGGGCCCGGATCGAGCTTGTTCTTCACGCCGTCGAGGCCCGCCATCAGCATCGCGGCGAAGCCGAGATAGGGATTGGCCATCGGGTCGGGGAAACGCACCTCGACGCGCTTGGCCTTCGGGTTGGCCGTGTACGGGATGCGGCACGAGGCCGAGCGGTTGCGCGCGGAGTAGGCGAGCAGCACCGGCGCCTCATAGCCCGGGACCAGACGCTTGTACGAGTTGGTCGACGGATTGGTGAAGGCGTTGATCGCCTTGGCGTGCTTGATGATGCCGGCGATATAGGAGAGGCAGATCTCCGACAGGTCGGAATACTTGTTGCCGGCGAACACCGGCTTGCCTTCCTTCCAGATCGACTGGTGGCAGTGCATGCCCGAGCCGTTGTCGCCGTAGACCGGCTTCGGCATGAAGGTGGCGGTCTTGCCGTAGATGTGCGCGACCTGGTGGATGCAGTATTTGTAGATCTGCATCTGGTCGGCCATCAGCGTCATCGTGTCGAACTTCATGCCGAGCTCGTGCTGGGCCGAGGCCACCTCGTGGTGGTGCTTCTCGACCTTGACGCCCATCTTGGCCATGGCGCCGAGCATCTCCGAGCGCATGTCCTGCACGGAGTCCTGCGGCGGCACCGGGAAGTAGCCGCCCTTGGTGCGGATGCGGTGGCCGAGGTTGCCGCCCTCATATTCGGTGTCGGAATTGGTCGGCAGCTCCGAGGAATCGAGCCGGAAGCCGGTGTTGTAGGGGGTCGCGGAAAAGCGCACGTCGTCGAACACGAAGAATTCCGCCTCGGGTCCGAAGAACACGGTGTCGCCGATGCCCATCGACTTCACCATCGCCTCGGCCTTCTTGGCCATGCCGCGCGGATCGCGGTTATAGGGCTCGCCGGTGGTCGGCTCGAGCACGTCGCAGATGATGACCATGGTGGTCTCGGCGAAGAACGGATCGATCGTCGCGGTGACCGGATCGGGCATCAGGCACATGTCGGATTCGTTGATCGCCTTCCAGCCGGCGATCGACGAGCCGTCGAACATCTGGCCTTCAGCAAAGGTGTCCTCTTCGATCATGCTGACGTCGAAGGTCACGTGCTGCCACTTGCCGCGCGGATCGGTGAAACGCAGGTCGACGTATTTGACGTCGTTGTCCTTGATCGCTTTGAGGACGTCTTTGGCGGTCTTCATGAATACCCCTTATTTCTCCGGGTCGGTTTCCAAGTGAGGGCGTTAGATTCCGCGAACGAATTTAGGGCCGCCATCGCGGCCTCTTTCTGCTTCTGGTGCGGTGGATTTGACATTCGCTTCGGTGTTGTTCGGATAGCATCGGGCTCAAATAGCGTCCAGCCCGGATTCGCCGGTGCGGATGCGAATGGCTTCCTCGATGTTGGACACGAAGATCTTGCCGTCGCCGATCCGCCCCGTTTGGGCCGCGCGGCGGATCGCATCGATTGCCCGCTCCACGAGGTCGTCGCCGATCACGATCTCGATCTTCACCTTGGGCAGGAAGTCGACGATGTATTCAGCGCCCCGATAGAGCTCGGCATGCCCCTTCTGGCGACCGAAACCCTTGGCCTCGGTGACCGTGATGCCCTGCAGTCCGACTTCCTGGAGCGCTTCCTTCACCTCGTCGAGCTTGAACGGCTTGATGATGGCTTCGATCTTCTTCACTTAGCGCCTCCCGGGCATTGCAGGTCAAACGAGCGAGCTGGTCGGTCGCGAAAGGCGCGCAGGTTTTGCGCTTGTCCTCGATGCCGGGCGTTGTCTGGCTGCCGAGCGGCAGTCCGATGCACCGATCGCGGCCTGCATGCGCGACGAACCAGAGTGGCTTCCTCGAAAGCAGGGTCTATGCCAAGTTGTTAACGGACCTGTTTTCGGAACGTTATCAGACTTTTGATAGGCATTTCGCCTGCGAACGAGTGAAAGTCCAGCATAGCGAAGCACATGAAATAGGCAAATAGGTCAATATCTGTGCAATTCCTGGCGGCGTACCGCGGGCCGGCGGGCGGAATGCCTCAGGATTGATCGGGGACTGGATATGGAAGTTCTGACGACGGCCGAGATTGAACGCGCCGACCGGCTCGCCATCGCCGCGGGCACGCCGGGCTTCGCGCTGATGCTCAGCGCCGGCCAGGCGGTCGCGGAAGCCGCGACGGATCTCGTCGAGCAGGGGCCGATCCTGGTGGTGGCGGGCCCCGGCAACAACGGCGGCGACGGCTTCGTCGCGGCGGCCGAGCTTGCCGCGCAGGGCCGCGAGGTCTCGGTGATCCTGATGTGCGAGCGCGACCAGCTCAAGGGCGACGCGGCGTCCGCCGCGCGCGGCTGGAAACATCCGCTGCTCCCGTTCACGCCGCAGGCGATCGGCAAGCCCGCGCTGATCATCGATGCGCTGTTCGGTGCGGGCCTCAGCCGTCCCGTCGAGGGCGAGGCGCGCGCCATGATCGAGGCGATCAACGCTAATGGCGCGCCGGTGCTCGCGGTCGACCTGCCGAGCGGGATCAACGGCACGTCGGGCGCGGTGATGGGTGTCGCGGTGCAAGCGACCGAAACCGTGACTTTCTTCCGCAAGAAGCCCGCGCATCTCCTGCTGCCGGGCCGCATCCATTGCGGTCCCGTCCGGCTTGCCGACATCGGCATCCCTGCGCAGGTGCTGGATGAGATCAGGCCGCAGACCTTCGAGAACACGCCGGAGGTGTGGCGGACCCGGTTTCCGGTGCCGAAGATCGACGGCCACAAATATGCCCGCGGCCACGCGCTGATCGTTTCCGGCGGCATAGAGGCGACGGGCGCGGCACGCATGGCGGCGCGGGCCGCCTTGCGCGCGGGCGCCGGGCTCGCGACGCTCGCCTCACCTCGGGATGCGCTTGCCGTGAATGCCGCAGCGCTCACCGCGGTAATGGTCCGCGCCGTCGACACGGTGGTCGAGTTCGGCGAGCTGCTTGCCGACAAGCGGTTCAATGCGCTCGTGATCGGGCCGGGCGCCGGCGTCGGCGAGCGGACCCGCGATTTCGTGCATACGGCGCTGTCGATGCGGCGACCGGCCGTGCTCGATGCGGATGCGTTGACGAGCTTTGCTGCCGCACCCGAGCGCCTGTTCGAGTCGATCAGGCTTTCGTTCGATCCGCAGGTGGTGCTGACGCCGCACGAGGGCGAGTTTCCGCGGCTGTTTTCCGACATCAGCAACAAGAATCCTGGTCGCTCCAAGCTGGAACGGGTGCGCGATGCGGCCGAACGTTGCGGCGCCGTGGTGCTGCTGAAAGGTCCCGATACAACGGTGGCCGCGCGCGACGGCCGCGCCAGCATCGCGGCCAATGCGCCGCCCTGGCTGGCGACCGCCGGCGCCGGCGATGTGCTCGCCGGCATCATCGCGGGGCTTCTCGCGCAGGGCGTGCCGGCCTTCGAGGCCGCTTCGATCGGGGTGTGGATGCATGGCGAGGCCGCGCGCGAGGCCGGCCCGGGCCTGATCGCCGAAGACCTGCCGGAAACGCTGCCCGCCGTGTTCAGGCGCATCTATGACGAGTTCGGCATCGACTATTGAGAAGCGCGGGCGCGCGTTGCGGCGCCTGGACCTTGCGGATATGGACGAAGCGGCGCGGGTCCACCGCGTTGCCTTTGACGCTGCGCTGCCGCGGCTCGCCGGGCGCCATACGCCGGAAGAAGACCGCTGGTTCTTCCGTGAGCGGGTGTTCCCGGCCTGCGAACTCTGGGGCGCGTTCGACGGCGCGGCGATGCGAGGGATGATCGCTTTCCGAGCGGACTGGATCGACCAGCTCTATGTGCTGCCACAGGCGCAAGGGGACGGCGTCGGCAGCGCCTTGCTGCAAATCGCCAAGGATGGCTGCGCCGGCCTGCAGCTTTGGACCTTCCAAAGCAACGTGAGAGCGAGGCGCTTCTATGAACGGCGGGGATTTGCGCTCGTTCGCCAGACCGATGGCGACAATGAGGAGCAGGAGCCCGACGCGCTGTATCGCTGGACGCGCGGCTGACGCTACCGTTTCAGCTCAGCACGTATTTCGCGACCGCATCCTCGCTCCATTCGAGGCCAAGGCCAGGCCCGCGCGCGCTGACGGTGCCGTCGACGATCCTGATCGGCTCGACAAGGATGGCGCCCGCGAGGTCGAGGACTTCGAGCCAATGTGCGGTCGGCGTCACCGTGAGCACATGCGCGCTGGCCTCCGCGAACAAATGGCTCGACATCGGGATCGACGCGGCGTCGGCCTGTCCGGCGACGTTGAGCCAGCCGGTGACGCCGCCGACCTTCATCAAATCGGGCATGATGAAGTCGCTGGCGCCGGCCGCAATCGCCTCGGCGAAGCCGCGCGGGAACCACCAGTTCTCGCCGGCCTGGATCGGGATCGGCGAGTTCTCGCGCACCCTGGCATGGCCCGACAGGTTCTCCTGCGCCACCGGCTCCTCGATCCAGCAGAGGTCGTAGGGCGCCAAGCGAGCGATGCGGCAGATCGCCTCGGCGGGATCGAGCGACTGGTTGAAGTCGAGCATCAGGGCTACGTCAGGGCCGAGCAGGGCACGCAGCCCCTTGATCATGCGCTCGTCTTCGGCGGCATCACCGGTGCCGCCCTTGACCTTGATGCCGCGAAAGCCGAGCTCGATCGAGCGCCGAAGCTGTCTCTCGTCGGCGACCGGATCGACCGCGCCATAGCTGTCATAGGCCCTGACCGGGCGCGGCGATCCACCGAGCAGGGCTGCGACCGGCTTGCCGGCGAGCCTGCCGAGCGCGTCCCAATAGGCCATGTCGAGGCCGGACACCGCCATGCCGACAAGGCCCTGCCAGCCGAGCAGGCGGAACTTGGCGTCCATCGCCGCCATCAGGTCGAACGGTGCAATCGGCCGGCCAACGAGGTCGCGGCCGATCCCCTCGATCAGATGCACCAGCGGCTGCAGCGTCAGCCTTGTATAGGCGAAGACGTAGGCGCGTCCGGTCACACCCTGATCGGTCAAAACATCGATCAGCACCAGCGGCGCTTCGCTGATGACACCGAAGGCGTTCTTCACGGGGCGGCCGACCGGCGCGATGACGGCGCGGGCCTTCACGCTGCGCAGGGTTGGCGTGGTGTTGCTCATGGTCTGATCCTCACTCGACACTGTACCAGCGGACGAGACGCGGCGCCGCCCAGTCGGTAACGCAGGCCTCGACCAGCCAGCGCCCGGCATGCTCGGCCAGGAGTGCGACGCGCTGGGTCTGTCCCGGCTCGACGGCGAGCGTATCGAGCCAGAACGGCTTCCAGCCATCGTCGAGCCGGTCGAGCAGGCGGAAATGGTGGCCATGCAGCCGGAACACGGTCGGCTTCTCGGCAGGATTGGTCAATGCCAGCACCACGGCGCGGCCGCGCCTGGCGCGGAACGCGGGCGATGCTGTCGGTTGCAATTCTTCCGCAGGTGTCCAGGCCGGTGACCGCCCGAGCGCCATATCCACCCGCAAGGCGTCCTTGAGATCGATCCGGTCGGGCAGGCCGTTGGCAGGCAAGGCTGGAGCTGCCGGCAGCGGAGCCGGGCGCGCCGCTGGTCCGTCGGCGACGACGAGCCGGCCGATCGGGCGCGCCGTCTGCCCGTCATGCAGCAGGATCGGCGAGGCCGAAGCCGGCTTGCCGGTCGCGTCGATGAAGGCATCGACGCGGGCCCCGGGTGCAAGTACCAGGGCACCGTTACGGGCCTGGAACGGCTCGCAGGGCTGGCTGTCGAGGGCCATCACCCGGACGTCGAGCCCTTCGATTTTCACCGCAATGACGCGGCGCTCCGAACCGTTGATCAAGCGAAGCCTGAGCCGCTCGTGAGCGCGAAGCGAAATATCCTGGGACAGAGCGCCGTTGGCGGTGAAGATCGTCTCGGCACCACCGGCGTCGGCGCCGGCCGCGACGGGCGTTCCGTCGGCACGCAGCCGCCATTCCTCGACCAGGAGCACCTCGTCGCGATCGACGGCCACCGGTTCCTTCTCGGTGGCGACCAGTGCGAGCGGCCGCACCGGTTGCGCCCCGCCGCCAAGCGGCCGCAGCGCGCAGAGAAAGGTCCCGGCATGGCCGAGCGCAAGTTCAAGCGATGCTTTAGCTCCGGCCGCCAACGGCTTTTGCGCCAGCAGCGGCTCCAGTCCGGGAGCGGCGTCCAGGCCATGGCAATCCAGTGCAAGCGCGACCGGCAACGCGTTGGTGACGGTCAGATCGAGCCGTTCGCCCTGGCCAAACCGCGCCGTGCCCGCCGCCGCGGCGGTTCTGAGGGCCCAAGCCGCGGTTTCGGCCTGGTTCGGCCTCAGGCCAACCGTCTCCGCCGCCGCCCGCAGGGCCAGCGGGGTCGCCGGGGCGGCGATCGCGGGCCAATGCGGGCCAAGCACAGCCGCCCCGAGGCCCGCCATCACCCTGCGTCGATTGATCCGCAAAATCGGGTTTGACATGAGGTGGATGCGGACCATTTTTAGGATGAAGTGTCCAGTGGAGCGGATTTGACGTTCGCTACGTGCTCGCCGCGACGGCGTCATGCGAACGTCGAATCCAAAGCCCCACTAGCATCAACTATTTGCTGGTGGTCCTTTGATTCCGACATTCGCAAGCTTGCCTCCCAAAGTGGGTAGCGAATGTTAGAATCCGACCATCCGTCCGGCAGGCCGCCGGGGAGGGACCGAACCGGCCATTTTTTTGCTGCGGACGGGGTGGCTCATGGTATAAGCCCGCCGCCCGCGGCATCGCGGCCGGACTTGATGCTAATCCGAGCGGGCGTGGCGGAACTGGTAGACGCGCTGGATTTAGGTTCCAGTGACGAAAGTTGTGGGGGTTCGAGTCCCTCCGCCCGCACCAAGCGCTTGCAGCGTTTGCACGAGGAATTGCCGGAGAGCCGGTCCCTGCATAAGGGATATGGTTCACCGATCACCGGCGCGGGACGTCTGTTCGCGCGCTGACAACATTGAAGACTGTTCGGGCCGTGCGCCCGACGAAGCGGAAGAAGATTGAACGCCATGCAGGTCACCGAAACCCTCAACGAAGGGCTCAAGCACGAATTCAAGATCAGCGTTCCCGCATCCGATCTCGATGCCAAGCTGGACGCGCGCCTCGTCGATCTCAAGGACAAGGTCCGCCTGAACGGATTCCGCCCCGGCAAGGTGCCGGTGAGCCATCTGAAGAAGGTCTACGGCCGCTCCGTGATGGCCGAGACGATCGATCAGACCATCCGGGACACCAACACGCAGATCTTCACCGAGCGCGGCTTCCGCCTTGCGACCGAACCCAAGGTCACGATGCCGACGGAAGAGAAGGAGGTCGAGCAGCTCCTGAGCGGCCATTCCGACCTCACCTATACCGTGTCGATCGAAGTGGTGCCGCCGATCCAGCTCGCCGATTTCAAGAGCTTCAATGTCGAGAAGCCGGTCGCCGAGGTCAGCGACGCCGACGTCGACGAAGCGATCAAGCGGATCGCCGATCAGAACCGTACCTATGCGCCGAAGGCCGAGGGCGCCAAGGCCGAATCCGGCGATCGCGTCACCATCAACTTCAAGGGCAGCATCGACGGCACGCCGTTCGAAGGCGGCACCGGCGAGAACATCCAGGTCACGATCGGCTCCAACACCTTCATTCCCGGCTTCGAGGATCAGCTGGTCGGCATCGCCTCCGGCGAAACCCGCACGCTGAAGGTTTCGTTCCCGAAGAACTATGCGAGCGCCAAGCTTGCCGGCCAGCCAGCCGAGTTCGAGACCACCGCGACCCTGCTCGAGGCGCCGCAGGCGGTCGACATCAATGACGAGTTCGCCAAGATGCTCGGGCTGGAATCGCTCGACAAGCTGAAGCAGGCCGCGCGCGAGCGGATGGCCGCTGAGTTTGCCGGCGCGACGCGCCAGCGCGTCAAGCGGCTGCTGCTCGACCGTCTCGACGAGAGCCACAAATTCGACGCGCCGCCGTCGCTGGTCGACGAAGAGTTCAACCTGATGTGGACCTCGATCAAGGCCGAGATGGAATCCGCCGGCAAGACCTTTGCCGACGAGAACACCACGGAAGAGGCGGCGAAAGAGGAGTACCGCAAGATCGCCGACCGCCGGGTCCGCCTTGGTCTCGTGCTCTCCGAAATCGGCGAGAAGAACAAGATCACCGTCACTGACGACGAGGTGGGCCGTGCCGTGATCGAGCGCGCCCGCTCGATGCCGGGGCGCGAGAAGGAAGTCTGGGATTATTACCGCAGCAATGCCAATGCGCTCGCCCAGCTTCGTGCTCCGATTTATGAGGACAAGGTCGTCGACTTCATCCTCGAGCTTGCCAATGTGAGCGAGAAGAAGGTCTCGCGCGAAGAGCTGTTCAAGGACGACGACGCGGAAAAGACCGCGGCCTGATCTAGTGGTCCGATTCTAGCAATCGCTCCACCAGGTTCCGGGGCGTTAAGCATGAAGCGCGAATGCGGCGCGCTCGGCCGCGGGCGCGCTGGCAGCGCTCTTGAGAATCGGCTTCAAGTCGCGAAGCCTAGCCTCATGGGTGATTGCCCTTGCCGGCGCGGCAAGCGGCCCATATCTGTGGGCTCTATACAAGTCCTGCATCACGGGACGGTCGTCCGCGCCGCCAACCGGCAAGGCCTGCGGAAGCCGTCCCTGCCAACCCTGGGTGACACATGCGCGATCCCGTCGAAACCTACATGCAACTCGTGCCGATGGTGGTTGAGCAGACCAACCGCGGCGAGCGCGCCTACGACATCTTCTCGCGCCTGTTGAAGGAGCGCATCATCTTCGTCACCGGCCCGGTCGAGGACGGCATGTCGACGCTGATCGTGGCGCAGCTTCTGTTCCTGGAGGCGGAGAACCCGAAGAAAGAGATCGCGATGTACATCAACTCGCCGGGCGGGGTGGTGACTTCGGGGCTTGCGATCTACGACACCATGCAGTTCATCCGCCCCGCAGTATCGACGCTGTGCACCGGGCAGGCGGCCTCGATGGGATCGCTCCTGCTTGCGGCCGGCCACAAGGACATGCGCTTCTCGCTGCCGAACTCGCGCATCATGGTGCATCAGCCCTCGGGCGGCTTCCAGGGCCAGGCGACCGACATCATGCTGCATGCGCAGGAAATCCTGAACCTGAAGAAGCGGCTCAACGAGATCTACGTCAAGCACACCGGCCAGACCTACAAGTCGATCGAGGATGCGCTGGAGCGCGACAAGTTCCTCACCGCCGATCAGGCGAAGGAGTTCGGCCTTGTCGACAAGGTTATCGACAAGCGCCCCGAGGATCCGGCGCCTTTGAAGGGGCCGTAGTCATCCGGTCTGTCGTTAGCCATACCGGTCGGGTCAAATCGGTCGGTCAAGGGCCATGGCACGGGCCGAAAGTTCCGCTTTCGTCCCGGTTTTGCGTGGCAATCCCGCAACGCTCCCGTGATTTCGCGCCCTTTGCCTCGTACGGAAGGCTTAAATCACGGTATTGTCACGGTGCCCGCGGCGTCCCCGATTAGCGAATTCTTGATAGTCGGGTGTCAGCATGGTTGGCTACGGTTGATCGGTTATGGTCGAAGGGGATTCGAGTTGGCCGCGATTCGGCTAGGTCTGTGAAACGCAGGGCCTTTTTTGGTACGGATTTTGCTCTATCTAACAATCGATGCCGGTCGGCACCGGAATGGGACGGTAGAGCAGAATAGCGGACGGCGGACGGAGAGATGAATGAGTAAGGTCGGCACGAGCGACTCCAAGAACACGCTGTATTGCTCGTTCTGCGGCAAGAGCCAGCACGAGGTGCGCAAGCTGATCGCGGGCCCGACCGTCTTCATCTGCGACGAATGCGTCGAACTCTGCATGGACATCATCCGCGAGGAGAACAAGTCCTCGCTGGTCAAGTCGCGCGACGGTATCCCGACCCCGAAGGAAATCTGCAAGGTTCTCGACGACTACGTGATCGGCCAGAGCCACGCCAAGAAGGTGCTCTCGGTCGCCGTGCACAATCACTACAAGCGGCTCAACCACCAGACCAAGCACAACGACGTCGAGCTCGCGAAGTCGAACATCCTGCTGATCGGCCCGACCGGTTCGGGCAAGACGCTGCTTGCGCAGACGCTGGCGCGCATCCTGGACGTCCCCTTCACCATGGCGGACGCGACCACGCTCACCGAGGCCGGCTATGTCGGCGAGGACGTCGAGAACATCATCCTGAAGCTGTTGCAGTCGGCCGACTACAATGTCGAGCGCGCGCAGCGCGGCATCGTCTATATCGACGAGATCGACAAGATCAGCCGCAAGTCCGACAACCCCTCGATCACCCGCGACGTGTCGGGCGAGGGCGTGCAGCAGGCGCTTCTGAAGATCATGGAAGGCACGGTGGCCTCGGTTCCTCCGCAGGGCGGCCGCAAGCATCCGCAGCAGGAGTTCCTGCAGGTCGACACCACCAACATCCTGTTCATCTGCGGCGGCGCCTTCTCGGGCCTCGAGAAGATCATCTCCGCACGCGGCCGTTCGACCTCGATCGGCTTCGCGGCCCAGGTGCTGGCGCCGGAAGACCGCCGGACCGGCGAGATCTTCCGCCATGTCGAGCCCGAGGATCTCCTGAAGTACGGGCTGATCCCCGAATTCGTCGGCCGTCTGCCCGTCGTTGCGACGCTGGAGGACCTCGACGAGGCCTCGCTGAAGAAGATCCTGACCGACCCGAAGAACGCGCTGGTGAAGCAGTATCAGCGCCTGTTCGAGATGGAGAACATCGAGCTCACCTTCGCCGATGAGGCGCTTGGCGCGGTCGCCCGCAAGGCGATCGAGCGCAAGACCGGCGCGCGGGGCCTGCGCTCGATCCTCGAAAGCATCCTGCTCGAGACCATGTTCGACCTGCCGGGCCTGGAAGGCGTCGAGGAAGTCGTCATCTCGCGCGAGGTGGTCGAGGGGACCGCACGTCCGCTCTATATCTACGCCGATCGGTCCGATCGCGCGGTGGAAAGCAGCGCAAGCGCCTGATCGCCGGCCGTTTGGACCGGCGCGGAAAAAAGCTGCGGGATCAGTTCCCGCAGCCTTTCACAGCATAATCGTAAATTCGCGTTTCAGCCTTATTTTGCAGGCACTTCCGGGACTTGACACCCCCCGGGGCGATAGCCACCTAATGCTGTCGGTGGCGAAACATCGCGATGCAGATTCGCGTCTCGCCATCTGATCCGGGGAGCAGGCTTCGACGAGCCTGACGACCCATACCGGCACCTTGTGGTGGCCGCGCAATCGGGCGGGCCGCGTGCAAGGGGGCACAACAAAAGGAACAGGCCATGACGACCCCAAAACCCCGGCCAACCATCGTTCACGGCGAGTCCCATTCCTATCCGGTGCTGCCGCTGCGCGACATCGTCGTCTTCCCCCACAACATCGTTCCGCTCTTTGTCGGCCGCGAGAAATCGATCCGCGCGCTCGAAGAGGTGATGAAAAACGACGCGCTGGTGCTGCTCGCGACGCAGAAGAACGCGTCCGACGACGATCCGGCGCCCGACGCGATCTATGAGACCGGCACGCTCGCCAGCGTCCTGCAGCTGTTGAAGCTGCCCGACGGCACCGTGAAGGTGCTGGTCGAGGGCCTTGAGCGTGCACGTGTGGAGAAATATTCCGAACGCGCCGACTACTACGAGGCGAGCGCGGTCGCGCTCGCCGACGCCGACGCCAAATCCGTCGAGGCGGAAGCGCTGGCGCGCTCGGTCGTGTCCGACTTCGAAAGCTACGTGAAGCTGAACAAGAAGATCTCGGCCGAAGTGGTCGGGATGGTGCAGGGCATCACCGATTTCGCCAAGCTTGCCGACGCGGTGGCCTCGCATCTCGCCGTCAAGATCGCCGACCGCCAGTCGATCCTGGAGACACTCTCCGTGCCGCAGCGGCTGGAGAAGGTGCTCGGGCTGATGGAGAGCGAGATCTCGGTGCTGCAGGTCGAGAAGCGCATCCGCTCGCGCGTCAAGCGCCAGATGGAGAAGACCCAGCGCGAGTATTACCTCAACGAGCAGATGAAGGCGATCCAGAAGGAGCTCGGCGACGACGATGGTCGCGACGAGCTCGCCGATCTGGAAGAGAAGATCAACAAGACCAAGCTCTCCAAGGAAGCGCGGGAGAAGGCGCAGCACGAATTGAAGAAGCTGCGCCAGATGTCGCCGATGTCCGCGGAAGCGACCGTCGTGCGCAACTATCTCGACTGGCTCTTGTCGATCCCGTGGAACAAGAAGTCCAAGGTGAAGAAGGATCTGGAGGCCGCGCAGGCGGTTCTGGATGCGGATCACTACGGGCTCGAGAAGGTCAAGGACCGCATCGTCGAGTACCTGGCGGTGCAGTCGCGCGCCAACAAGCTGACCGGGCCGATCCTGTGCCTGGTCGGGCCTCCCGGCGTCGGCAAGACCTCGCTCGGCAAGTCGATCGCGAGGGCGACGGGGCGCGAATTCGTGCGCGTCTCGCTCGGCGGCGTGCGCGACGAGGCCGAGATCCGCGGTCATCGCCGCACCTATATCGGCTCGATGCCCGGCAAGATCATCCAGTCGATGCGCAAGGCGAAGACCTCGAACCCGTTGTTCCTGCTGGACGAGATCGACAAGATGGGCGCCGATTTCCGCGGCGATCCGTCGTCGGCGCTGCTCGAGGTGCTCGACCCCGAGCAGAACTCGACCTTCAACGACCACTATCTCGAGGTCGACTACGATCTCTCCAACGTGATGTTCATCACGACCGCGAATACGCTGAATATTCCCGGACCGCTGATGGACCGCATGGAGATCATCCGCATCGCGGGCTACACCGAGAACGAGAAGCTCGAGATCGCGCGCAAGCACCTGATCCCGAACGCGCTCTCCAAGCACGGTCTGGACTCCAAGGAGTGGTCGATCGACGACGACGGGCTGCTGCTCATGATCCGGCGCTACACCCGCGAGGCGGGTGTGCGCAATCTGGAGCGTGAGCTGTCGACGCTTGCCCGCAAGGCGGTCAAGGACCTGATGATCTCCAAGAAGAAGTCGGTGAAGGTCACCGACAAGAACCTCGAGGAGTTCCTGGGCGTTCCGAAGTACCGCTTCGGCGAGATCGAGAGCGAGGACCAGGTCGGTATCGTCACCGGGCTCGCCTGGACCGATGTCGGCGGCGAGTTGCTGACGATCGAGGGCGTCATGATGCCGGGCAAGGGCAAGATGACCGTCACCGGCAATCTGCGCGACGTGATGAAGGAATCGATCTCGGCGGCGGCGTCCTATGTCCGCTCGCGGGCGATTACCTACGGCGTCGAGCCGCCGCTGTTCGACCGGCGCGACATCCACGTCCACGTGCCGGAGGGGGCGACCCCGAAGGACGGCCCGTCGGCCGGTGTTGCGATGGCGACCGCGATCATCTCGGTCATGACCGGCATTCCGGTCCGCCATGACGTCGCGATGACCGGTGAGATCACGCTGCGGGGCAGGGTGCTGCCGATCGGCGGACTCAAGGAGAAGCTGCTTGCCGCTGCCCGCGGCGGCATCAAGACGGTGCTGATCCCCGAGGACAACGCCAAGGATCTCACGGAGATTTCCGATGCGATCAAGGGCGGCATGGACATCATCCCGGTCGCCCGCCTCGACGACGTCGTCTCGCGTGCGCTGGTGCGCCCGCCGGTGCCGATCGTCTGGGAAGAGGACACCAAGGTGCCGGTCAAGCCGGATGGCGACGAGCCGTCCAGTGGCCTGACCGCCCACTAGGCAAAGCTGAAACGACGAAACGGCGCCTTCGGGCGCCGTTTCTGCTCTTGGAAAGCGCACACCCCTTCGCGTGAAGAAATCGGGTCAAAGCGGGACCGAAGCGATGCGGATCGACGGACAATGCCATTGCGGACGCGTGACCTATGAAGCCGAAATCGATCCGGCGAGGGTTTCGATCTGCCACTGCACCGACTGCCAGTCGCTCACCGGCTCGCCCTTCCGCGTGACGGCGATCTGCTCCGCCGACCAGGTTCGCATGACCGGACAGGCGCCGAAGATCTACGTCAAGACGGGCGACAATGGCGCCATCCGCTACCAGCATTTCTGCGGCGAATGCGGCTCGCCCCTGTTCACCAGCGGCGAGGGCGGTCCCGACGACTGGGGGATTCGCTGGGGCAGCATTCGCCAGCGCGGCGAATTGAGGCCGGCGCGGCAGTTCTGGTGCCGCTCGGCGGCGCCGTGGCTCGACGAGATCGCAACATTGCCGGGGCTGCCGACCGAGTGATTCCCGCGCTTGCGCGGGCGGGCGCGGCAGGGCAAAAGGGCGGGCGAGGGCGGTTAGCTCAGCTGGTTAGAGCATCTCGTTTACACCGAGAGGGTCGGGAGTTCGAATCTCTCACCGCCTACCACCGCTGACGACGGCGGCTCGCGTTTCGCGCCCTGGCCCTTGTACGATAAACAGACTTGCCCACAACGGACTCAGCTGCCCCGGCGCGGACCGTTATCGCCCGGCAGCTTCGATGAGCCGCGGCACTACAGGCGCGAAGACCGACGACGGAAGTGCCCATGCAGCCCTACACGCGAAAAGAGAAAGCGAAAATCACGGCGGGTGCCGTCGCGGCCCTCGTGATGACAGGGTTTCTGTTTGTCATCGCGCTGGCTTTGTTGATGGCGCCACGCGGCTAGAGGGGCGCCAGCCGAGCCGGCCGGAGCGGGAAAATCGGGTCGCGCATTTCCGATCTTGCCGAACCGCCGGCGCTGCCTCGAACCCCCTGTCCTAGGCCCCTCGCGCCCGCCATCGCATCCCCGCCACGTGATTTCCCGTGACCTTCTATGCCTTTTTTTGGGCGCCTATGTGGACGAAGCTTGTCGGGCAGGGCCTTAGCAAGAATGGCAGTTTTCCCGTAAAAATGGCTGGCGGCCACCGCCGGGAGACGGCTGCAATGGATCGCGCCGACAAGAGCTCACAGGATCAAGACCTTCGCAACCTCGCTCGGGTCGTTTCAGCCTGCACCTTGGGGCTCTGGGCCTTTGCAGCGGGTCTGCTGATTGGGGTTTTTCTGTTTTCCTGATGGGCACCCGAGACACAACAAGCTGCGCCAGCACGGTGCCCAGGCGCCTGCCGCGCTGCAGGAGGCGACGCTGATCCTGGCCGCGCTGATGCATCGCTTCGATCTGCGGCTGTTGCCGCGCGCCTCGATTTTGCCGGACAGGCCGCCTAGCCCTTCCCGCCAGCCAGTTTGTGGTCAGAGGACATGCCGATGGAAAGCCCGACGGCCGCGCAAGACAACGCCGACCAGATCGCGTTCTGGAACGGCCCGGCCGGCCAGCGCTGGACCGATCGGCAGGAGGTGCAGGACGTCCTGCTTGCCGGCATCTCCGACATCCTGGTCGCGCGCGCCGCGGCGAGGCCCGGCGAGCGAATCCTCGACGTGGGCTGTGGATGCGGCGCGACCACCATCGCGCTGGCCGAACGGGCCGCGCCGGGCGGCTTCGCGCTCGGCATCGACGTGTCCGCGCCGATGCTGGCTAGGGCGCGGCAGCGGGCGCCGCGCGGCCTGCCGCTCGATTTCGTGCAGGCCGACGCCGCCCTCTATCCTTTCGACCCCGAAAGCTTCGACCTTCTGGCGTCGCGATTCGGCGTGATGTTCTTCGCCGAGCCGTCGCGGTCGTTTGCCCATATGCGCCGGGCGTTGCGGCCGTCGGGTCGCCTCGCTTTCGTCTGCTGGCGCGAGCCGCGCGAAAACCCGTGGATGATGACGCCGCTGCAGGCGGTCTATCAGCACGTGCCCAGGCTCCCGCAGCCCGGTCCGGAGGACCCTGGCCCGTTCGCATTCGCCTCGGAACAACGCGTGCGCGGCATCCTCACCGAGGCCGGCTTCAAGGCGATCGCGATGGAGCCGCAGACGCTCTCGCTTGATCTCGCCATCGGGCGCGGCCTGGATGCGGCGGTCCAGGGCGCGCTCGAAATCGGTCCGGCCGCGCGTGCGCTCGAGGGCCATCCGGCCAACGTCCAGGCGGCGGCGAACGAGTCGATCCGCGCGGCCCTCGCACCCTTCGCGCAAGGTGGCAGCGTCAGGCTGCCGGGATCGATCTGGATCGTGACGGCGCGCGCAAGCTGACGTCCGGCCGTCGTTCGTCGTCGCTCTGCCTGCGGCTGCTGCCGCGCCTTCAGGCGCGCTCTTCCCAGATCATCGAAAGATGCACGATGGTCTGCACCGCCTTTTCCATGTCCTGCCGGCTGACCCATTCGAGCCGCGAATGGAAGGCGTGCTCGCCGGCGAAGATGTTGGGGCAGGGCAGTCCCATGAAGGACAGCCGCGAGCCGTCGGTGCCACCGCGGATCGAGCCGCGCACCGGCTTGAGGCCGGTGCGGCGGACCGCCTCGATGGCGTAATCGACAATCTGCGGATGGCGGTCGATCACCCGCTTCATGTTGCGGTATTGCTCCCGCACCTCCATCCGGTAGCTCGAGCGCGGATAGGACTTCATCACATCCCTGACGATGTCCTCGAGCAGCGTCTCCTTCTGCCTCAAGCGCTCATCGTCGAAATCGCGCACGATGAATTCGAGCCTCGCCTGCTCAAGCGTGCCCGACAGCGCGACCGGATGCAAAAAGCCTTGCCGGCCTTCGGTGGTCTCTGGCGAGCAGCTCTCCTTCGGCAGCGCCGCCACGATCGCGGAGGCGATCTTGATCGCGTGCTCCATCTTGCCCTTGGCAAATCCCGGATGGGTCGAGACCCCGTCGATGATGATGGTGGCGCCGTCGGCGGAGAAGGTCTCGTCCTCGATATAGCCGGCGGTCTCGCCGTCGATGGTGTAGGCGAAATCGGCCCCGAGCTTGTTGAGGTCGACCTTGTCGACGCCGCGGCCGATTTCCTCATCGGGCGTGAACAGGATCCGGATCGTGCCGTGCTTGATCTGTGGATGGGTGACGAGGAAATGCGCGGCATCCATGATCTCGGCGACGCCGGCCTTGTTGTCGGCGCCGAGCAGCGTGGTGCCGTCGGTGGTGATGATGTCATGGCCGATCTGCTCGGCGAGCGCGGGATGCTCGGCGGCGCGGATCACCTGCGAGCGGTCGCCCGGCAGCACGATGTCGCCGCCCGGATAGTTGCGCACGACCTGCGGCCTGACGTTGCGGCCCGTGCAATCGGGCGACGTGTCCATGTGCGAGCAGAAGCAGATCACCGGCACGTGCTTCGTCGTGTTGGCCGGGATGGTCGCATAGACGTAGCCGAATTCGTCGAGATGAGCGTCCTCGATTCCCATTTCCCTGAGCTCGCGAACGAGCACGCGGCCGAGATTCTTCTGCTTTTCGGTGGAAGGGAACGTAGGCGAGGCCGGATCGGACTGGGTATCGATGACGACGTAGCGCAGGAAGCGCTCGGTCACCGTATGGGTAAACACTGGAGGCGAGGTCACAGTCGGGGCCCGTGCTTCAGGGGAACGGAACTGGGCAAACCATATAACAGAAAAGCGTCATTCCGGCGGCCGCGTCGCGCGCCGGAATGACGCTGATTTTTCTGAATCGAGCGGTAGGACCCGGGTCTTTAGACGGCTTCCTTGAGCTCCTTGGCGGCGCGGAAGGCCACCTTCTTGCTGGCCTTGATGTGGATCGCTTCGCCGGTGGCGGGATTGCGGCCCATCCGGGCGGCGCGCTTGCGCACCTGTAGGATGCCAAGCCCGACGATGCGGATGCGGTCGCCCTTCTTCAGGTGCTTAGTGATCCGGGCGACCATGTCGTTCAGGATCGTCTCGGCCTGCTTCTTGGAGAGTTCCTGATCCTCGGCGATCGCTGCCGCGAGGTGCTTGAGCGTGACAGTCGCCGGGGTCGCTGCTTTCTTCGCCATATCTGGCCCTCCTCGTTGACGATGGCTTCGGAAGTTCAGGTTTAACAGGCCTTAAATGATTCGGGGACGCTGTGACTACGCTGTTTCGCCCGGAAATAGGGCATTATTTGCATCGGCATCGCGAAAAGCCCTGCCGCACGGGCGGATTCGCAACATCCTTGACTTGGAATGGTGGCCCCTTTAAGCCCTCATCCCGATGCGGGCCTATGGCATCCGCGGGAGTAGCTCAGTTGGTTAGAGCGCCGCCCTGTCACGGCGGAGGTCGCGGGTTCGAGCCCCGTCTCTCGCGCCATTGATTTGAATGGTCTGGAACCACCTGGTGGAATTCCGTGTCTCAGAATCAATGGCTTGCAGAGCCTTGCGAGCCGTAGCCGCAAACAAAAAGCCGCCCAGAGGGCGGCTTTTTTGCTTTGTCCGGCGCTTGAGCGTCAGCGGACGGTCGAGCTATTCGAGCTCGTGATCACGACCGGCTTGCCAGCTTTGATGACCTGGGCAGTCTGGCTGTAGTCCACATTGCTTCGCGCCGCGATGCCGAATGCCGCGACCGCGATTCCCGCCACGAGCGCGATGACGACGATCTTCAGATGCGTCGCGCGGTCCGCGGAATGGATCGAGTGGTTCATGGAAGCCTCCCGGCGCCTGAAAGCGCCTTTCGTTGCCTAGCCGTTTA
The DNA here is from genome assembly GCF_030378205.1 of Bradyrhizobium sp. NP1. Lineage (NCBI taxonomy): Bacteria > Pseudomonadati > Pseudomonadota > Alphaproteobacteria > Hyphomicrobiales > Nitrobacteraceae > Bradyrhizobium > Bradyrhizobium sp. NP1. The sequence continues at coordinate 3,668,912 of NZ_CP127385.1, forward strand.
CGCCCGGATTGTTTCCGTTCCGTTTCGCGGGTTCCGCAAAATGGTTTCATCAGCCGAATTGGACTGCGCGGGCGCCTTGCCGGGCGGGGCGGTTGGACTGACATTCCCGCCCGGTGGTTCCGATCGCTGGGAGGAAAACAATAATGAAATCAACGAAATTGACCCAGCGAAGTCTGCTCGGGAGGACATCGGCCGCCGTTGCGGGCGCCGTTCTCGGTCCTCCGGCGCGAGCGGCCGCCGAGTTCGAGTTCAAGCTCGGCGTCAACACGCCGGACCGCCACCCGTTGACGATCCGCCTGATCGAGGCGGCGCAGGCGATCGCGAGCCAGTCGCCGGGAAGGCTGGCCATCACGGTTTTTCGCCAGCCGGCTCGGCGGCGATCCGGAAATGCTGTCGCGGCTCCGCGCCGGCGGCATCGAGCTCCTCGCCGCGCCGTGCATGGCGGCGATGGATGGCGCGGTGGTGCACGAGGCCATCGGCAAGGCGGGAATCGTGCCGATGAAGAGGATCTGGGACAACGGCGTCCGCCAGATCACCTCCTCGGCGCGCTGCCTGCGAGCATCGGCTACAGCAGCTCTATTCGGCCCTGCAGACCCACATCGTCGAACGCGCGTTCGAGGCCGCAGAAGCCGGCTGCCGTCGCTGCGTGAGGGACGCGCGACCAGGCGGCGTCTTCAGGGTTATCCAGAGGCCGAACGAGGGGGCATCGAAGCGTCAAAATTGCTTGTCTTGCGCCCTTTGGTGCGCTGCGCTAAGCCTCAGAACCATTCCAAATCGAACGAATCTGCGGTGCTCGGGAAAGCCGCGGGAAAAGGTCATGGCCGATGGGCGGCATCCTCCAGAACTATCTTCCTTTGGTGGTGTTTATCGGAGTGGCGGGCCTGATCGGCCTGGTGCTGCTGATCGCCCCGTTCGTGGTCGCGTTCCAGCAGCCTGACCCCGAAAAGCTTTCGGCGTATGAATGCGGCTTCAACGCCTTCGATGACGCGCGCATGAAGTTCGACGTCCGCTTCTACCTGGTGGCGATCCTCTTCATCATCTTCGATCTCGAAGTCGCCTTCCTGTTCCCGTGGGCGGTGGCGTTCGGCAAGCTCGGCGCCACCGGCTTCTGGTCGATGGTGGTGTTCCTCGCGGTGCTCACCGTCGGCTTCGCCTACGAATGGAAGAAAGGGGCGCTCGAATGGGATTGAGCCCTGTGATCGCGCCGGCGCCAACCGGCATCCTCGATCCCGCCACCGGCATGCCGGTCGGCGCCAACGACCCGTATTTCCGCGAGGTCAATCACGAGCTGTCCGACAAGGGCTTCTTCGTTGCCGCGGCCGACGACCTCATCACCTGGGCGCGCACCGGCTCCTTGATGTGGATGACCTTCGGGCTCGCCTGCTGCGCGGTCGAGATGATGCAGGTGTCGATGCCGCGCTATGACGTCGAGCGCTTCGGCTTCGCCCCGCGCGCCTCGCCGCGGCAGTCGGACGTGATGATCGTCGCCGGCACGCTGACCAACAAGATGGCGCCGGCGCTGCGCAAGGTCTACGACCAGATGCCGGAGCCGCGCTACGTCATCTCGATGGGCTCCTGCGCCAATGGCGGCGGCTACTATCACTATTCCTACTCGGTCGTGCGCGGCTGCGACCGCATCGTGCCGATCGACATCTACGTGCCCGGGTGCCCGCCGACGGCGGAAGCGCTGCTCTACGGCGTGTTGCTGCTGCAGAAGAAGATCCGGCGCATCGGCACGATCGAACGCTAAGGTTTTAGGTCAATGGATGACGCCAAGCTCGACGCCCTGGGGCAGACGATTGTTGGTGCGCTTCCGGGCGCGGCAACCGCGCATTCGGTCGCGTTCAACCAGCTCACCGTGACGGTCGAAGCCGGCCGGATCGTCGAGGTCGCGAAATATCTGCGCGATGATCCGGCCTGCCGCTTCGTCAACCTGACCGACGTCACTGCGGTGGACTATCCCGGCCGCGAGAAGCGGTTCGACGTGGTCTATCACCTCTTGTCGCCGACGCTGAATGCGCGGATCAGGGTGCGCGCGGAGGCCGACGAGACCACGCAGGTGCCGTCGATCATCGACGTCTTTCCCGGCGCCGACTGGTTCGAGCGCGAGACCTACGATCTCTACGGCGTGATCTTCGTCGGCCACCCGGACATGCGGCGTCTGCTGACCGATTACGGCTTCGAAGGCCACCCGCTGCGCAAGGACTTTCCGCTCACGGGCTTCGTCGAGGTCCGCTACGACGACCAGGAGAAGCGGGTGCTCTACGAGCCGGTGCGCCTCAACCAGGAATTCCGCAAGTTCGATTTCATGTCGCCGTGGGAAGGTGCCGACTATCCTGTCCTTCCAGGTGACGAGAAGGCGGGCCCCAAGCAGTGATTCTATTCGCTATTCGCCTCGCAGCAGCAGGAGCTGCGCCATGAACGAGCAACCGCAAAACCTCCGCAACTTCACCATCAATTTCGGGCCGCAGCACCCGGCGGCGCACGGCGTGCTGCGCCTGGTGCTGGAGCTCGACGGCGAGGTCGTCGAGCGCGTCGATCCGCACATCGGCTTGCTACATCGCGGCACCGAGAAGCTGATCGAGCACAAGACCTACCTGCAGGCGATTCCCTATTTCGACCGGCTCGACTACGTCGCGCCGATGAACCAGGAGCACGCCTTCTGTCTTGCCGCCGAAAAGCTGCTCGGCATCGAGGTGCCGCGCCGCGGCCAATTGATCCGCGTGCTCTACTGCGAGATCGGCAGGTTGCTGTCGCATCTGCTCAACGTCACCACGCAGGCGATGGACGTCGGCGCGCTCACCCCGCCGCTCTGGGGGTTTGAAGAGCGCGAGAAGCTCATGGTGTTCTATGAGCGCGCCTCCGGCTCGCGCATGCACGCCGCTTATTTCCGCGTCGGCGGCGTCCACCAGGACCTGCCGCCGAAGCTGATCGACGACATCGAGGCATTCTGCGATCCGTTCCTGAAGGTGGTCGACGACCTCGACCGCCTGCTCACCGGCAACCGCATCTTCAAGCAGCGCAACGTCGACATCGGCGTGGTGACGCTGAAGCAGGCCTGGGAGTGGGGCTTTTCCGGCGTGATGGTGCGCGGCTCGGGGGCGGCGTGGGATCTGCGCAAGGCGCAACCCTACGAGTGCTACGCCGAGATGGATTTCGACATCCCCATCGGCAAGAACGGCGACTGCTACGACCGTTATCTGATCCGCATGGAAGAGATGCGCCAGTCCGTGCGCATCATGAAGCAGTGCATCCAGAAGCTGCGCGCGGCGGACGGGCAGGGACCGGTGGCGGTGCAGGACCAGAAGATCTTCCCGCCGCGGCGCGCCCAGATGAAGCGCTCGATGGAAGCCCTGATCCATCACTTCAAGCTCTACACCGAGGGCTTTCATGTCCCGGCCGGCGAGGTCTATGTCGCCGTGGAAGCGCCGAAAGGCGAGTTCGGCGTCTATCTGGTCTCCGACGGCACCAACAAGCCCTACAAGTGCAAGATCCGCGCGCCGGGCTTTGCCCACCTGCAGGCGATGGATTTCATCTGCAGGGGTCATCTCCTCGCCGACGTCTCCGCGATTCTCGGCTCGCTCGACATCGTGTTCGGTGAGGTCGACCGATGATGGGGCAGGCGCCGATCCAGTTCGACCGCGCTTCGGGGGCTCTCGCGGGAGCAAACCTCTGGGAGCGGACGGCTGCGCTGGCGCTGGCGACGGGATCGAAGATCTCCTCGCATTTCTCGCATCGCGGCTACATCTCCTGCGCAAATTTGCTGCGCAAGACGCTGCCCGAGCGCAACATCGCGATCAAGCTGAATGCCGATGCCACCTTCGAGTTTCCCTATGGCGACGGCTACTGGAGCAAGCTGCTCAACCGCTCCTATCACTACGAAGACGAGATCGAGCTCCTGTTCCGCCATTCGGCCGATGTCGACTACACGCTGATCGATTGCGGCGCCAATTATGGCTACTGGTCGGTGCTGGTCTCGAGCAGCCCGTTCGGCGCGCACCGCGCCATCGCGATCGAGCCGTCGTCGCAGAATTTTCCAAAGCTCGCCAACAACGCCGCGGTCAACGGCAACCGTTTCGAGGTCATGAAGTGCGCGATTGGTGCTTCGCGTGGCACCGCGCGTCTGACCGGCACCAAGCACGAGGCCTTCAGCATCGCCGGTGATCCGGCCGACGACGGCGAGGAAGTGCCCGTCATCGCGCTCGACAATCTGGTCGACGACGGCAAGGTTTCCGCCGGCGGCAAATTCCTGATCAAGCTCGACGTCGAGGGCGTCGAGATCGAGGCCATCAAGGGTGGTGCGCGGCTGCTTGACGCCGACAGCGTCATCATCTGCGAAGAGCACGGCAACGACCCCGATCATACGGTGTCGCGCTACATCCTCGAACAGACGCCGCTCGAGCTGCTCGTCTACGATCCGCGCTCCCGGCGCATGGAAACCGTCACCGAGCTTTCGATCCTCGATCGCATCAAGGTTTCCGCCCACGTCGGCTACAACGTCTTTGGCACCGCGAGCCGGTTCTGGCAGGACCGGATCGACGCCCTCAACGCCAGCGCCGCGCGCCGCATGCAATGAGAGATTGAAACGAATGTCCGTCCGCCGCCTAGCCCCGAAGGAATTGCAGCCCGCGAGCTTCACGTTCACGGAGGAGAACCTCGCCTTCGCGAAGAAGGAGATCGCCAAATATCCGCCGGGCCGCCAGGCCTCCGCCGCGATCGCGATCCTGTGGCGGGTGCAGGAGCAGCACGAGGGCTGGGTCTCGGAGGCCGCGATCCGTGCGGTCGCCGACCTGCTCGACATGCCCCATATCCGCGTCATGGAGATCGCGACTTTCTACACCATGTTCCAGCTCGCGCCGGTGGGCAAGAAGGCCCATGTCCAGGTCTGCGGCACCACACCCTGTCGCCTGCGTGGGGCGGCCGATCTCATCCAGGTCTGCCAGAGCCGGATTCATCACGATCCCTTCCACGTCTCCAAGGACGGCAATTTCAGCTGGGAAGAGGTCGAGTGCCTGGGCGCCTGCGTGAACGCGCCAATGGTCCTGATCGGCAAGGACACCTATGAGGACCTGACCCGGGAAAGCTTCGGCAAGGTGCTCGACGGCTTCGCGTCGGACAATCCGCCGAAGCCCGGTCCGCAGAACGGCCGGCAGTTTTCGGCGCCGGCCACGGGGCCGACCACGCTGAAGGAAGTGACATGAGGCGCGGTGGTGCACGAGGGGCCGGCGGGGAGCGAGGTGTCGGCACGATGAAGAACTGGCGCTATATCGTTCTGCATACGGTCGCGGCAGCCGGCTTCATCTTCCTGCTGCAGCGCTACGCGCTCAACGCCTCGCTGGAAACAAGCCTGTTGTGGATGGTGGCCTTTGGCGGTTGCGCCGCAGGTCTCGCCTACATGCAGTCCAATCGCTGATCGGGAAGCTTTTCATGCTCGACGACAAGGATCGCATCTTCAAGAACCTCTACGGCCTCCACGACTGGGGGCTTGAGGGCGCGCGCCGTCGCGGCGCCTGGGACGGCACCAAGTCGATCATCGACAAGGGCCGCGACTGGATCATCAACGAGATGAAGTCGTCGGGCCTGCGCGGCCGCGGCGGCGCCGGCTTCCCGACCGGCATGAAATGGTCGTTCATGCCGAAGGAATCGACCGACGGCCGGCCGAACTATCTCGTGGTCAATGCCGACGAGTCCGAGCCCGGCACCTGCAAGGACCGCGAGATCATGCGGCACGATCCGCATCTTCTGGTCGAAGGGTGTCTGCTCGCGAGCTTCGCGATGGGCGCGCACGTCTGCTACGTCTACATACGTGGCGAATTCATCCGCGAGCGCGAGCGCCTGCAGGCAGCGGTCGATCAGGCCTATGAGGCCAAGCTGATCGGCAAGGACAACGTCAACGGCTGGCCGTTCGATCTCTACATCGCCCATGGCGCCGGTGCCTATATCTGCGGCGAGGAGACCGCGCTGCTCGAAAGCCTCGAGGGCAAGAAGGGCCAGCCGCGGCTGAAGCCGCCTTTCCCCGCCAATGTCGGCTTGTTCGGCTGCCCGACCACCGTCAACAACGTCGAGTCGATCGCGGTTGCACCCGACATCCTGAGGCGCGGCGCGGCCTGGTTCTCCTCGATCGGGCGGCCCAACAATGTCGGCACCAAGCTGTTCTGCATCTCCGGTCATGTCGAGCGCCCCTGCAACGTCGAGGAGGCGATGGGGATTCCGTTCCGCGAGCTGATCGAGCAGCATTGCGGCGGCATCCGCGGCGGCTGGGACAACCTGAAAGCGGTCATTCCCGGCGGTTCGTCGGTGCGTATGGTACCAGCCGAGCAGATCATCGACACGCCGATGGATTTCGACAGCCTGTCCAAGCTGCGCTCGGGGCTCGGGACTGCGGCCGTCATCGTCATGGACAAGTCGACCGACCTGATCCGGGCGATTGCGCGCATCTCCTACTTCTACAAGCATGAGAGCTGCGGCCAGTGCACGCCGTGCCGCGAGGGAACCGGGTGGATGTGGCGGGTTCTGACCCGCATGGCCGAAGGCCGCGCGCACAAGCGCGAGATCGACATGCTGCTGGAAGTGACCAAGCAGGTCGAAGGCCACACCATCTGCGCGCTCGGCGATGCCGCTGCCTGGCCGATCCAGGGCCTGATCGCGCATTTCCGTCACGAGATCGAAGCACGGATCGACGAGTATTCGCGGAAGGCCGACATCGACGATGCAGGCATTCTCGATCCCGTGCACATGGTCGCGGCGGAGTGACGGTGATGGGTCTCCTGGGCGACATTCGTTCGGGCAAGCGTGGCGCGGCCGGTTTTGGCGGCGACGCGATCGCATTCTGGCTTCTTGCAGGCTTGGTTACTGCGGGTGTCGTCGCTAGCTATGGATTCGGCAGTTCCGAGAAGCTTGCGCTGCTCTTGGCAGTTCTTGGCGTGGGTGTCGGGCTTTGTCTCGGCCTCTATGCCGCGTTTGGCGCCACAAGGCTCGCAAGGATCTTGATGTTGCCCGGATTGCTGATCGCGCTGCTGCATTGAGATGATGGGAACGATGTCGCAACCGAGCATTTTGTGGTGGCAGAAATACGGAACGCTTGCGCAGATGGCGCAGGCGACCGTGGCGCTGCTCGGCTTCGTCGCGATCCTGCTGCAGATCAACGAGATCCGCGCCACCAACCGGGCGACGAGCGCGCGGGCTGCCTTTCTCGGCTACACCGACCTCGCGTTCAAGAATCCGAAATTTTCGCAGCCGGACTACGATGCGATCAAGGCGGCCGGGCGTGACGAGAAGGTGCAATATGAGAGCTTCGTCTCGTACTTTCTCTATGCCTGCGAGGAGGCCCTCTCGGCCTTCGCCGATCGGCGCGAATGGCTCGCGTCCTGCGACTACGATCTGAGGCCGCATCTGCCGTTCCTGTGCGAGAAGAACGCAGTGCAGCCCGCCTATCTCGGCACCTACGGCGCCGAAACCCAGAAATGGATCAAGACGACGCTGCAGAGTGCGGGCGTCACACCACCCGACTGCAAGCTCGGAAAGACTTGAAAGCCATGACCAAGCTGATCATCGATGGCAAGGAGATCGATGTCCCCGCGGAATACACGCTGCTGCAGGCGTGTGAGGCGGCGGGCGCCGAGATTCCGCGCTTCTGCTACCACGAGCGCCTGTCGATCGCGGGCAACTGCCGGATGTGCCTGGTCGAGGTGAAGGGCGGGCCGAAGCCGGTCGCGAGCTGCGCCTGGGGCGTGCGCGACTGCCGGCCCGGGCCGAAGGGCGAGCCGCCGGAGATTTCCACCCGCTCGCCGATGGTCAAGAAGGCGCGCGAAGGCGTGATGGAGTTCCTGCTGATCAACCATCCGCTCGACTGCCCGATCTGCGACCAGGGCGGCGAATGCGACCTGCAGGACCAGGCGATGGGCTACGGCGTCGACACCAGCCGCTTCGCCGAGAACAAGCGCGCGGTCGAGGACAAATATCTCGGCGCGCTGGTCAAGACCTCGATGAACCGCTGCATCCAGTGCACCCGCTGCGTGCGCTTCTCGGCGGAAGTCTGCGGCACGCCGGAAATGGGCGCGACCGGCCGCGGCGAGGACATGGAGATCACGACCTATCTGGAGCAGGCGCTGACCTCCGAGCTGCAGGGCAACTTGGTCGACATCTGCCCGGTGGGCGCGCTGACCTCGAAGCCCTATGCCTTCGTCGCGCGGCCCTGGGAGCTCGGCAAGACCCAGTCGATCGACGTTATGGACGGCGTGGGCTCGGCGATCCGCGTCGATACCCGCGGCCGCGAGGTGATGCGCATCCTGCCGCGCGTCAACGAGGCCGTGAACGAGGAGTGGATTTCCGACAAGACCCGTCACGTCGTCGACGGCCTGCGCACCCAGCGCCTCGACCGCCCGTATCTGCGCGAGAACGGCAAGCTGCGCGCGGCGTCCTGGCAGGAAGCCTTTGCCGCGATCGCCGCCAAGGCCGGCCGGATCGACGGCAAGCGCATCGGCGCCATCGCCGGCGACCTCGCCGCCGTCGACGAGATGTTTGCGCTCAAGGAGCTGCTCGGCAAATACGGCTCGGCGAACCTCGCGGTGCAGGGCGGCGACGCCTTCGATCCGAAGGCCGGCCGCGCGTCCTACCTGTTCAATCCGACCATCGCCGGCATCGACCAGGCCGATGCGCTCCTGATCATCGGCGCCAATCCGCGCCGCGAGGCCGCCGTCCTCAATGCGCGCATCCGCAAGCGTTGGCGGAGCGGCCAGCTCAAGATCGGCGTGGTCGGCCCCAAGGCCGACCTGACCTATGCCTACGACCACATCGGCGCAGGTGCGGATTCGCTGTCCGATCTCGCCGCCGGCAAGCATTCCTTTGCCGACGTGCTCAAGGCCGCCAAGCACCCGATCGTGCTGGTCGGCGCCGGCGCCTTCGGCCGGCACGACGGCGGCGCGGTTCTTTCGCTCGCCGCCAAGCTTGCCGTCGACCTCGGTGCGATCAAGGACGGCTGGAACGGCTTTGCCGTGCTGCACGACACCGCGTCGCGGGTCGGCGCGCTCGATATCGGCTTTGCGCCGGGCGCTGGCGGCTTGAGCGCGGCGCAGATGACGGCGTTCGGCACGCTCGACGTCCTGTTCCTGCTCGGCGCCGACGACATCAGGGTTCCTGATGGCACCTTCGTGGTCTATATTGGCACCCATGGCGATGCGGGCGCGCACCGGGCCGACGTCATCCTGCCGGGCGCTGCGTACACCGAAAAGTCCGGCATCTACGTCAACACCGAGGGCCGCGTGCAGGTCGCCGGCCGCGCGGCCTTCCCGCCGGGCGAGGCGCGCGAGGACTGGGCGATCATCCGCGCGCTGTCGGACGTGCTGGGCAGGAAGCTGCCCTATGACTCGCTTGCCGCGCTGCGTCAGGCCCTGTTCAAGGCGGTGCCGCATCTGATCCGTGTCGATCAGATCGAGCCCGGCAATGCCGCCGACGTCAGGACGCTGGCGGGCAAGGGCGGCACCCTGGAGAAGGCGCCGTTCAGGGCGGCGATCGAGGATTTCTATCTCACCAACCCGATCGCGCGCGCATCCGCAGTCATGGCGGAATGCTCGCGCCTGGCTGGCGGGCGGGTGCTGAGCGCAGCGGAGTGAGCGTGATCTGATGGAAGAATTCTTCGCAAGCTCATTCTGGACCGGCTTCCTCTGGCCGCTGATCATCATGGTCGCGGAAAGCCTGCTGCTGCTCGTGGTGCTGCTGATCGCGATCGCCTACATCCTGCTCGCCGACCGCAAGATCTGGGCGGCTGTGCAGATCCGCCGCGGTCCCAACGTGGTCGGGCCCTGGGGCCTGCTGCAGTCCTTCGCCGACCTGCTGAAGTTCGTGCTGAAGGAGCCGATCATCCCGGCCGGCGCCAACAAGGGCGTCTTCCTGCTCGCCCCGCTGGTCTCCTGCGTGCTCGCGCTCGCCGCCTGGGCCGTGATCCCGATGAATCTCGGCTGGGTGATCTCCGACATCAATGTCGGCGTCCTCTACATCTTCGCGATCTCCTCGCTGTCGATCTACGGCATCATCATGGCCGGCTGGTCGTCGAACTCGAAATACCCGTTCCTGGCCGCGCTGCGCTCGGCGGCGCAGATGGTGTCCTACGAGGTCTCGATCGGCTTCGTCATGATAACGGTGCTGTTGTGCGCGGGCTCGCTCAACCTCTCCACGGTCGTGGAAGCGCAGAACACGCGGGGGATCGCCAGCCTGATCGGCCTGCCGCAGCTCACCATCCTGAACTGGTACGTCTGGCCGCTGCTGCCGATGTTCGTGGTGTTCTATGTCTCGTCGCTGGCGGAGACCAATCGTCCGCCATTTGACCTGGTCGAAGCCGAATCCGAACTGGTGGCGGGCTTCATGGTCGAATACGGCTCGACGCCGTATCTGTTGTTCATGCTCGGCGAGTACGTCGCGATCACCACGATGTGCGCGCTGGCGACGATCCTGTTCTTGGGGGGATGGCTGCCGCCGGTGAACCTGCCGCCCTTCAACTGGATCCCGGGCGTGATCTGGTTCGCGCTGAAACTCTTTTTCATGTTCTTCCTGTTCGCGATGGCGAAGGCAATCGTGCCGCGCTACCGCTACGACCAGTTGATGCGGCTCGGCTGGAAGGTGTTCCTGCCGCTGTCGCTGGCGATGGTGGTTGTCGTCGCCGGCGTGCTGCATTTTGCTGGCATCGCGCCGAAATGAGGTCGTCATGAGTGTCAACATCAACGCCACGGCCCGCTCGCTGCTGCTGTCGGAATTCGTCTCGGCGTTCTTCCTCGCCATGCGCTATTTCTTCCAGCCGAAGCCGACCCTGAACTATCCGTTCGAGAAGGGGCCGATCTCGCCGCGCTTCCGCGGCGAGCATGCGCTGCGCCGCTATCCCAACGGCGAGGAGCGCTGCATCGCCTGCAAGCTGTGCGAGGCGATCTGCCCGGCGCAGGCGATCACGATCGAAGCCGGTCCGCGCCGCAACGACGGCACCCGCCGTACCGTGCGCTACGACATCGACATGGTGAAATGCATCTATTGCGGCCTCTGCCAGGAGGCCTGCCCGGTCGATGCCATCGTCGAGGGACCGAACTTCGAGTTCGCGACAGAGACGCGCGAGGAGCTCTACTATGACAAGGCGAAGCTGCTCGCCAATGGCGACCGCTGGGAACGCGAGATCGCGAAATCGATCGAACTCGACGCGCCGTACCGGTGAGGCCTAGGGCATGATCCTTCCAGCGCTGTTCTTTTATCTGTTTGCCGGGGTCTGCGTCGCCTCCGCCGTGATGGTGATCGCCTCGCGCAATCCCGTGCATTCCGTGCTGTTCCTGATCCTCGCCTTCGTCAACGCCTCCGGGCTGTTCGTGCTGATGGGCGCCGAATTCCTCGCCATGATCCTGATCGTGGTCTATGTCGGCGCGGTCGCGGTGCTGTTCCTGTTCGTGATCATGATGCTGGACGTCGACTTCGCCGAGCTGCGCGAAGGCTTCCTCGAATACCTGCCGATCGGGCTCGTGATCGGCGGCGTCTTCATGGTGGAGCTGCTGCTGGTCGGCGGCGGCTGGGTGATCAATCCCGCCGTCACCAAGTCGATCACGGCGGCGATCCCGACCAACGTCAGCAACACCGAGGCGCTCGGGCTGGTGCTCTACACGAAGTACATTCACTACTTCCAGATCGCCGGCATGGTGCTGCTGGTGGCGATGATCGGCGCGATCGTGCTGACGCTGCGCCACAAGGTCAACGTCAAGCGGCAGGACATCAACGTGCAGAATGCACGCACGCCCGAAATCGCGATGGCGGTCCGCAAGGTGGCGTCGGGGCAGGGGCTGCAGGACGCGGACGCGGCGGAGTGGGTGCAATGACGATCGGGCTCGGACATTACCTCGCTGTCGGCGCCATCCTGTTCACGCTCGGCATCCTCGGCATCTTCCTGAACCGCAAGAACATCATCGTCATCCTGATGTCGATCGAACTGATCCTGCTTGCGGTCAACATCAACCTGGTGGCGTTCTCGACCTTCCTCGGCGACATCGTCGGCCAGGTGTTCGCGCTGCTGGTGCTGACGGTCGCCGCCGCCGAGGCCGCGATCGGCCTTGCCGTGCTGGTGGTCTATTTCCGCAACCGCGGCTCGATCGCGGTTGAAGACGTCAATCTGATGAAGGGCTAGACGCATGATCCGGAAAAGTGGGTGCCGGTTTTCCGGTCAGATCATGCGCAAGGGATTCCACTGATGGTTCAGGCAATCGTATTCCTGCCGCTCCTGGGCGCGATCCTCGCCGGCATCATCGCCGTATTTGGCGCGCATGGCCGCTGCCCGAGCGGCGACACCGTCGAGCATCATGACGACGCGCATGGCGCCGATGCTCATGCTTCCGATGCGCATGACGCGCACGCCGACGATCACGGCCACGACGACCATCACGCCGCCGAGCCGCCGGCGGCAGGCTCGCGGGCGGCCGAGCTGATCACGACCGGCCTGTTGTTCTTGTCGGCCGCGCTGTCCTGGGTGGTGCTGGTCGATGTCGGCTTCATGCATCACGACGCGCGGATCGCGCTGTTCCCGTGGATCAATTCGGGCGACCTGCAGGTCGCCTGGTCGCTGCGGGTCGACACGCTGACCGCCGTCATGCTGGTGGTGGTGACGACCGTGTCCTCGCTCGTCCACCTCTATTCGATCGGCTACATGGACGAGGACCCGTACCGGCCGCGCTTCTTCGGCTATCTCTCGCTGTTCACCTTCGCGATGCTGATGCTGGTGACTGCCGACAACCTGGTTCAGCTTTTCTTCGGCTGGGAAGGCGTCGGCCTCATGAGCTACCTGCTGATCGGATTCTGGTACCAGAAGCCGTCGGCCAACGCCGCGGCGATCAAGGCCTTCGTCGTCAACCGTGTCGGCGATTTCGGCTTCCTGCTCGGCATTTTCGCGATCTTCGCGCTGGTCGGCTCGATCGATTTCGAGACCATTTTCCACGCCGCGCCGGGGCTCACCGGCAAGACCGTCGATTTCCTCGGCTGGCATGCCGACGCGCTGACGCTGACCTGCCTGCTCCTGTTCATGGGCGCGATGGGCAAGTCGGCGCAGTTCCTGCTGCACACCTGGTTGCCTGACGCCATGGAAGGCCCGACCCCGGTGTCGGCGCTGATCCACGCCGCGACCATGGTGACGGCGGGCGTGTTCATGGTGGCGCGGCTGTCGCCGCTGTTCGAGCTCGCGCCGAACGCGCAGGCCGTCGTCATGTTTTTCGGCGCGACCACGGCGTTCTTTGCCGCAACCGTCGGCCTCGTCCAGAACGACATCAAGCGCATCGTGGCGTACTCGACCTGCTCGCAGCTCGGCTACATGTTCGTGGCGATGGGGGCGGGGGCGTATTCGGTCGGCATGTTCCACCTGTTCACGCACGCCTTCTTCAAGGCGCTCTTGTTCCTGGGTTCCGGCTCGGTGATCTATGCGATGCACCACGAGCAGGACATCCGCATGATGGGCGGCCTGAAGGATCGCATCCCCTACACCTATTTCGTGATGGTGATCGGCACGCTGGCGCTGACCGGCTTCCCGCTGACCGCCGGCTATTTCTCCAAGGATGCGATCATCGAGTCCGCTTACGCCTCGGGCAATCCGCTCGCCTTCTACGGCTTCCTGATGACGGTGGTCGCGGCTGGCCTGACCTCCTTCTATTCCTGGCGGCTCATCTTCAAGACTTTCCACGGCGAGCCGCACGACCAGGAGCACTATGAAGCGGCGCATGAGAGCCCGCTCTGGATGCTGATCCCGATCGGCATCCTCGCTGCAGGATCGATCTTCGCGGGCTTCCCGTTCAAGGAGCTGTTCGCGGGCCATGGCGTGGAGGAGTTCTTCCGCGACTCCGTGAAGATGAATCCGCACATCATCGAGGAGATGCACCACATCCCGCAGGCCGTCGCTCTTCTGCCGACGGCGATGATGGTGATCGGCTTCGTGATCTCGTGGCTGTTCTACATCCGCCGGCCGTACATCCCGGTCGAGCTCGCCAACGACCACCAGATGCTCTACCAGTTCCTGCTCAACAAATGGTATTTCGACGAGCTCTATGACCTGATCTTCGTGCGTCCGATCAAGTGGATCGGCTACCAGCTCTGGAAGAAGGGCGACGGCTACATCATCGACGGCTTCGGTCCCGACGGCGTATCGGCGGGCGTGCTCGACGTCACCCGCAACGTGGTGAAGATCCAGACCGGCTATCTCTATCACTACGCCTTCGCGATGCTGATCGGGGTTGCTGGCCTGATCACCTGGTTCATGTTCGGCCTGGGAGGCCAGTGATGACGACCTGGCCCATCCTTTCCGTCGTTACCTTCCTGCCGCTGGTCGGCGCGCTGATCGTCTATGGCAGCCGCGGCGACGATGAAGCCGCTCGCCGCAACGCGCGCTGGATTGCGCTGTGGACCACGCTGATCACCTTTGCGATATCGCTGATCCTGGTGGCGCGCTTCGACCCGGCCCAGACCGACTTCCAGTTCGTCGAAAAGGCCTCCTGGCTTGCCACCGGGATCACCTACCACATGGGAGTCGACGGCATTTCGCTGCCCTTCGTGATCCTGACCACCGCCCTGATGCCGTTCTGCATCATCGCGAGCTGGAAATCGGTCACCGACCGCGTGCGCGAATACATGATGGCGTTCCTGATCCTGGAAACGCTGATGGTCGGCACCTTCTGCGCGCTCGACCTCGTGCTGTTCTACCTGTTCTTCGAGGGCGGCCTGATCCCGATGTTCCTGATCATCGGCGTCTGGGGCGGCCCGCGCCGGGTCTACGCCTCCTTCAAGTTCTTCCTCTACACGCTGCTCGGCTCGGTCCTGATGCTGCTCGCCATCATGGCGCTGTACTGGAACGCCGGCACGACCGACATTCCGACGCTGATGCATACGGCGGTGCCGCGCTCCCTGCAGACCTGGGCCTGGCTTGCCTTCTTCGCTTCGTTCGCGGTGAAGATGCCGATGTGGCCGGTGCACACCTGGCTGCCGGACGCGCATGTCGAGGCGCCGACCGCAGGCTCGGTGATCCTGGCGGCGATCCTGCTGAAGATGGGCGGCTACGGCTTCCTGCGCTTCTCGCTGCCGATGTTCCCGCTGGCCTCGCACGACTTCGCGCCGCTGATCTTCACGCTCTCGGTGATCGCGATCATCTACACCTCGCTGGTGGCGCTGATGCAGGAGGACATGAAGAAGCTGATCGCCTATTCGTCGGTGGCCCATATGGGCTTCGTCACCATGGGCATCTTCGCCGGCACCATCCAGGGCGTCGCCGGCGGCGTGTTCCAGATGATCTCGCACGGCATCGTCTCCGGCGCGCTGTTCCTCTGCGTCGGCATCGTCTACGACCGCATGCATACCCGCGAGATCGCGGCCTATGGCGGCCTCGTCAACCGCATGCCGCTCTATGCGCTGGTGTTCATGGTCTTCACCATGGCCAATGTCGGCCTGCCCGGGACGAGCGGCTTCATCGGCGAGTTCATGACGCTGATCGGCACCTTCAAGATCTCGATCCCGACCGCGTTCTTCGCGACCACGGGCGTGATCCTGTCCGCGTGTTATGCGCTGTGGCTCTACCGCAAGGTGATCTTCGGCACGCTGGTCAAGCCATCGCTGATGAGCATCAAGGACCTGACCTTCCGCGAATGCCTCACGCTGTTCCCGCTGGTGGCGCTGACCATCCTGTTCGGCGTCTATCCGAAGCCGGTGCTGGACATGTCGGCGGCCTCGGTCCAGCAACTCGTCTCCAACTACAACACCGCCGTGTCAGCCGTGAAAGCGGCCGCCTTGCTGCAATGACGGAAGTGGGTCTGGGATATCAGCCATGAACTTTGCGACCGCAGGTTATCAATTGCAGCCTGTCCTGCCGGAGATGGTGCTTGCCGTCGGCGCGATGGCGCTGCTGATGCTCGGTGCCTATCGCGGGCAGGGCACGACCCGGCTCGTCACCGTGCTTTCGATCTGCCTCCTGGTCCTGACCGGCATACTTGAACTGATGCTGCCGGCAGGCAAGCTGACGACCTTCGGCGGCAGCTTCATCGTCGACGACTTCGCGCGCTTCCTCAAGGTTCTGGCGCTGATCGGCTCGGCCGCAACGTTGATCCTGTCGACGGAATTCTTGTCCGATCCGTCGCGGCGGCTGTTCGAATATTCGATCCTGGTGCTGCTCTCGACGCTCGGCATGATGATCCTGATCTCGGCCGGCGACCTGATCTCGCTCTATCTCGGGCTGGAGCTGATGTCGCTTGCGCTCTACGTCGTCGCCGCAAGCAATCGCGACAACCTCAAGTCGACCGAAGCGGGCCTGAAATATTTCGTGCTGGGCGCGCTCTCGTCCGGCATGCTGCTCTACGGCGCCTCGCTGATCTACGGCTTCACCGGCACGGTGAGCTTTGCCGGCATTGCGGCGGCGGCCAAGGTCGGCAGCCTGGGGCTGGTGTTCGGCCTCGTGTTCCTGCTCGCCGGCCTCTGCTTCAAGGTCTCGGCGGTGCCCTTCCACATGTGGACGCCTGACGTCTATGAGGGGGCGCCGACGCCCATTACCGCTTTCTTCGCCTCCGCGCCAAAAGTCGCGGCGATGGCGGCCTTCACCCGCGCGACCCTGACCGCGTTCCCCGGCATCGTCACGCAGTGGCAGCAGATCGTCGTGTTCGTGGCGATCGCCTCGATGGCGCTGGGCTCGTTTGCCGCGATCGGGCAGAAGAACATCAAGCGCCTGATGGCCTATTCCTCGATCGGCCACATGGGCTTCGCGCTGGTCGGGCTTGCCGCCGGCACGGTCGAAGGCGCGCAGGGCGTGCTGATCTATATCACGATCTATGTCGCGATGACGCTCGGCTCCTTCGCCATCATCATCGCCATGAAGCGCGACGGCGTGGCGCTCGAGCAGATCAGCGATTTCGCGGGCCTGTCGCGCACCAATCCGCTGCTCGCCTTCTTCTTCGCGATGCTGCTGTTCTCGCTCGCCGGCATCCCGCCGCTCGCCGGCTTCTTCGCCAAATGGTATGTCTTTGTCGCCGCGATCAAGGCCGGCCTGTTCACGCTCGCCGTGATCGGCGTGCTCACCAGCGTCGTGGGTGCGTACTACTATCTCATGATCGTCAAGACGATGTATTTCGACGAGCCGCTGACCCAGCTCGATCCGGTGCGCGTGGAGCTGCGCACGGTGCTTGCGGTCGCCGGCCTCTTCAATATCCTGTATTTCGTTTATCCCGGACCGCTGGTCAGCGTCGCGACGGCCGCGGCCAAGTCGTTGTTCTAGGAGATGGTCTTCAAGCTCGGTCCGCGCGCAGCCTCCGCAGGTTACCGGCTCTTTGCCTTCGACCGGATCGGCTCGACCAATGCCGAAGCAATGGCGCGCGCCCGCGCCGGCGAGCGTGGCCCCGCCTGGTTCGCGACCTCCGAGCAGACCGCAGGCCGCGGGCGGCGGCACCGCCCCTGGATCGCGCCGCGCGGCAATCTCGCCAGCAGCATCATCGAGGTGATGGACGTCTCGCCCTCAGTGGCGGCGACGCTCGGGTTCGCCGCGGGGCTCGCGCTTGAGCAGGCGCTGCGCAGGCTCAGCGTCGAGGCGGCGATGCGTTCGGCCGGTGGCGATGAACTGAATTTCTCCTTGAAATGGCCGAACGACGTGCTGGCGGGGCGGCGCAAGCTCGCCGGCATCCTGCTGGAAGCCGAAGCCGTTGCGGGCGGCGGGCTCGCGGTCGTCGTCGGCATCGGCACCAACGTCGTTGCGGCGCCCGAGGGCACGCCGACGCCGGCGACCTCGCTGGCGGCGCTCGGCGTCCAGGTCGGCGCCGAAGAACTGTTCGCTGCACTTTCCGACGGCTGGGCCGAGTTTCGCGGCATCTGGGATCTTGGCCGCGGCTTTGCCGAGATCCGGAAGTTGTGGCTCGACCGCGCCGCGGGCCTGGGCGAGGCCGTCTCGATCAAGTCGGGTGCGTCAACGATCGAGGGCACCTTCGATACGCTCGATGACCAGGGCTGCATGATCGTGCGCACGGCCGGCGGGCAGCGCGTGCCGATCACGGCCGGCGACGTCTATTTCGGCTCGGCAGCCTCGACGGGGACAAGTTAATGGCGCGCCCGGACGAACTGGTGTTTGCGCCGCTGGGCGGCGTCGGCGAGATCGGCATGAACCTGTCGGTCTATGGGCTCGGCAATCGCCACCAGGGTTCCTGGCTTGCGGTCGACCTCGGCGTCTCCTTCGGCGACGAGGAGCATCTGCCCGGCATCGACCTGATCATGCCCGACATCGCTTTCCTCGAGAAGGAACGGAAAAACCTGGTTGGGCTCGTGCTGACGCACGCCCATGAGGACCATTTCGGCGCCCTGATCGACCTCTGGCCGCGGTTGCGATGCCCTGTCTATGCGACCAAGTTCAGCGCCGCGCTGTTCGAGGCCAAATGCGCCGCCGAACGCAACCCGCCGAAGATTCCGGTGACCGTGGTGCCTTCGGGCGGCCGGGTCGACATCGGGCCGTTCAATGTCGAATTCATTCCGGTCGCGCATTCGATTCCGGAATCGCATGCGCTGGCGATCCACACCGAAATCGGCACGGTGCTGCATACCGGCGACTGGAAGATCGATCCCACCCCGATCATCGGCCCGCCCACCGACGAGAAACGGCTGCGGGAGCTGGGTGACGCCGGCCTCTTGGCGCTGGTCGGCGATTCCACCAACGCGGTGCGCGATGGCCGCTCGCCCTCGGAGGCCGAGGTCGCGAAGACCATCACCGGGCTCGTGAAGGCCGCGAGGGGCCGCGTCGCGGTCACCACCTTTGCCTCCAACGTCGCGCGGATCAGGGCGGTGGCGGACGCGGCGAAGGCGGCCGACCGCGAGGTCGTGGTGATCGGCCGCGCCATGGAGCGCGTAGTGCAGGTCGCGCGCGAAACCGGCTATCTCCAGGGCGTGCAGAATTTCCGCAGCCCCGAGGTCTATGGCCACCTCCCGCCCGACAAGGTGCTGGCGCTGTGCACGGGAAGCCAGGGCGAGCCACGCGCCGCGCTGGCGCGGATCGCCAACGACGATCACCCCGAGGTCACCCTGAACAAGGGCGATTGCGTGATCTTCTCCTCGCGCACCATCCCGGGCAACGAGAAGGCGGTCGGTGCCATCATCAACGGGCTGGTGTCGCAGGGCGTCGAGATCATCAGCGACCGCACCCACCTGGTTCACGTCTCCGGCCATCCGCGCCGCGACGAGCTCAACGACATCATCGCCTGGACGCGGCCGAAGCTGCTGATCCCCGTCCATGGCGAGGCGCTGCATCTGTCCGAGCATGCCAAGCTGGCGCGCGCGGCCGGCGTGCCGAAGGTCTTGACCTGCCGCAATGGTGACCTCGTCAAGCTCGGCCCCGGCGATCCCGGCATCATCGACGAGCTGCCTTCGGGGCGCCTCTACAAGGACGGCTCCATACTGGAGGATTCAAAATCGCGCGCCGTCGTCGAGCGGCGGCGGATGGGCTTTGCCGGCTGCGCTTTCGTTGCGATTGCGATGACGCAAAACGGAGAGCTCGCCGACGATCCGGAGGTGGATCTCGTCGGCATCCCCGAGAAGAATGCGGCCGGCGAGGAACTCGACGACATCGTGTTCGATGTGGTTGTATCCACCGTCCAGGGCCTGCCGCGGGCGCGGCGGCGCGATCCGGACGCGGTGTCGGAATCGGTGCGCCGCGCGGTGCGCGCCGCCGTCAACGAGCACTGGGGCAAGAAGCCGCCCTGTCTCGTGCATGTGCTGACAGTGTGATCGCTTGGAGAGTTGCTAATGCTGGCGGTAGCGGCACGCTCCTCACTTGTCTGCTGGCTCGGTGCGGTGTCGTTTTGCAGCAGCCAGCAGATCGTTGCTGCTCAGTTAAATCTTCTTTCCGCCGATCTGGCCTTTCATTTCGTGTGCGAGGGGAAGTCGCGTGGCGAGCCGGAGAAGGCGATAGAGCCATTTCTTCGGGCGAGTGGCTTCCGCGTTCTAAACCTGGCTGAGATTCAGCGCCGACATGATGTCAATCTCTTTGACACTAACGTCATTGCGTTGGACCGCGACGGGAGAATTATCGACATAAGGTCAGTTCCACAGGCGCACCGGCGTTATTCCTTTTATTTGTACTCCTCTCCCCCAACGAGTCATTCGAATGACTTGGAAGAGCAGATATTGACGTTCGTTTCCGGGGACCTTGGGTGTGAGGTGCGTCAGATTGAACGACACGAAAATCGAGAGCTACAGAAGGGATTTTACGAATCCGAGCTGAGAAGAGTCGAAAGGTTGTTCGAGGAAGCAGACCGGATTAATGGTAAGCGGCGTCTCTAGTCTCTGGAGGAATTTACGATGCTCGGCCGGCTCAATCATGTGGCGATCGCGGTGAAGGACGCCAAAAAGGCCGCCAAGATCTATGGCGCCGCGTTCGGCGCGCAGATTTCGGAAGCCGTTCCGCTGCCCGAGCACGGCGTCATCACCGTGTTCGTCACCCTGCCGAACACCAAGATCGAGTTCATCGAGCCGCTCGGCGAGACCTCGCCGATCGCAAAATTCCTCGAGCGCAATGCCGATGGCGGCATCCATCATGTCTGCTACGAGGTCGCCGACATCATCGCCTCGCGCGATGTGCTGATCAAGGAGGGCGCGCGCGTGCTCGGCGATGGCGAGCCGAGGATCGGCGCGCACGGCAAGCCGGTGCTGTTCCTGCATCCGAAGGATTTCTCCGGCGCGCTCGTCGAGATCGAGCAGGCCTGACAACCGGGAGACGGACGGTGGTCTACACCATCTCCACTGCGTTTGCGATCTACTTCGTGCTGTGGTGGGTCACGCTGTTCGTTACGCTGCCGTTCGGCGTGCGCAGCCAGCATGAAACCGGCGAGGGCGCGCCCGGCACCGATCCCGGCGCGCCGATCGTGACCCGGATGGGCCGCAAGCTGATCTGGACCACCCTGATCTCGGCGGTGATTTTTTCGCTCGGCATGGCCGCCTACCATGCGGGCTATCTTTCGATCGAGCGGCTGTCGCGGCTGATGGGAATGCCGTTCTAGGTGCAGGTGCAAGGGCAGGGGGAGCCGATGACGTTTCAACGAATTGCAACCATCCTGTTCGTCCTGCTGATCGCCGCGCTCGGCGTCGCCCTCTACATCGACTGGAAGCTTGCCGTTCAGCTGCGCGGCGTGAAGGCGTTCGTCGAGGGTTACGTCTTCGCCGACGCGGTCACGGCCTGCGAGAGGGTGCAAAGCTCGACGCCGTTCAAGTGGAACGGCGGCAAGCAGACGGCGGTGATCGGGCTGAACTCCGTCAAGCTCAACAAGGACACGGTGGTTGCGAACTATACGCTCGTCGCCGACAGCGTTTATTGCGACTACGATCCGGTCTGGAAGAAGGCCGATATCGGCTCGAACTTCCTCGAGCGGGAATAGCTAGGGCGCGCCGATCTGAAGTCCTGCACCGGGTGCCGCAAATTCACCTCAGGAACTTCAGGTCGGAAAGCGGGCACTAGCCCAATCGCGCGACCAGCTCGTCGATCTGCTTGATCAGTTCGCGCCAGGCGCGGTCGATGTCGGCCGACCAGTCATGGCCCAACAACTCACGCAGCGTCTGCGCGATCACGCCGAAGAATGCGACGAACAGGCTGCGCGGCGTGCCATAGGCGTCATGCGATATTGCCTCGCATTCATGCGGAAATGGCCAGTGCGCTCGCCCGCAAAATCCAGGATCGCATCAATGGTCTGCGCGAGCATCGAGCCCTGGACGGACTCGCAGCCTTCGCTGCGGAACATCGCCCGCGCTTCGGGATGACAGGCAAACAGGCGGCGGTAGACCAGGGGCGCAAGATCATCGCAGCGTTCGGCGGCGATGGCGAAACTCGTTGCGATCGGATTGTCGGTCATCGTCGGCGCCTTGCTTCGCCGCAAAAATAAAGCCGCGCAAATAAAAAGGAGCAGGGCTGCGAGCCCTGCTCCAAAAATTGTGTCGACCCTGTATTAACCCCGAAAACAGGATTTGGTCTTGATTGGCGGGGCGGCGCTGCTTATGCGCGCCAGGGCTCCTCCCGAGACTTGGACCACCAGACTTCGACCAAACGGCCAGCCTGACGTTTCTGTCGTAGACCATCTTTTTCGCCTTGTCATCAATTTCAGCAACGATTGTTCAAAATTGCGGCGCAACACGAAATGATCGCGATTGACTCGAAAAAGGGGCTCGCTTGGTCGAGGTATTATGGTAGTCGCATCCTGCGCGACCTGCCTCGTGCAGGTCCGTGCAACCCCTTGATCGGCCGCTTATTCAGGGGCGCGATCAAAAACAAATTTTTGCACGAAGGCCACAGGCGCGCGATGATGAGGAACCTGATCTCGACTCGCGGCATGCGCAGTGGTTAGGTATCGCAACGCGGTGGTTCTCCTGATGCGTCGGCGCTTGAGCAAATTTCTTCCGGTCGTCCTGGTCGCACTGATGGTGCAGATCCTGGCGCCGGTTGCGGCATGCTGGGCGGCGAGTATCGCAGCATCCGACCCCCTGCAGGTCGCCGGCGCCATCTGCCACGACAGCGCAGGTGCAGCGCAGGATGGTCAGCAGGGCGTCCCGACCGGCGATCCGCGCGCCCATGGCGGCAGCTGCGCGATCTGTTGCATCGCCAATGCGGGCACCTCGCTCGATAGCCCAACGCCGGTTGCGCTTCCGACTCCCTACCGGCAGGTTGCGCGTGTCGTATGGCACGACCAGGCGCCAAGCCTGCTGACGGCACGCGCCGGCTCCAACACCCGGGCGCGCGCGCCGCCCTCTCTTTCCTGACCGACCTCGCTGCCGGCTGCCAGTCCTCGGGCTGTGCGCCGGTGAACTGTCATCGGGAACCGGCCTGAACAGCCGGCGTCAGGAATTTTCGAAATGTCGCGTCGCTATCGTGCCCTCCGTGGTGCGAGCTATCTTGCCGTGCAGGCGGTATTTGCCGCACCCCTGTCGGCGGCCTATGCGCAAAGCCAAACCGGCGACAAGGTGCTGCCGCCGGTCACCATCGAGGCGCCGAAGGAAGCGCGCGCCAAGCCCGCGGCGCAAAGGCCGCGCACCCGCGCGGCTGCAGCAAGCAGGCCGAACCGGCGGCCTGCCGCTGCCCCCGCCGCCAGTCCTTCCGCCGCCACCGTCGCTGATGGTGGCAAGCTGACACCGGCCGCCGCACGCGACAGCCTGAACCAGGCTCCATTAGGCCAGACCGAGACCACGATCGACCGCAGCCGGTTCGACGAGCAACCAGCATTCTCGATCTCCGACGTGCTGCGCGACAGCCCGGGCGTCTCCATCAAGCAGGGCAACGGGCCGCGCGACGTCGGTATCTCGATCCGCGGCTCCAACGCGCGCAACGGCTTTGGCATCCGCAACATCGTGATCTTCGAAGATGGGTTCCCGGTCACCCAGCCGGACGGCCTGTCGCGCAGCGACCTGATCGACCCGCACGCTTACGCAGCGATCGACGTGATCCGCGGACCGTCGTCGGCGCTGTACGGCAACTACGCGACCGGTGGCGCGCTCAACTTCCGCAGCCGGCCGGGCGGCACCGTCGACGGCGCGGAATATGGCGTCGAGGGCGGCAGCTTCGGCTACCTCAACAATTACATGACGTTCGGCAAGAAGGTCGGCAACTTCGAGGGCTCGCTGTTTGCGAGCGATGTGCGCGGCGACGGCTTCATCCAGAACAGCTGGTTCAACACCCAGACCGTCAACTTCCTCGGCACGCTGCAGGTGACGCCCGACGACCGCTTCACGGTCAAGCTGATCAACAACGATCTGAGCGCGCGGCTGCCGATCCGGCTGTCGCTCAACCAGTACTACCAGAACCCGTTCCAGCAGGGCTGCAACACAGGGGCGACCGCCGCGACCGGCTGCGCGACGGTGCCGCTATCCAACAACGGCTTCAACAAGGTTGCTGGAACCGATCTGGAAACTGCCCTGCAAGCCGGGCTCGGCCGCAACGACCGGCGCTCGGTCGTCGGCGCGCGCTGGGAGCATGATTTCGACAACCAGACCACCTGGCGCAACCAGTTCGTGTTCGACGACCGCGACATCAGCCAGCCGACCGGCGCGACCAGCGCGATCGGCGATTTTCCGTCGTTCAACTACATGAGCGACGTCATCCGCCGCGGCGAAATCCTCGGCATGGATTCGACCACCTATTTCGGCGGCTTCTACAACACGCTCACGGCGTCCAGCGACACGCGCAACGTCATCCCCGGCGGTTACGCCGCGCTCGGCAGGCTGTCCAGCAACCTGTTCAGCGATACGACCAATTATGGCGTGCGGGCGCGGGAAGAGCTGAAGCTGCTGCCTTCGCTTACCGCGATTGCCGGCATCGGCTGGGAGACCACGCTGCTGAAGGGCACGAACACGGCCTTCACCTATACGGGCGCCGCGGGGACGACGACTTCCGCCATCACCACCGCGGACCGGCAATTCCAGAACACCGCGCCGGAGCTGGCGCTGCTCTACAAATTGAACAGCGAGTGGCAGCTCCGCGCGCGCGCCGCGACCGGCTACGGCACGCCGCAGGTCAGCAATCTGTTTGTGTTGTCCGACGGCACATCCGGCAACAACACGCAGCTCAAGACGCAAACCAACCTCGGCTACGACCTCGGCGCGGACTGGACGCCGAACAATGCGGTCAAGCTGAGCGCGACGGCCTTTTATGAGTTCTTCCGCAATGAGCTGGTGACCCAGGCGACGCCGGTGGGCGCGCCGAACTCAAGCTTCACCTTCAACGCGCCGCGCTCGGAGCATCGCGGCGTCGAACTTGCCGCCGACTGGCGGTTCCAGCCGGGCTGGCGGTTTACCGCCGCCTACACCTATCTCGACGAGGTCTACACCGAATATGTCGAGAACCTCACCAACGGAGCCGTCTTCAGCTTCAACCGCGCCGGCAACAAGATCCCCGGCATCTCGCCGAATGAGCTGACGACGCGCGTCGGCTATGACGAATTCTCCGGACCGTTGCGCGGGCTTGGCGGGTTCGTCGAGCTGCAGTGGAAGGATTCCTTCTTCATGGACAATGGCAACCTCTTGAAGGCGCCAGGCTATGAGCTCGTCAATCTCAACCTGCACTACAAGACCGATCTCGTGTCCGATTATCTGAAGTCGCTCAATATGTACTTCGAGGTGCGCAACCTCTTCGACAGGACCTATGTGGCGTCCGCCAACAATGTCGGGAATACGGTCACGGCGGCGGGCGTGCAGAATCCGGGCGTCATCCTCGCGGCGACGCAGACCGGCTCGATCTATGCCGGGTCGCCGCGGGCCTTCATCGCCGGCATGAGGATCGCGTTCCGATGATGCAACAAGGAAAAAGAGGCCTGCTTATGCCAGGACGACGATCACTGCTCGCCGCAGCGCTTGCGCTCTGGCCACTCGCGGCGCTCGCCCAGATGAGCCATCACAACCATGCCTCGGAGGCCGCCTGCGAGGAAATCGCGCTGCGCTGCGCGAGCAAGGTCACGCCGACCTTCGCAAGGGAGGGAACGCTGTGGCTCGCCTGGATGGCGGGCGGGCAGGTTCTGGTCGCGGGCTCGAAGGACCTCGGCCACAGCTTCTCCGAGCCGGTTGCGGTCACCCCCGAAGCGCTCAACCTCGACTGGGGTCCCGACGCGCGGCCGAAGATCGTTGTCGACGGGCAGGGCCGGATCGCGGTCGCCTTTGCGATCTTCAGGGACAAGGCGTTCAATGGCCGCGTGCTCTATGCGCGCTCGGTCGACGGCGGCAAGAGCTTTGCCGAGCCGCGGCCGATCACGTCCAATGACGAGAGCCAGCGCTTCGAGGCGCTGGGGCTCGATCCAGACGGCACGGTGTTCGCGGCGTGGCTGGACAAGCGCAACCGCGCTCCGGCGCTTGCCCGCGGCGAGAAATATGACGGTGCGGGGCTGTTCTTCGCCTCATCCAGTGACGGCGGCGCCAGCTATTCCGAGGCGCGTCTCGTCGCCGACAACACCTGCGAATGCTGCCGCCTCGGGCTCGCCTTTGCCGGGCCCGGCCGGCCGGTCATCGTGTTCAGGAACATCTTTGACGGCGGCGTGCGCGACCACGCGGTGGTGACATTTGCCGATCCGGCAACGCCGGGTCCGGTCCATCGCGTCAGCACCGACGACTGGCAGATCAACGCGTGCCCGCATCACGGGCCGAGCCTGTCGATCTCGGACGGGGGAACCTATCACGTGACTTGGTTCACCAACGGCAAGGCGCGCAAGGGTCTGTTTTATGCCCGCTCGCAGGACCAGGGGGCGACGTTCTCCGAGCCCGTCCCGGTCGGCCGCGCGGATCGCAGCCCGTCACGGCCTTATGTGTTGGCGGCGGGTCCGCAAACGGCTGTTGTCTGGAAAGAGTTCGATGGCGAAAAGACCACCGTCAACCTGATGCTGTCGCGGGATGACGGGAAGACCTGGTCGCAGCCGAAAGCGGTCGCGGCAACCTCTGACACCTCCGACCATCCGCTGCTGGTCAGCGACGGGAAGAGGATCTTCCTGTCGTGGATGACCAAGGCCGACGGCTATCGCATCGAGTCGATCGAGGAGGCACCATGAAGCGCGAGTTGCTGACGGGGGCATTTCTGGCCGCGCTGGTGCTGTCGGCGCCCGCCTCCGAGATGTCCTCATCCCTCAAGCCGTTCGAACGCGGCAGCTGGCCGGCGCTGCTGCGGGCGCATGCCGGCCATCCGACCATCGTGCATTTCTGGGGCGTGACCTGTGGACCTTGCAAGGTCGAGCTTCCCTTGCTCGGCCAGTTCATGAAGGAGCATCCCGCGATCGACGTGGTGACGGTCAGCGCGGATCTGGTTCCCGGCATGACCGACGCCACCCGCTCGATGCTTGACAAGGCCGGCCTTGCCTCGGCCGAGAACTGGATCTTCGACGACGGCTATGTCGAGCGGCTGCGCTTCGAGATCGATCCGCTCTGGCAGGGCGACATCCCGCGCACGCTGCTGGTGGCGCGCGAGGGAACGGTCACGACGATCGAGGGCTCGGCCGACATGTCCGACATCGAAAAATGGAGCAATGAGCAGCTCGCCGGAAAACGATGATTTTCCTGCGCGGCTGATCGCAACAGGATGGAGAGAACCATGAAACAAACAACCCGCCTTCTGGCCTGCATGGCGCTTGGCGCGGCGCTGCTGTCAGCTCCCGCGCGCGCCGAGGACGTCAAGGCCGGCGACCTCGTGATCACGCAAGGCTGGAGCCGCGCCACGCCCGGCGGCGCCAAGGTCGGCGGCGGCTACCTCACGATCGAGAACAAGGGGTCGGCGCCGGATCGCCTGATCGGCGTTTCCACCGACGCCGCCGGCAAGGTCGAGGTGCACGAGATGGCCACGAACAACGGTGTCATGACCATGCGGCCGCTCGACAACGGCCTTGCGATCGAACCGGGCAAGACCGTCAAGCTCGCGCCCGGCGGCTACCATCTGATGATGATGGACCTCAAGGCGCCGCTCAAGCAGGGCGACAAGGTGCCGCTCACCCTGCAATTCGAGAAGGCCGGCAAGGTCGCCGTCACCCTCGACGTGCAGGGCGTCGGCGCGCAGGGCCCGGCGGGTTCGGGCAGCGGCGGCACGGGCATGAAGAAGATGCAGGACCATTCCGGCATGAAGATGTGATGCAATGAAAATCCTTTCGATTGACAGGCTCGCTGTGTCGGGCCGCAAACGTCTCGTGTCCTCCGTCATCTGCCTCGCCGCCGCGACCTGGCTCGTGACGGCGCCGATCGCGGCCGCGCCGGCGGACGAGGACTTCTTCACGCATCTGCATACCGAGAAGGCGATGGCCAACGTCACGGTATCGCCGGGGCGGTCAGGGCCGGTCGACATCACCATTCAGCTCGAGACCGGCGACGAGAGGCCGCTTGCGGCGAAGGGCGTCCTGGTCTCGCTCTCGGATACGCAGACCGGGCGCAAGCTGCTGGCGATCGCGGCGTCGCCCGTCGGCGAAGACAGCTGGCACGTGAAGATTGCTTCGCTGTCGGCCGGACGCTGGATGCTCGGGCTCGGCATTTCCATCTCCGAGACCGATCAGGTCAGCGTGGAATCGCCGATCTTGATCAAATGAGAGACGGGCCTGTTCGAAAGCGCGTGAGGGATGGCAAGCATGCTCAAGGTGGACATTGTCGCTGAAGATCGGCGGGCGGTCGCGGCCGGCGCCGCGGGCGAGTTTGCGCGCTGCGGCTGGGTTGTCGAAGTCGTCCTGGTCGATTTCGGTGAGCCCGGCGAGCGGACATTTTTCGCGGTGGGCCTGGAACATGCCCGGGAGTCGGAGCAGGCCGTGCTCCGCTATCCCGGTCTTGCCCCCGCGGACCTGCGTCGCGCAAGACGCCTGTTGTCTCCGCGAGAGCTGACGGCCCTGAAACTGAGGACGGGCGCAATCCGCCCCTACGGATGGAACATGGGGAATGTTCCTTAACCTTCGGACCTGACCATCAGTCAAAAATGCGTCAGTGGCGACGCAGAGGGAATATCCGGCAAGGTCGCTCGTCAATTGGCAGTGTGGCCGGAAATGTAGAGGTTTGAAATGCCGAAGCATCCGTACCTGATCCTTTGCGCGGTATTGGTCGCAGCGCCGGCCAGCGCCCATGTCGAACTGGAGCGCGGCCAGGCCCCGATCGGCTCGCCCTACAGGGCGGTGTTCGTCGTGCCGCATGGCTGTGCCGGCTCGCCGACCGTCAAGCTCCGGGTGCAAATCCCCGAAGGCGTGATCGCACAGGAGCCGGCGCCGAAGCCGGGTTGGACCGTCGAGACGGTCAAGGGCAAATTCGCCGCCGAATATGACTACAAGGGCGGCAGGGTGTCCGACGGCATCAGGGAAATCGCCTGGAGCGGCGGCAAACTGCCGGACAAGACCCGCGAGGAGTTCACGGTCGAGACTTACCTTGCCGACAGCCTCAAGCCGAACACCACGCTCTATTTCCCCGTGGTGCAGGAGTGCGAGCAGGGGGTGAGCCGCTGGATCGAGATTCCGGCTCAGGGCGCGGCGCATTCGCACGAGGGCAAATGGCCGGCGCCCGGCGTGAAGCTCGCGCCCCCGCTGCAATAGATGCGCTGGCTCGCTGGCCTTGCATTGCTGCTGCTGGCCGTCTGTCAGGCCGGCTCCGCGTCGGCGCATGCCTCGCTGGTCTCGGTCGAGCCGCGCGACGGCAGCGTGCTGCGAGAGCCGCCGAAGCGGATCGAGCTGCGTTTCAATGAAAGCGTGACGGCGGGCGCCATCAACCTGATCGACGCCACCGGCCGCCTGCGCGAAGATGCCGGCGTTGCGGCGAAGGACGAAGCGGTTGTCGTGACCGTGCCGGCCGACCTGCCGAACGGCACGCAGATCGTCAGCTACCGCGTGATATCGGCCGACGGCCATCCGGTGGCGGGCGCCGTGACCTTTTCGGTGGGCGCGCCGACCGCGACCAGGCCGCCGCCCGATCTCGAAGCGGGCGTCGACGGCCTGATCTGGCTGACCAGGGTGGGTCTCTATCTCGGGCTGTTCGCAGGGATCGGCGGCGTGTTCTTTCTGCGCTGGATCGCCGGATCGCGCGCTGCCGCGACGCCGATTGCCATTGCGCTTGCGATCGGCATCGTCTGCGCCGTCGCATCGATTCCATTGCAGGGGTTGGATGTGCTCGGCCTGCCGCTGTCCGGCGTCATCGGCACGGCGCCCTGGAAGATCGCGCTCGGCACCAGCCTCGGCCCGTCGCTGTCGATTGCCATCGCGGCGATGCTGGCGAGCAGTGTCGCCTTGCGGAGCAGCTCTCGGCGAATTGGCCGCATTGTCTCGGCCCTTTCGCTCGCGGGCGTAGGTCTCGCGCTTGCCGCCAGCGGCCATGCCGCGACCGCGCCGCCGCAGGCGCTGACCCGGCCGGCGGTGTTCCTGCACGGCACGGCGGTGGCGTTCTGGCTCGGTGCCTTGATGCCGCTGCTGGCAATCCTGTGGCGGGGGAAGACGGCGCCACTTCCGGTGCTTCACCGGTTCTCGAAAGTGGCTGTGCCGGCGGTAGTCATCCTGGCGCTGACGGGCATCGCGCTTGCCGTGGTGCAGCTCGAGCGGCCGCAGGCGCTGGTCGAGACGAGGTATGGCATTCTTCTCTCCATCAAGCTCGCGCTGGTGTTCACCCTGCTTGGTCTGGCCGCGCTCAACCGCTTCAGCCTCACGCCGGCGCTGGCGCGCGATCCACAGGCGACGCGGCCGCTGGCGCGTTCGATCCTGATCGAATGCGTGCTCGCGGCCGCTATCCTCGGCGTCGTCTCCGGCTGGCGTTTCACTCCGCCGCCGCGCACGCTCGTGCCGGACGCGCCGCTCGCGGTCCATATCCATACCGACAAGGCGATGTTCCAGGTGCTGGTGACGCCCGGCCGGGTCGGCGGCAATGATTTCGTGCTGCAATTGATGAACGGCGACGGCAGCCTGCTGAAGGCCAAGGAAGCAACGCTGACGCTGAGCCAGCCGGATCGCGGAATCGAAGGCGTCGAGCGGCCGGCGGTGCTGGGGCCCGACCGCTTCTGGCACGTTCCGGATGTGCCGCTGCCGACCGCCGGCCGCTGGCACATGCGGATCGACGCGCTCGTCACGGACTTCGAAAAGATCACGCTGGAAGACGATTTCGACGTTTCGACACAATAAAGGCTGGCGTCGCTTCGCCGAAAAATGATCAGCAAATCCGCTGATTTAGCGGCTTTTTCTGATACCCCGCTTGTGTTTTTCCGGCCAATCCGCTTTCACTCTTGTTCTTCCCGCCGATTCCCAGAGCGTTGGCCCATGCGACTGTCGCGATTTTTGCTTCCCATCCTGAAAGAGAATCCGAAAGAGGCCGAGATCGTGTCGCACCGGCTGATGCTGCGCGCGGGCATGATGCGGCAGGAGGCGGCCGGCATCTATGCCTGGCTGCCGCTCGGCTTCCGCGTCCTGAAGAAGATCGAGCAGATCGTGCGCGAGGAGCAGGACCGCGCCGGCGCGCTGGAACTGTTGATGCCGACGCTGCAGCTCGCCGATCTCTGGCGTGAGAGCGGACGCTACGATGCCTACGGCCCGGAAATGCTGCGCATCCTCGACCGCCACAAGCGCGAGCTGCTCTATGGTCCGACCAACGAGGAGATGATCACCGAGATCTTCCGCGCCTATGTGAAGTCGTATCGCAGCCTGCCGCTGAATCTCTATCACATCCAGTGGAAGTTCCGCGACGAGCAGCGTCCGCGTTTCGGCGTGATGCGCGGCCGCGAGTTCCTGATGAAGGACGCCTATTCCTTCGACCTCGACGAGGCAGCCGCGCGGCGCTCCTACAACAGGATGTTCGTCGCCTATTTGCGCACCTTCGCGCGGATGGGCCTGAAGGCGATCCCGATGCGCGCCGAGACCGGCCCGATCGGCGGCGATTTGAGCCACGAATTCATCGTGCTCGCGGAAACCGGGGAGTCCGGCGTCTACTGCAACAGTGACGTGCTCAATCTGCCGATTCCCGGCGACGACACCGATTATGACGGCGATCTCACGCCTGTCATCAAGCAGTGGACCTCGCTCTATGCGGCGACCGAGGACGTGCACGACGCGGAGCGCTTCGAGCGCGAGGTGCCGGCCGACAAAAGGGTGAATACCCGCGGCATCGAGGTCGGCCAGATCTTCTATTTCGGCACCAAATATTCCGACACGATGAAGGCGCTGGTCGCCGGCCCCGACGGCGTCGAGGTGCCGATCCATGGCGGGTCCTATGGCGTCGGCGTCTCGCGGCTGGTCGGCGCGATCATCGAGGCGTGCCACGACGATGCCGGCATCAAATGGCCGGAAGCGGTCGCGCCATTCAAGGCTGTCATCCTGAACCTGAAGCAGGGCGCCTCCGATACCGACGCGGAATGCGAGAAGCTCTATCGCGAGCTCACGGCAAAGGGCGTCGATGTCCTCTACGACGATACCGACCAGCGTCCCGGCGGCAAATTCGCCACCGCCGACCTGATCGGCATTCCCTGGCAGATCATGGTTGGCCCGAAGGGGCTTGCCGAAGGCAAGATCGAGCTCAAGCGGCGCAGCGACGGCTCGCGCGAAAACCTCACTCACGCCGACGTGGTCGCCAGGATCGCCGGATAGGTTTATCCACCGCAGGCCCCGTTGCGGTCCAACCCGGCCACAATTGACCCCGAATCATGGGATGATCGAGGCATGGATGAGACCATGAACGTACCGGTTCAGACTGGCGTCGCCGATCTGAAGTTCCTGCGCCGGGTGCCGCAAGCTCGCCTCGGGAACTTCAGACCGGGAAGCGGCACCAGAATCATGGATTTTCCAGTGCCCTTTGCTTCCCGACGTTCGTGAAAGAGGTTGCCGCAATGACGCACGACCTTCGGGAAGCCGGCCCCGCACCCTTCGCGCCATTCGAATGGATGCTTTCGGCGCGCTATCTGCGTGCGCGCCGGCGCGAGGGATTCATCTCGGTCATCGCCGGCTTTTCCTTCCTCGGCATCATGCTCGGCGTCGCCACGCTGATCATCGTGATGGCTGTCATGAACGGCTTCCGCAAGGAGCTCCTGGACAAGATCCTCGGCCTCAACGGGCACGTGCTGGTGCAGCCGCTGGAGTCACCGCTGACCGACTGGAAGGACGTCGCAGACCGGATCAGCCAGGTGCAGGGCGTGCGGCTCGCCGCACCGGTGGTCGACGGCCAGGCGTTGGCGTCCTCGCCGTTCAACGCCTCAGGCGTGTTCGTGCGCGGCATTCGCGCCGACGACCTGAACAACCTCACTTCCATTGCCAAGAACATCAAGCAGGGCTCGATCGAGAACTTCGACGAGGGGCAGGGGGTCGCGATCGGCCGCAGGCTCGCCGATCAGCTCTCGCTGCATGCCGGCGACAGCGTCACGCTGGTGGCCCCGCGCGGCGCGGTGACGCCGATGGGCACCACGCCGCGCATCAAGCCCTACAAGGTGGTCGCTGTGTTCGAGATCGGCATGTCCGAATACGACGCCGGCTTCGTGTTCATGCCGCTGCCGGAGGCGCAGGCCTATTTCAACCGCAACAACGACGTCACCGCGATCGAGGTGTTCACCAACAACCCCGACAGGATCGACGCTTTCAAGAAAGCCATTACCGAGGTGGCCGGCCGGCCGGTCTTTCTCGTCGACTGGAGGCAGCGCAACTCGACCTTCTTCAACGCGCTCCAGGTCGAGCGCAACGTGATGTTCCTGATCCTGACCATGATCGTCCTGGTCGCCGCGCTGAACATCATCTCCGGCCTGATCATGCTGGTGAAGGACAAGGGCAGCGACATCGCCGTGCTGCGCACGATGGGCGCCTCGCAGGGCTCGATCATGCGGATCTTCCTGATCACGGGTGCTGCGATCGGCGTGGTCGGCACGCTGACCGGCTTCTTCGTCGGGCTGATCATCTGCCTGAATGTCGAGTCGATCCGGCAGTTCCTGTCCTGGCTCACCAACACCGAGCTGTTCTCGCCAGAACTCTACTTCCTGTCGCGCCTGCCGGCCGAGGTCGATTTTGGCGAGACCACCGCGGTCGTCATCATGGCGCTGACGCTGTCCTTCCTGGCGACGCTCTATCCGTCGTGGCGCGCCGCGCGCCTCGATCCGGTCGAAGCGCTTCGGTACGAGTGAGGGGCTGATGGCAGAGGGGGCGGAAGATGCACCGGTCATCTATCTTCATGAGATCAAGCGCCAGTACGTGCAGGGCGAGGCGCCGCTGATCATCCTGGACGGCGCCAAGCTCGCGCTGTGGGCCGGACAGTCGGTGGCGCTGGTCGCGCCCTCGGGCTCCGGCAAGTCGACGCTGCTGCACATCGCGGGCCTGCTCGAGACGCCCGACGAGGGCGAGGTCTATGTCGCGGGCGCGCCGACCTCGCAATTGTCGGACATGGAGCGCACCCAGATCCGCCGCACCGAGATCGGCTTCGTCTACCAGTCGCATCGGCTGTTGCCGGAATTCTCGGCGCTGGAAAACGTCATGCTGCCGCAGATGATCCGCGGCCTGAAGCGCTCCGAGACCATCAAGCGCTCGACGGAGCTGCTGGGCTATCTCGGACTCGGCGAGCGGCTCAAGCATCGGCCGGCGGAGCTTTCGGGCGGCGAGCAGCAGCGGGTCGCGATTGCGCGCGCGGTCGCCAATGCGCCCCGGGCGCTGCTTGCGGACGAGCCGACCGGCAATCTCGATCCGCACACCGCCGATCACGTGTTCCAGGCGCTGATGCAGCTCGTCAAGGCGACCCAGGTCGCGATGCTGATCGCGACCCACAACATGGAGCTCGCCAGCCGGATGGACCGCCGGGTGTCGCTGGAAAACGGCCAGGTCGTCGAGCTGGATTAAGCGTGTGCTTGCAGATGCGCGCTGTCTGTCGGGGGATCGAGAGCGGACAAACGGCTGAGGAAACCCAGCCGTTCGCCGTCAGGAAGCTTGGCTTCGCAAGGAAGCGTTAGTGCGCCTTGGCGCCAACAGCCCGGGCAGCCTCCGCGATCAATGCCGCAACGGCCGCCGGCTTCGACACGTAGACTGCGTGGCTACCGGCAGTCTCGACCACCTTCGATCCCGCGCGCTGAGCCATTGAGCGTTGCGCGGGCGGCGGAATCATTTTGTCGTCCGTGGCCACCAGGTACCAGCTGGCCTTGTCTTTCCACGCAGGCTTTGTCACCGCGCCGCCGAGCGCCGCTAAACCCCAGGGGACCTGCGAGTCCGCCATGAACGCAGCCTTCTCAGGGCTGACGTCGGCGGCAAAGGAAGCCGCAAATTTGGCGCGGTCGAGCAGCAGAAATCCGTCCTGCGGCGGCAGGATAGGGGGGACCGGCGCGCCCGGGGGCGGATTGCTGATCAGCGACTCGACGGACTCGTTCTTGTCGGGCGCGAACGCGGTGACATAGACCAGGCCCTTAACGCGAGGGTTGTTGCCGGCTTCCGTGATCACGGCACCGCCGTAGGAATGCCCCACGAGCACGACGGGGCCGTCCTGAGCATCGATGACGCGCTTGGTGACGGCAACGTCGTCGGCCAGCGACGTCGTCGGGTTCTGCACGATGCTGACCTTGTAGCCGTCCTTTTTGAGGATGTTGTAGACGCCCTCCCAACCGGCACCGTCGACGAAACCTCCGTGGACCAGCACGATGTTTCCTGCGGCATTGGCGTTCTCTGACATTGGGTCTCTCCATTATTTATATTGTGATAATGATTATCACGATAATCATTTCGTAGGCCTGTCCGGAATGCTTGTCAAGCGACTTTTTATCGCTATATTGTTTATCGTGATAAGTTTCTGCGGGACTTTCAGAAAAAGGAGAAAGTCGTGTCGGCCTCGATCAACGTGCCTCTCGATAGCCAGCTTTGCTTCTCGCTCTATGGGACCTCGATTGCGATCAATCGGGCCTATAAGCCCATGCTGGACGAACTCGGGATAACGTATCCGCAGTACCTGGTCTTGAGCGCGCTTTGGGAAGGCGATGAGCGGACGATTACCGCGATTGCGGACCGGCTTGCGCTAGAGCCGAGCACGATCACGCCGCTCGTCAAACGGCTCGAGCAGGCCGGTTTCCTGGCGCGGCAACGCGATACCAAGGATGAGCGGCAGGTGCATGTTCGTTTGACAACGAAGGGCAGGAATCTCCGCGCAAAGACGAAATGCCTGACGGACACGCTGCTCGAACGATCCGGGATGACGGTCGATGAGCTCACGGCGCTCAATCGAAAGATCCAGGCGCTCCGCGACGCGCTGGTCGCCAGCGATCGGCGTTGAGCGGAAGCACCCGACGCTTCTTCAAGCGCATGCGCGCAAAAATCGATTTCGCAAGCGATTTCAAGCTGATTTGGGTCGTCCAGTCCCCAGCGCAAAAATATTGCGCTTGAGCCGTCGGGCAAATCAGTGGCTTCCCTCGGCGTGTCCTGCACCGGTGAGAGGGGCGTACGCGTCGTCACGAACGTTGGGTGCGGGATGCGATGGACGCCTTGGCATCAACTGACGAGTGATGCGCAGGCGGACGGCGAAGTCGTGTGGTCCTGATGCCCCGACGCTGGCATCAAGTTCGCGGGTAGTGACCCGCTGACGACGGTGGCAAGAAAGCCCGGTCACCGGGGAGAGCACGAAGGAAGCCGTTAAAACCAATCGCGCAGGGAAGGCCGGACTGTTTCGGTTGAACCTGTGGTGACTAACTCGTGTGCTTTTTAATTGCGCACGAGGCCGCGGGTGCAATCGGCACCTGGCTTTCCCTGCGCCCTCCACGACGAGGGACATGAAAGATGCAGGACCCGGACGCGACGAGCGCCGCGGGAATGCGAAGTCGCGCGCCCTGTCGACGTGATTGCGCGGGACGCCGCCGCGCGGAGCCGGGGAGCTCGCAATGACTGACCAGGGCTACAAATCGAAGCCGAAAGAATGGTCCAGATAGTAGCCGCGGTGCCTGCGGTCGCGCCGCGGCGGATAGGCTCTGGCGCCGGCGAAATAGGGGTTGACGATGCATTGCGCGGCGCGACCGGACGCCGAGAGGTTACATTGCGGCATCGACGTGTAGCGGCATTCGTAATAGTTCAGCGGGCCCCAGACCTGCAGGCAGATCGGATAGTTCGGGCCGTAGGTCTGCGCGCTGGCCGGCGCAGCCGCGCCAAGCGTCGCGATCACGGGAACGGCGAGGGCGAGGATGCGCATGAGAATCTCCTGGGACAAAGCTTTGACGGCACCTCAACCGCCCCGGAGGTCTTGCGTCAACTCACGTTCATGCGGGGCCGCGGGCGCTCAAGAGCGTGGAAGGGGCGGGTCGCGGGGCGCGGGCCGCGAAAGGCCGTGGTTTCCACGGACGTCCGGATCGTCGTTCTCGCCGATGAAACAGGGCTGCGGATGCGGGAGAAAAGACACTCCCGTACCGTACCGCGACCCGATTTAACCATGAACGCGGGCGCCTCCGAAGCCCGTCTCAGCCTCGCTTGACTCTTGGAACAAAATAAGAACAATGTTCTCTCTATGTTCTAGTCCGAGGAGGCGTTCATGTTGAGGGTTTTCGTGGAAGAGGCGGCTGCACTGACTTCGCTGGCGCTGTTCGTCGGGATGATCGCGGTCTGGGCCCAGCTCATCACCCAGCTCTGATCAGGGCGCCCGGCCGGGGCTGGGGAAAAGCCGGAGGAGGCGCGCCAGGGGCGCCCCTCGCGTGGACACCCAGGCTACAAGGCGGCAGCATTGCGGGTGCGAGTCGGGTTCCTCCGGCAGCTTCCGCAGCCTAGAGCCCGCCCACCTTCCAGTCATTCAGCGTGCCCATGTCCAGCGCCGGTTTCGTCCATCTCCACGTCCATTCCGCCTATTCGCTGCTGAAGGGCTCGATCAAGATCGCCAAGCTCGGCGAGCTCGCGAAGGCCGACCGCCAGCCGGCGCTGGCGCTCACCGACACCGACAACATGTTCGGGGCGCTGGAATTCTCCGACAAGATGGCCGGCTACGGCATCCAGCCGATCGTCGGCTGCGAGCTCGCGATCGATTTCGGCGACCAGGACCCGAACGCGAGGAATGCGCATTCAGCTGCGCCGGCCCACGTCGTGCTGCTGGCGGCGCGCGAGATCGGCTACCGCAATCTGATGCGCTTGAACTCGCGGGCGTTCCTGGAAACGCCGGTGCATCAGGCGCCGCACATCAAGGTCGATTGGCTGAAAGACAATGCGGAGGGGCTGATCGCCCTGACCGGCGGCCCGGACGGGCCGCTCGCGCTGGCGCTGCGCGCCGGCCATGACGCGCTGGCCGCCGCGCGCTGCGAGCAGCTCGCCGGGGTGTTCGGAGACCGCCTCTATATCGAATTGCAGCGCCACGGGCTGGACAAGGAGCGCCGCGTCGAGGGCGGGCTGATCGATCTCGCCTATGCCAGGGGCCTGCCGCTGGTCGCGACCAACGAACCCTATTTCGCCAGCAACGACGATTATGAAGCGCATGATGCGCTGCTCTGCATCGCCGGCGGCCATCTGATCGCCGAGACCGAGCGCACCCAGCTCACCACCGACCACCGCTTCAAGACCCGGGCCGAGATGGCCGTGCTGTTCGCCGACATCCCGGAGGCGCTCGCGTCCACGATCGAGATTGCCGAGCGTTGCGCTTACCGGCCGATGACCCGCAAGCCGATCCTGCCGCGCTTCACGGTCGGCGCAGGCGCAAGCGCCGCCGACGCGCAGGCCGAGGAGGCGGCCGAGCTGCGCCGCCAGGCCGAGGAGGGGCTCGCGCGGCGGTTGAAGGTGCACGGCCTGTCGCCTTCGACCACGGAGGAGGACTACAGCAAGCGGCTCGCCTTCGAGCTCGACGTCATCACCCGCATGAACTATGCGGGCTACTTCCTGATCGTTTCCGACTTCATCAAATGGGCGAAGGCGCACGGCATTCCGGTCGGTCCGGGCCGCGGCTCCGGCGCCGGCTCGCTGGTCGCCTGGTCGCTCACCATCACCGATCTCGATCCGATTCGTTTCGGGCTGCTGTTCGAGCGCTTCCTCAATCCCGAGCGCGTCTCGATGCCGGACTTCGACATCGACTTCTGCCAGGACCGGCGCGGCGAGGTGATTGAATATGTTCAGCAGCGCTACGGCCGCGACCAGGTCGCCCAGATCATCACCTTCGGCACGCTGCAGGCGCGCGGCGTGCTGCGCGACGTCGGCCGCGTGCTGCAGATGCCCTATGGCCAGGTCGACAAGCTGACCAAACTGGTGCCGCAGAATCCGGCAGCGCCGGTGACGCTCGCGGCCGCGATTGCCAGCGAGCCGAAGCTGCAGGCTTTCCGCGACGAGGATCCCGTGGTGGCGCGGGCCTTCGACATCGCGCAGCGGCTCGAAGGCCTGACGCGGCACGCCTCCACCCATGCCGCCGGCATCGTGATCGGTGACCGACCCTTGAGCGAGCTCGTGCCGCTCTACCGCGATCCGAAGTCCGACATGCCGGTGACCCAGTTCAACATGAAATGGGTCGAGCCGGCGGGCCTCGTCAAATTCGACTTCCTCGGGCTGAAGACGCTCACCGTGCTCGATGTCGCGGTGAAGCTGTTGAAGCAGCGCGACGTCGACGTCGAGCTTGCGACCCTGCCGATCGACGACGCGCCGAGCTACCAGATGCTGGCGCGGGGCGATGTGGTCGGCGTGTTCCAGGTGGAAAGCCAGGGCATGCGGCGGGCGCTGATCGACATGCGCCCGGACCGCTTCGAGGACATCATCGCGCTGGTTGCGCTCTATCGCCCCGGCCCGATGGCCAACATCCCGACCTATTGCGCGCGCAAGCACGGCGACGAGGAGCCGGAATACCTGCATCCGATCCTGGAGCCGATCCTCAAGGAGACCTTCGGCGTCATCATCTACCAGGAGCAGGTGATGCAGATCGCGCAGCAGATGGCGGGCTACTCGCTCGGCCAGGCCGACCTGCTGCGCCGCGCGATGGGCAAGAAGATCCGCGCCGAGATGGAGAAGCAGCGCGAGGTTTTCGTCGCCGGCTCGGTGAAGAACGGCGTGCCGAAGGGGCAGGCCGACACCATCTTCGAGCTTCTCGCCAAGTTCGCCGACTACGGCTTCAACAAGAGCCATGCCGCGGCCTACGCGCTGGTGTCCTACCACACCGCCTACATGAAGGCGCATTATCCGGTGGAGTTCATCGCGGCGTCGATGACGCTCGACCTCAACAACACCGACAAGCTCAGCGAATTCAGGGCCGAGGCGCAGCGGCTCGGCATCAAGGTTGAAGCCCCGAACATCAACCGGTCCGGCGCCACCTTCGAGGTCGGCGACAACACCATCTACTATGCGCTTGCCGCGCTGAAGGGGGTGGGCTTGCAGGCGGTCGAGCAGATCGTGGAGGCGCGCAAGAGTAAGGGCGCCTTCACTTCGCTCGCGGACTTCGCCGCCCGCGTCAATCCGCGCGCCATCAACAAGCGCATCATCGAGAGCCTCGCCGCCGCCGGCGCGTTCGACACGCTCGAGCCCAACCGCGCCCGGGTCTTCGCAGGGGCGGATGCGGTCCTCGCCGCCTGCCAGCGCGCGCATGAGGCCGCGACCATCGGCCAGAACGACATGTTCGGCAATGCGGCTGATGCCCCGACCATCATGCTGCCGCAGATCGAGCCGTGGCTGCCGGCCGAGCGGCTGCGCCGGGAATATGACGCGATCGGCTTCTTCCTTTCAGGTCATCCGCTCGACGATTACGCGACCGTGCTGAAGCGGCTGCGCGTGCAGTCCTGGGCGGAATTTTCCCGCGCGGTGAAGACCGGCGTCACCGCGGGAAAGGTGGCCGCGACCGTGGTGTCGCGGATGGAGCGGCGCACCAAGACCGGCAACAAGATGGGCATCATCGGCCTGTCCGATCCGACCGGCCATTTCGAGGCGGTGTTGTTCTCGGAGGGGCTCGCGCAGTACCGCGAGCTGCTGGAGCCGGGCGCCGCCGTGCTGTTGCAGCTCGGCGCCGAATTGCAGGGCGAGGACATCCGCGCCCGCGTGCTGCATGCCGAGCCGCTGGACGATGCCGCCGCCAAGACCCAGAAGGGCCTGCGCATCTTCCTGCGCGACACCAAGCCGCTGGACTCGATCGCCAGGCGGCTCAACATGCCGGAGAGCCAGCCGGCGGCCGGAGCCGCTGCCGCTCGCGGAACGCCGGCCAAGCCGGCAGCGCCGCCGCCTGCGGGAGCCGACGGCGAGGTGTCGCTCGTGCTCATGCTGGATCTCGAGACCGAGATCGAGATGAAGCTGCCGGGTCGCTTCAAGGTCTCGCCGCAGATCGCCGGCGCGCTGAA
Organism: Bradyrhizobium sp. NP1; assembly: GCF_030378205.1. Taxonomy (NCBI): domain Bacteria; kingdom Pseudomonadati; phylum Pseudomonadota; class Alphaproteobacteria; order Hyphomicrobiales; family Nitrobacteraceae; genus Bradyrhizobium; species Bradyrhizobium sp. NP1. The sequence continues at coordinate 3,709,581 of NZ_CP127385.1, forward strand.
GGCGGTCTCGGGCGTCGTCGACGTGCAGACGCTCTGATGCCCTGAACTCCAGGCGGGCTGGCGCGTTATTCCCGGGCGCCTCGCCAGCGCGCCGGTCTTTTGCCGGGCTGCCATGCGCCCTGCCTTGTTGGCAACGTATTTCGTTCAAAGGATGTTCAGACAGCACGGCTCTGAATGCCCAAAACCCGTGTTCCCAAGCAACAAGGCGGAACGCCCATGCGACTGGTCAAGATCCTCTCATTCTGTTCCGTTTGTCTGCTCGTGCTTTCGGGATCGCTGAGCCCGGCCGCCGCCCAGCAACAGGAAAAGCGCATCGCGCTCGTCGTTGGCAACGGCGCCTATGCCAAGTCGCCGCTCGCGACCGCGGCCAATGACGCCGGCCTGATCGCCCAGAGCTTGCAGGCCGCTGGCTTCGACGTGGTCGGGGCGCGCGACCTCGACGCCGATTCGCTGCGCAAGACGTTCCGCGACTTCATGCAGAAAGTGGAGAGCGATCCCGCCAACACGGTCGCGATGGTGTATCTCGCCGGTTACGGCGTGCAGCTCGCCGGCGAGAACTACTTCATTCCGGTCGATGCCACTGTTAACCGCGACACCGATATTCCGATCGAGGGGCTGCGGGTCAGCGACTACACGCGCGAATTCGCCTCGGCGCCTTTGAAAGCCAGTGTCTTCGTGCTCGATGCCGCGCGGCAGCAGCCCTTCATCGAAGGCGGAAACTCGATCGCGAGCGGCCTTGCCCTCGTTGATCCCGCGCCGAACTCGCTGATCGCGTTCAACGCCGCGCCCGGCACCGTCGCGCCGACGGAGCCTGGTCCCTACGGCGCCTATGCCCAAGCGCTGGCTGAAATGATCCGCACCGGCGGATTGTCGCTGCCGGAGGTTTTCGATCGCGTGCGCCTGCGTGTCAGCGAGAACACCAAGGGCGCGCAAATCCCCTGGGATGCCCAGAAGATCCAGGCGCAGTTCGCCTTCTTCGATCGCGCGCCGGACGCACCGCCCGTGCAGGGCACGCCCGATCAGGTCGCCGCGATCCGCGAGCGGCCGATGCGCGATCTCGGCGCGCAGGAGGCGTTCACCGCGGCCCTCGCACGCGACACGATGCAGGGCTACGAGGATTTTCTCGTCGCCTATCCCGGCGATCCCCTGGCAAAGCGGGTGAGGGCGATCGTCGCCGCGCGCCGTGAGGCCATTACGTGGCGCCGCACCTATCTCGCCGATACGCCGGACGCCTATTGGTCCTATTTGCGGCGCTATCCGCGCGGGCCCCATGCGTGGGATGCGCGGCGACGCCTGACGATCCTGTCCGCGGCGCTGGAGCCACCGCCGTCATTTGCGATGATCGACTACGACCTGCCGCCGCCGCCGCCGGACGAGATCGTCTATGTCGACCGTCCGGTGCTCTATTTCGGCGATCCGGATTTCGACTTCGCGCCGCCGCCCCCGCCGCCGGTCTTCTTCCTGCCGCCGCCGCCGCCGGATTTCGTGGTGCTGACGCCGCCATACGCGCCGGTCGGGTTGTTCATCCTGCCGCAGCCGGTTTTCGTGCCGATTCCGGTGTTCTGCCAGCCGCCGGTCTATGTCGCGCCGCCGCCGAACAACATCATCTACAACAACATCCACAACACGACGATCATCAACAACACCATCAACGTTGCGCCGACGACGCAGAACAATATCGTGACCGCTGCCGCCAACAATCAGACCGGCGCGGCGCCGCCGATATCGAAGTCGCTGCAGATGAAAGCCGCGGCGATCAACTCGGGCCAGGCGCCGGTACCCCAGCACGCGCTCATCAACACGAACGCAAAGACCTCGACCAAGGCGGTCTTTCCGACCAATGCGACGTCCACGACCGCCACCACGACGCCGCCGCCGCAGGTAGCCGTGACGAAGCCGGGAACCGCGACCCAGCAGGGAATGGGCACCCGGCCTGCCATCGGGACCCAACAGGGAACGGCGAACCTCAAGCCAGGCAATGCTCTGCCTGGCAGCCCGAGCGGAACGGCGCTTCCTGTTCAGGCCGGCAAGGGCAATGAGGCGAGCAAGGGCGGCGCGCCGGGGACGACCGGCCCCGGCGGATTGACGCCCAACACGAAGCTGGGCACGACGCAGCCGGGTGCTCCGGGGACGGGTTCGAATACGGCGAACCCCAACCGGCCCGGGGGAACGTCGACAACGCCTGGCGTCAACGCCAAGTCCGATGCCAAGTCCGGCGTCTCGCCGCCGGCCAATGCCAAGCTCACGCCTCAGACGACGACGCCGACCACCACGTCGCCCACGGCGGCGCACTCGAACGCTCAGGAGCGCGCCAACACGGTCAATCCGGCGAATACGGCCAATACGGCCCCGGCAAAGCCCGGCGAGACCAAGTTGACGCCGCCTTCGCAGTCGCCTTCGCAGTCGCACGCCAATGTGCAGCCGGCCCAGCGCGAGAAGCTGACGCCTCCGGTGCAATCGAGGCCGGTGACCCCGGCAATGCGGCCGGCCGCCCAGCCGCAGATCAGGCCTGAGGCGAGGCGGGTCGCTCCGCCACCGCCTCCGCCGCCCCCCGTTCGCCAGCCCCAGGTGACCCGGGTCGCCCCGCCGCCCCCGCCGCCACGGGCGGCCGCGCCGCCGCCCCCGCCGCGTCCGGCGCCCCAGATCGCGCGGCCGGCGCCACCTCCGCCGCCCCGGCCGGCGCCACCTCCGCCGCCGCGCCCGGCCGCGCCGGCTGCCGCGAAGAAATGCCCGCCGAACGTCGCCAAATGCTAGGTGATCGGCCGGTCAGGCCCCCGATTCCGACGGCCTGACCGGCGCCCGGCGGGGTCTCGATCAGGCCGTATTTCCTTGCTTCCTGGGAAAATACCGCTATATAGCCGGCCATCTCACACGGAAACTTGGCTGAAAAGGCCGTCCGGTGGCAACCGGGCCGAAAAGGCTCGTTTGCTCACACGTTTCCGGAGGAACCAACCGGAGAATTAGACCATGGCGCTACCCGACTTCACTATGCGTCAGCTGCTCGAGGCTGGCGTGCACTTCGGCCATCAGGCCCACCGCTGGAATCCGAAAATGGCGGAGTACATTTTCGGTGCCCGCAACAATATCCACATCATCGACCTCGCCCAGACCGTGCCGATGCTGCACCGGGCGCTGCAGGCTGTCAGCGACACCGTTTCCAAGGGCGGCCGCATCCTGTTCGTGGGCACCAAGCGCCAGGCGCAGGACGGCGTCGCCGATGCGGCCAAGCGTTCGGCGCAGTATTTCGTCAATTCGCGCTGGCTCGGCGGCACGCTCACCAACTGGAAGACGGTTTCCGCCTCGATCAAGCGGCTGCGCCAGCTCGAGGAGATGCTTTCGTCCGGCGAAGGCGCCCAGTACACCAAGAAGGAGCGGCTGACGCTGCAGCGCGAGCGCGACAAGCTCGACCGCTCGCTCGGCGGCATCAAGGACATGGGCGGTCTTCCCGACATGATCTTCGTGATCGACACCAACAAGGAAGACATCGCGATTGCGGAGGCGCGGCGGCTCAACATCCCGGTCGCCGCCATCGTCGACACCAACTCCGATCCGAAGGGCATCACCTATGTGGTGCCGGGCAATGACGACGCCGGCCGCGCCATTTCGCTCTATTGCGACCTCGTGGCGCGTGCTGCGATCGACGGTATTTCCCGCGGCCAGGGCGATGCTGGCATCGATATCGGCGCTGCCGCCCAGCCGATGCGGGAGGATCTGCCGGCGGTATCGACCGCCTCGGGCTTCCAGGGGCTGGCGGGTCCGCGCGGCACCGCCGACGACCTCAAGAAGCTGCCTGGTGTTTCGGGCGCGATCGAGAAGAAGTTCAACGACCTCGGCATCTTCCACTACTGGCAGCTCGCCGAGCTCAACCACGATACCGCCCACAAGATCGGCGAAGAGGTCGGTCTTCCGAGCCGGGCCGATGCCTGGGTGGCCAAGGCCAAGGCGCTCACGGCCGAAGCCGAATAGATTTGCGCGAATGGCCGGACCGGTTCCGGCCTTCACCCTGTTTTGCATTTCCCGATGGCAGGCGTTGCGGCGATTCCTGATCCCGCGACGCGGCCGGCCAGCGGGCATAGAGGACATTCACGATGGCTACGATCACTGCAGCGATGGTCAAGGACCTGCGCGAATCCACCGGCGCGGGCATGATGGATTGCAAGGCGGCGCTCACCGAAACCGGTGGCGACATGCAGGCCGCCCAGGACTGGCTGCGCAAGAAGGGCCTCTCCAAGGCGGCCAAGAAGGCCGGTCGGGTTGCGGCGGAGGGCCTGATCGGCGCGTTGACCGCGGGCACCAAGGGCGTGGTCGTCGAGGTCAATTCCGAAACCGATTTCGTTGCGCGCAACGAGCAGTTCCAGGGTCTCGTCAAGATGATCGCGCAGGTCGCGCTCGAGGCCGGCGCCGACGTCGAGAAGATCAAGGCGGCCAAGGTCGGCAGCGTGACGGTCGAGGCCGCCATTTCGGACGCGATCGCGACCATCGGCGAGAACATGACGCTGCGTCGCGCGGCCGTGCTGCGGGTCGATAAGGGCGTGGTATCGAGCTATGTGCACAACGCCGTGGTCGACGGCGCGGGCAAGATGGGCGTGATCGTGGCGCTCGAATCGGCCGGCAAGGCCGACGAACTCGCCCAGCTCGGCCGCCAGCTCGCCATGCATGTCGCGGCCGCCAATCCGCTGGCGATCGACCCGGCCGGGCTCGATCCGACCCTGATCAAGCGGGAGAAGGACGTGCTGGCCGACAAGTACCGCCAGCAGGGCAAGCCGGAGAACGTGATCGAGAAGATCGTAGAGTCCGGCCTGAAGACCTTCTACAAGGAAGTTTGCCTGCTGGAACAGGCCTTTATCCATGACAGCGGCAAATCGGTTGCCCAGGCGGTCAAGGAAGCTGAGGGCAAAATCGGCGGAGCAGTGAAGATCGCCGGCTTTGTGCGCTATGCTCTCGGCGAGGGAATCGAAAAGCAAGAGTCCGATTTCGCGGCCGAGGTCGCTGCCGCCAGCGGCAAGAAGTAACCCGCCGGACTGTCCTGCTCCGGCGTGCCAAGCACGCCGGCCGCGTGCGGGGAAGGGAAGCAGATCGCAATGGCCGAGCCTGTCTACCGTCGGGTGGTGATCAAGCTGTCTGGGGAATACCTTGCGGGCAGCAAGGGCTCCGGCATCGATCAGCCGACCGTGGACCGGATCGCAGGCGATCTGATCGCCGCCCGGGCGCTTGGTGCCGAGGTCGCTGTCGTGGTTGGCGGCGGCAACATGGTGCGCGGGGTCGAAGTGTCCTCGCGCGGCGTGTCGCGCCCGACCGGCGACACCATGGGCATGCTGGCGACCGTCATGAACTGCCTTGCGCTGGAGGCTGCGATCGAGCGCAAGGGAACGCCGGCGCGAACGCTGTCGGCGTTTGTCATGCCCGAAATCTGTGAGCTTTTCACCCGCGCTGCGGCGCACAAATACCTTGCCGAGGGCCGTATCGTGCTGCTCGGCGGCGGCACCGGCAATCCCTTCTTCACCACCGACACCACGGCGGTGCTGCGCGCCGCCGAGATCGACGCGCAAGCGGTGTTGAAAGCCACCAATGTCGACGGCGTCTACAGCGCCGATCCCAAGAAGGACCCATCCGCCAAGCGGTTCGACCGTTTGACGCATTCCCAGGCCATCGCGGGCGGTTACAAGGTTATGGACGCGACGGCATTCGCGCTTGCCCGTGAAACGTCGCTGCCTATCATCGTGTTCTCGATCGCCGAGCCGGGCTCGATCGGCGCCATCTTGCGCGGCAACGGCCACGGCACGATCGTCGCTGGCTGACCGGCGCCGCGGTTCCGAACCGGCCGGGCGCGTCGAGGAGCCGTATCAGGAGGAAGAGCGTTATGGCCACGGGTAATTTTGATATCAACGAATTGAAGCGCCGGATGCAGGGCGCGACCCAGGCGCTCAAGCACGAACTCGGCGGCCTGCGTACCGGGCGCGCTTCAGCCTCCATGCTGGAGCCGGTGCAGGTCGACGCCTATGGCAGCCACATGCCGCTGAACCAGCTTGCGACCATCTCGGTGCCGGAACCGCGCCTGATCTCGGTGCAGGTGTGGGACAAGTCCATGGTCAAGGCGGTGGAGAAGGCGATCGTCGATTCCAATCTCGGTCTTTCGCCGGCGACCGAGGGCCAGGTGCTTCGCCTGCGCATCCCCGAGCTCAACGAGGAGCGGCGCAAGGAGCTCGTCAAGGTCGCGCACAAATATGCGGAAGCGGCCAAGGTCGCGGTACGCCATGTGCGCCGCGACGGTCTCGACGTCGTCAAGAAGCTCGAGAAGAACCACGAGATTTCCGAGGACGACCAAGAGCGTTTCGCCAACGAGGTCCAGAAGGCGACCGACGGCATGATCGCCGAGATCGACCAGCTGCTCGCGGCCAAGGAAAAGGAAATCCTCACCGTCTGATCGGCGGTGAGATTGTCCGGGATTGATTGATGTCGAATGCTGCCGTGCCAGCCAGCCAAGCATCGGATCGCACCGACGCTCCGTTGCACGTGGCCATCATCATGGACGGCAACGGCCGCTGGGCGGCCGCGCGCGGCCTGCCGCGGGCGGAAGGCCATAGGCGCGGTGTCGAGGCGCTGCGGCGCGTCGTGCGTGCCGCGCATGAGCTCGGCATCCACCATCTCACCATCTTTTCGTTCAGCTCGGAAAACTGGTCGCGTCCGGCGACCGAGATCGGCGACCTGTTCGGTCTCCTGCGCCGCTTCATCCGCAACGATCTCGCCACCCTGCACCGTGACGGCGTCAGGGTGCGCGTGATCGGCGAACGCGCCGGCCTCGATGCGGACATCTGCTCGCTCCTGACCGAGGCCGAGGAGCTGACGCGCAACAACACCCGCCTCAACCTGATCGTCGCCTTCAACTACGGATCGCGCCAGGAGATCGCCCGCGCGGCGCAGCGCCTTGCGCAGGAAGCCGCCGACGGCAAGCGCGATCCGTCGTCGATCAACGCCGACGCGCTCGGACAATATCTCGACGCGCCCGACATTCCCGACCCCGATCTCATCATCCGCACCAGCGGCGAGCAGCGGCTGTCGAATTTCCTGATGTGGCAGGCCGCCTATAGCGAGCTTGTGTTCGTGCCGATGCATTGGCCGGATTTCGACAAGGCGGCGCTGGAAAGCGCGATCGCCGAATATGCCAGACGCGAGCGCCGGTTCGGCGGTCTGGCGGCGAAAACCGGATCGTGAGCGAAAGCGAGGCAGCAGCACCCGGGCAGGGCTCGCGCAACCTCGTTGTGCGCGCTACTGCTGCTCTCGTTCTGGCGCCGCTTGCCATCGCGATCGCCTATGCCGGCGGATGGCTGTGGGCGGTGCTGGTTATACTGGCTGCTGCTGGCCTCTATCTGGAATGGGCGATGGTCGTCGGCGTTGCGCGCGAACGGCGCGTGCTCGTCGCCGGGATCGTCGCGCTCGTGGCCGCCGGCATTGCGCTTGCGGCAGGGTGGCCTGGCGCAGCGCTGCTTGCCGTCGTGGTCGGGCTTGCCGCCGTCGCCGCTATCGGCGGCGAGAGGCGCGTCTGGATCGCCGCGGGGTTTTGCTATGCGGCCGCCGCCGAGATGGCGTCGGTGCTGGTTCGCCGCGATCCGGTGGAAGGTTTTGCGGCGCTGCTGTTCGTCCTGCTGGTCGTCTGGGCCGCCGATATCGGCGGCTATTTTGCCGGCCGCGGTATCGGCGGCCCGAAACTCTGGCCGCGCATCAGCCCAAAAAAGACCTGGGCCGGGGCAATCGGCGGCTTCGTCGCGAGCCTCATGGTCGCCGCCGGCTTTGCCGCGTTTGACCTTGGCAAGGCGGCCGCGCTGCTGCCATTGGGGGCGGGGCTGTCGATCGTCTCCCAGCTCGGTGATCTCCTTGAATCCGCGGTCAAACGCCGCTTTGGCGTCAAGGACTCGAGCCACCTGATTCCTGGCCATGGCGGCCTGATGGACCGCCTGGACGGCTTCGTGGCCGCCATCGTTGTGGCGGCAATTTTCGGTTTTTTGCGGGGCGGCGCCGATGGCGTCGGCCGCGGTCTTATGGTTTGGTGAAGAGATGAGCGCTGTTCCGTTGCGTAACAACAAGGCCGCTCCGTCCGCCGTGCGCACGGTGACGGTGCTGGGAGCCACCGGATCGATCGGCGACAGCACGATGGATCTGCTGCGCGCCGCGCGTGAGCGCTACCGGGTCGAGGCCCTGACGGCGAACGGCAATGTGCAGGCGCTGGCCAAGCTCGCGAAGGAATTCGACGCGCGCTTCGTCGCGATCGCCGATCCCAGCAGGCTAGCCGAGCTGAAGCAGGCGCTCGCAGGGACGCGCACCGAATGCGGTGCCGGCGAGAGCGCGATCATCGAGGCGGCTGCGCGGCCGGCGGATTGGGTGATGGCGGCGGTCTCGGGCGCAGCCGGCCTGAAGCCTGCGCTGGCGGCGGTAGATCGCGGTGCCACCGTCGCGCTCGCCAACAAGGAATGCCTGGTGTGTGCCGGCGACTTCTTCATGGAGCGCGCGCTCAAGGCCAATGCCTGCATCCTGCCGGCTGATTCCGAGCATAACGCGCTGTTCCAGGCTCTGAGCTCGGGCAATCGCGAGGAGCTCGTCCGCGTCATCATCACCGCCTCCGGCGGCCCGTTCCGGACCTGGGCGCCTGCCGATATCGAGCAGGCGACGCTTGCGCAGGCGCTCAAACATCCCAACTGGAGCATGGGGCAGAAGATCACCATCGACTCCGCGTCGATGATGAACAAGGGCCTGGAAGTGATCGAGGCTTCGTACCTGTTCGCGCTCGCGCCGGAAGAAATCGATGTGCTGGTGCACCCGCAATCGATCGTGCACGGCATGGTGGAGTTTTCCGACCGCTCCGTGGTCGCGCAGTTGGGCGCGCCGGACATGCGCACGCCGATCGCGCATTGCCTGGGGTGGCCGGATCGAATCAAGGGACCGGCGGCCAGGCTCGATCTCGCCAAGATCGGACAGCTCACCTTCGAGGCGCCGGATTTCGAGCGCTTCCCGGCGCTGCGGCTGGCCTACGACGCGTTGCGGACGGGACGCGGCGCGACCACCGTGTTCAACGCCGCCAACGAGGTTGCGGTGGCGGCGTTCATCGCGGGCAAGATCAAGTTCGGCGCCATCGCCCGCCTGGTCGAGGCGACGATCGAAGCCTGGATTCGCGCTGGCAATCTGGCGCCGCTTTCATCCGCCGACGACGCCATCGCCGTTGACCATAGCGCGCGAAATAAGGCTGCCTCCCTCTTGCCTCAAATTGCCTTAAAGGCATCTTAGATCGTTAGGGAATGGGGCCTCCGGCTCTGCGTGAGGAGAATCGGATGTCCGAGTTTTTTCTGCATAGTTTCAATGCCTTGAGCCATGGGCTCATTGGCTACGTGGTTCCGTTCCTGTTCGTCCTGACGATCGTCGTGTTCTTCCACGAACTCGGCCATTTCCTGGTCGCGCGCTGGGCTGGCGTCAGGGTGTTGACGTTCTCGCTGGGCTTTGGCCCGGAACTCATCGGTTTCAACGATCGGCACGGCACCCGCTGGAAGATTTCGGCGGTGCCGCTTGGCGGGTACGTCAAGTTCTTTGGCGATGACACCGAGGCCTCGACGCCATCGCCGGAATTGCTTGCCAACATGAGCGCTGAAGAGCGGGCGGGCAGCTTCCACCATAAGCGGGTCGGTGCGCGGGCGGCGATCGTCGCGGCGGGACCGATTGCGAATTTCCTGCTCGCGATTGTCATTTTCGCTGCGCTCTTCACCTTTTTCGGCAAGCCGAGCACCTCGGCGCGGGTCGACAAGGTCGAGGCAGGCAGCGCCGCCTCGGCCGCCGGCTTCCAGGTCGGCGACATCGTGCTCGCCATCGACGGCACCAAGATCGAAAGCTTCTCCGACATGCAGCGGATCGTCGGCGTGCGCGCCGGCGAGAAGCTGAACTTCACGGTCAAGCGCGGCACCGAGACGGTTCAGTTGCAGGGGACGCCGGAGCAGCGCGAGATGAAGGATCCCTTCGGCAACGTGCACCGGCTCGGCGTGCTCGGCATCACGCGGCAGACCGCGGCCGGCGACGTCGTCACCGAGCGCGTCGACCCCGCGACCGCGTTATGGCTGGGCGTGAAGGAAACCTGGTTCGTGATCGAGCGTACGCTCGCCTATATCGGCGGGGTTTTCACCGGGCGCGAAGCCGCCGATCAGGTCGGCGGGCCGCTCCGGATCGCCCAGATCTCGGGCCAGGTGGCGACCATCGGAATCGCCGCCCTGGTGCATCTTGCGGCCGTGCTTTCGGTATCGATCGGGCTCCTCAACCTGTTCCCGGTACCGCTGCTGGATGGCGGTCACCTTTTGTTCTATGGGGTAGAGGCCATCCGAGGCCGTCCGCTGTCGGAGCGGGCGCAGGAGATGGGCTTCCGAATCGGCTTGGGGTTGGTGCTGATGTTGATGGTGTTTGCAACCTACAACGACATCCTGCATCTCGCGGCATCTTGACCGCGGCTTTTTTATGACGTTGCCGATGGGCAACGTCTTGGAATGAAAATGAAAACGCACCGCCATCCGGCGTTTGCCCCCCTTCCGAAATTGGCTACAAGCGGAACAGCGAATGAGAATCTGTCGGCTCGTGGGGTTTGGGCCGCCACCGTAACGATAAGGGCGCGTTGCGCATGAAGTTTGGAATGCGAGTCCGGGGGGGCCTGCTTGCCGCCCTGATCCTGTTTGCTGCACCAGTGGCGGTTCCATTGGCGGCGGTCCTTTCGTCCGTTCCGGCTGGGGCCCAGGGCGTCAACGTCAATTCGATCGCGGTCGAGGGGAACCGGCGCGTCGAAGTGGAAACCATTCGTTCCTATTTCAAGCCGGGCCCCGGCGGTGCGCTCGACCAGGGGCGGATCGATGACGGCCTCAAGGCGCTGATCGAGACCGGGCTGTTCCAGGACGTCCGAATCAGGCGCGAGGGCGGCCGGCTGGTCGTCACCGTGATCGAGAACCCCGTGATCGGCCGCATTGCCTTCGAGGGCAACAAGAAGGTCAAGGACGACCAGCTCTCGTCCGAAATCCAGTCCAAGCCGCGCGGCACGCTGTCGCGTCCGATGGTGCAGTCCGACGTCCAGCGCATCGTGGAGATCTACCGCCACTCCGGCCGCTACGATGTCACCGTCACGCCCGAGATCATCGAACAGCCCAACAACCGCGTCGACCTGATCTTCACCGTCGTCGAAGGGCAGAAGACGGGAATCAAATCGATCGAGTTCGTCGGCAACGTCGCCTACTCGTCCTATCGCCTGCGCGACATCATCAAGACCCGCGAATCGAACCTGCTGAGCTTCCTTGGCGGCGCTGACGTCTATGATCCGGACCGCGTCGAGGCCGACCGCGACCTGATCCGCCGCTTCTACCTGAAGCATGGCTATGCCGACGTGCAGGTGGTGGCCGCGCTCACCGAATACGATCCCGAGCGCAAGGGCTTCTACGTCACCTTCAAGATCGAGGAAGGCCAGCAATATCGGGTCGGCTCGGTCGACTTCAAATCGAGCATTCCGACGCTCGACGGCAGCTCGCTGCGCAGCTTCTCGCGCGTCTCGGTCGGCTCGACCTACAACGCGGAAGCGCTGGAGAAGTCGGTCGAGGAGATGCAGATCGAGGCGTCGCGCCGCGGCTACGCCTTCGCCGTGGTGCGCCCGCAGGGCGACCGCAATTTCGACGCGCACACCGTCGCGATCGTGTTTGCGATCGACGAGGGCCCGCGCACCTATATCGAGCGCATCAATATTCGCGGCAATACCCGCACTCGCGACTACGTGATTCGCCGCGAATTCGACGTGTCGGAAGGCGACGCCTACAACCGTGCGCTGGTCGATCGCGCCGAACGCCGGCTCAAGAACCTCGACTTCTTCAAGGAAGTGAAGATCACGACCGAGCCTGGCTCGTCGAGCGACCGCGTCATCCTCAACGTCGTTCTCGAGGAGAAGTCGACCGGCGACTTCTCGGTGTCCGGCGGCTATTCGACCACCGACGGCGCGCTCGGCGAAGTCAGCATCTCCGAACGCAACTTCCTCGGCCGCGGCCTGTATGCCAAGGCGGCGCTGACCTACGGTCAGTACGCCCGCGGCGCCTCGCTGTCGTTCGTTGATCCCTATCTGCTGGATTACCGTGTCGCCGGCGGTCTCGATATCTACTATCGCCAGCAGTTGCCCAACAGCTACATCTCCTACGGCACGCAGACGTTGGGCTTCAGTCCGCGCCTCGGCTTCGCCTTGCGCGAGGACCTGTCGCTGCAGCTGCGCTACTCGCTGTACGAGCAGAAGATCACGCTGCCGTTCTACCTGGACAATTGTAACAACACTGTTGGCAACCCGACGCTGCCGTTCAATCCGTCGCCCGCGTTCGTCAATACGCCGGCCGGCGCGGCTGCCGTCGCGGCCACCGGCGCGACCGATCCATCGGGCATCGGCCTGTGGTGCTATAGCGACGGCGAAGCTTCGCTGCCGGTCCGCAAGGAGCTCGCCAACGGCAGGGCGTTGACTTCGGCGCTCGGCTACTCGCTGAACTACAACACGCTGGACAACAACCGGAACCCGACCGACGGTCTTCTGATCGACTTCCGGCAGGATTTCGCCGGTGTCGGCGGCGACGTCACCTATCTGAAGTCCACGATCGACGGCAAATACTACACCCCGCTGGTCGCCGATATCGTCGCCCTGACGCATTTGCAGGCCGGCATGCTGAACCAGATCGGCAACAACCAGATTCGCATGCTCGATCACTTCCAGATGGGCCCGAATCTCGTCCGCGGCTTTGCCCCGAACGGCATCGGCCCGCGCGATATCAATCCGTTCGGCACGATGGACGCGCTTGGCGGCACCCAGTACTGGGGCGCATCGTTCGAACTGCAGATGCCGTTCTGGTTCCTGCCGAAGGAAGTGGGCCTGAAGGGTGCGATCTACGCGGACGCCGGTGGCCTGTACGACTACAAGGGACCGACGACGTGGGCGCAGACGGGCGAACTCACTACGCCGCAAAACTCGGGCTGCATTCCGCCGAACCCGAAGGTCAATCCGACCTTCGCCGGAACCTGTACCGGATTGGTGTTTGACAGCAGCAACGTCGTCCGGAGTTCGGTGGGTATCGGCTTCATCTGGGCCTCGCCGTTCGGACCGCTCCGCTTCGACTACGCGGTTCCGCTCACCAAGGGTCCGTATGACCGGGTCCAGCAGTTCAGGTTCGGCGGCGGCACGTCGTTCTGAGGCGGCTGCCGGGCGGCGGAGCGACCGGCGTCGGCGGCGGAAAACGTGCCGGCGAACGAGACAAGGATACCGGTTCTGATCTATCAGGGCTGACCGGCCGGAGCGTTCGCTCTCCGGCCGGATGCGACGGATGGGATGGCGCAGCCGATCTTCTTTGAACAACCGCCCTTGTCGACGCTTGCCGAGATCGCGGCGTTGACCAAGGCCACGCTGGTCGATGCCTCGCGCGGCGGTCAGAAGGTGAAAGGGCTGGCTTCGCTCGACGAAGCCGGGCCGATGCACCTGACATTCTTCGACAACCTGAAATATGCGGATCAGCTCGCGGCGACGCGGGCCGGCGCTTGCCTGGTCAGCGCACGGTTTGAGGCCGATGTGCCCGCCCACGTCGCCGTGCTGCGCTCGGCACAGCCGTTCCGCGATTTTGTCCGGGTTGCGCGCGAACTACACCGCGACGCGCTCCGGCCGCAGTCCTGGGTCGGCAATGCCGGCATCGCAGCCTCCGCCATCATCGATCCCACCGCCCGCCTGGAGGATGGCGTCGTCGTCGACCCGCTCGCCGTGATCGGTCCGCATGTCGAGATCGGTACGGGCACCGTGATCGGCGCTGGCGCGGTCATCGCTGCCCATGTCAAGATCGGCCGCGACTGCAATGTCGGCGCGCGCTGCGCGATCCAGTGCGCGCTGATTGGCAACAACGTGCTGATCCATCCGGGGTGCAGCATCGGACAGGACGGCTATGGCTTCGTCTTCTTCGGCCCGGAAGGCCACGTCAAAGTCCCGCAGACCGGCCGGGTGCTGATCCAGAATGACGTCGAGATCGGCGCCGGCACCACGATCGATCGCGGCAGTCTGCGCGACACCGTGATCGGCGAGGGCACCAAAATCGACAACCAGGTCCAGATCGGCCACAATGTCACGATCGGCCGGCGCTGCCTGCTGGCAGCCCAGATCGGGCTCGCGGGCAGCCTGACCATCGGGGACAATGTGGCGCTCGGCGCCAAGGTCGGTATCAACAATCACCTCAAGATCGGGGATGGGGCGCAGGTGACGGCGATGAGCGCGGTCAAGGACGATATTCCGCCCAACGGGCGCTGGGGCGGCCATTTCGCCAAGCCGACCAAGCAATGGTTCCGCGAGATCATCGCGGTGGAACGCCTTGTGCGCGACGGCGGCGCCGACAAGGACAAGGGGCAGGAATAATGGAAGAGGCGCCGATCCGCTTTGCGGTTGTCGATATCAACGACATCCTCAGCACGTTGCCGCACCGCTATCCGATGCTGCTGATCGACCGCGTGATCAACATCCGGACCGACCACAGCGGCATCGGCATCAAGAATGTCACCTTCAACGAGCCGGCCTTCACCGGGCATTTTCCCGAGCGTCCGGTCTATCCCGGCGTGATGATGATCGAAGCCATGGCGCAAACCGCCGGCGTGATCGGCATCAAATCGGTCGACGGCACCGAGAAGCCGCGCGCGGTCTATTTTCTCACCATCGACAAGTGCAAGTTTCGGAAACCCGTGTTGCCTGGCGATACCATCGAATATCACATGCGCTCGATCGGCCGTCGCAAGACCATGTGGTGGTTTCACGGTGACGCCAAGGTGAATGGCGTGGTGGTCGCCGAGGCCGATGTCGGCGCGATGCTGACGGACTGACCGCCATGCGCTCCAGGGCCGCGCTCCTGCTGCTGGCGAGCCTGCTCTGCGCATGCTGTTGGGTGGGCGTGGTGGAAGCGCAGATCGTCGCGCTTGGCGCCAGCAACATTGCGGGACGCGGCGTCAGCAGCTCGGAGGCGTTCCCTGCGCAACTCGAGCGCATGCTCGCCGCCAAAGGCTACAATGTGCATGTCGCGAACGCCGGCGTTAACGGCGACACCAATGCCGGCATGCTCGGCCGGCTCGACCAGGTGGTGCCTGACGGGACCAAGATCGTGCTGCTCGGTACGCGCGGCGGCTCGTTCAACGCGCGGCGCCTGGGGCAGGGCGAGCAGAAGGCGGAATTCGCCGCGATCATCGCGCGCCTGCGCAGCCGGGGTGTCACCGTCATCCCCGTGACGGGAAACGGCATCGGCCGAAAATACCTGCAAGCCGACGGCATCCATCTGTCGGCCGAAGGGCACGCCGTCCTCGCCGCCCAGGTTCTTCCCGCCGTCGTCCGGGCGCTCAGGCGTTAACGACGTCGAGGGCGTCTCGAAACGCTGCGGCAACGAAACACGGCGAAACCATACGTCACTGGACAGCTCCGGCGTCGCGCGCTAACCACTGCAAAATCAAGTACATCCGGCAAGAATTGAAGAATCGGTGGCAGGCACGATGAGCATGATCGATCCCACCGCACGCGTTGCGGACGGCGCTGTGATCGGCGAGGGCACGACGGTCGGGCCCTATTGCATCATCGGCCCGCATGTCGTCATCGGCCGCAACTGCAATCTGGTCGCCCATGTGCATGTTGCGGCCCAAACCACGATCGGTGACGGCTGCACCATCTATCCCTTCGTCTCGCTCGGCACGCCGCCGCAATCGCTGAGCTATCGCGGCGAACTCACCAGGCTCGAGATCGGCGCCGGCTGCACCATACGCGAATCCGTGACCATGAACGCCGGCACCGTGGCCGGCGGCGGCATCACCCGCGTCGGCGAGCGCGGCTACTTCATGAACTGCAGCCATGTCGGTCACGACTGCCAGGTCGGCAACGACGTGATCTTCGCGACGTCAGCGACCCTTGGCGGCCATTGCGAGATCGGTGACTACGTCTTCATCGGCGGATTGTCAGCCGTGCATCAGTTCACGCGGGTCGGGCCCCAGGTCATGGTCGGCGGCGTCTGCGGCGTGCGGGGCGACATCATCCCGTTCGGCCTCGTCAACGGCCAGTACGCCGCGCTCGAAGGTCTCAACATCGTTGGAATGAAGCGCCGCAAGTTCACGCGCGAGCGGCTCGCCACGGTGCGCTCGTTCTATCAGAAGCTGTTTCACGGGCCCGGCGTGTTCGCCGAGCGGCTCGAGCGCGTGCAGCCGCTGGCAAGCGAGGATCCCGCCATCGCCGAGATCCTCGCCTTCATCGCGGCCGCCAAGCACCGCGCGCTTTGCCTTCCCGCCGATGAGCGGCGGCCCTGATCATGGAAGTGCCCGGCCAGGCCCTGCAGCTTTCGTCGCCGGTCGGAATCATCGCCGCCGGAGGCGCGATGCCGTTTGCGGTCGCGGACTCGTTGAAAGCGCGAGGCATCGAGCCCGTGCTGTTTGCGCTGAAAGGCGCCTGCGATCCCGACCGCGCCGAACGCTTTCGCCATCACTGGATTTCTGTCGGTCAGCTCGGCCGCGCCACCCGCCTGTTCCGCGACGTGGGATGCCGTGACCTCGTCTTCATCGGCTCATTGGTGCGGCCGGCGCTGTCGGAGATCCGCCTCGACTGGGGCACGCTGCGCGTGATTGGACCGGTGCTCGCAGCATTCCGCGGCGGCGACGATCATCTGCTCGTCGGCATCGGCCGCATTCTCGAGCGCGACGGCTTCCGCATGGTCGGGATCAAGGATGTCGCGCCCGACCTGCTGGCGCCGGAGGGCAACCTCGCCCGTGCGGCGCCCGATGCCGCCGCGATTGCCGACATGGCGAGGGGGCGCGAGGTGATCGCCGCGCTCGGCCCCTTCGATGTCGGCCAGGCCGTGGTCGTGATCGACGGCCATGTGGTCGGGATCGAGGACATCGAGGGAACCGATGGATTGCTTCAGCGGATTGCACGCTTGCGCGAGCAGCGCCGCATCCGCGCGCCGTTGCGGCGCGGCGTGCTGGTGAAGGCGCCCAAGCGCGGGCAGGACCTGCGCTTCGATTTGCCGACGGTCGGTCCGAAGACGGTCGAGGGTGTGGCCGGAGCCGGATTGGCGGGGATGGCGGTCATGGCCGGCCACACCATTTTGGCCGAGCCGCAAGCCATGGTGCAGGCGGCCGACAGAGCCGGCCTGTTCGTCCAGGGTTGGTCGGCCTGATGGCCCGCCCAGCCACCCATGTCGCGCGCCGCATCTTCCTGATCGCGACGGAAGAATCCGGCGATCGGCTCGGCGCGAGCCTGATGAAGGTGCTGCGCCAGCGGCTCGGTGGTGCCGTTCAGTTCGATGGCGTCGGCGGGCTCGCCATGGCGCGGGAGGGGCTGACATCGCTGGTTCCGATCGAGGAACTGTCGATCGTGGGGTTCACCGCTGTCATCAAGCAATTGCCGAAGCTCCTGTCCCTGATCCGGCAAACCGCCGATGCCGTGATCGCGGCGTCGGCCGACATTCTCGTCATCATCGACAGCCCTGACTTCACCCATCGCGTTGCCAGGCGCGTGCGCGCCCGCGACCCGCGGATTCCGATCGTCGATTACGTCTCCCCTTCGGTCTGGGCCTGGCGGCCGGGCCGTGCACGCGCGATGGTGCGCTATGTCGATCACGTGCTGGCGCTGTTGCCGTTCGAGCCGGAGGCTTACCGGCGGCTCCATGGGCCGCCCTGCAGCTATGTCGGCCATCCCCTGATCGAGCAACTCGCCACGCTGCGACCCGATGCGCAGGAGCGGAAACGCCGTTATGAAGACCGGCCCGCGCTGCTGGTGCTGCCGGGAAGCCGCCGCAGCGAAGTGCGGCACCACCTCGATGTCTTTGGCGCCGCGCTCGGCCTGTTGCACGGCGAAGGCATCGCCTTCGACCTGCTGCTGCCGACCACGGCGCATCTGGAGCCGGCGGTGCGCGAAGGCGTGAAGGGCTGGCCGGTACAGCCGAAAATCGTGATCGGCGAGGTCGACAAGCGGGCGGCGTTCCGGGTCGCGCGGGCCGCGCTCGCCAAGTCGGGCACCGTGACGCTGGAGCTTGCCCTGTCGGGCGTCCCGATGGTGACGGCCTATCGCATGACCGAGCTGGAAGCCTTCATCCTGAAGCGGGCGATCAAGGTGCAGTCCGTGATCCTAGCCAACCTCGTGCTTGGCGAGGAGGTCGTGCCGGAGTTCCTGCAGGAGGCGTGCACACCGCAGAACCTGGCGCGGGCCTTGCGCGAAATCGTCGCGGACACGCCGGCAAGGCAGCGCCAGCTCGATGCGTTTGCCGGGATCGACGCCATCATGTCGACCGGCAACCAACCGCCCAGCGTGCGCGCTGCCGACATCGTGCTGGCGACGATGCGGAAATCGCGGCAGGGCAACTAGCGCGGAAAACGAAAGCGCCGCCAGCCTCAAAGGGCTGACGGCGCTCGCTCGCTGTCTTCGTTTGACGTGGTTACTTCCGCTTGTCCATCTGGATATAGTCGCGCCGCGTGACGCCGGTATAGAGTTGACGCGGCCGGCCGATCTTCTGCTGCGGATCCTCGATCATTTCGCTCCACTGGCTGATCCAGCCCACGGTGCGGGCAACGGCAAACAGCACCGTGAACATCGAGGTCGGGAAGCCCATCGCCTTCAGCGTGATGCCCGAATAGAAGTCGACGTTCGGATAGAGCTTGCGGTCGATGAAATACTGATCGTGGAGCGCGATCTTCTCCAGCTCCAGCGCGACCTTCAGCATCGGATCGTCGCCATGGCCGGTCTCCGCCAGCACCGCGTGACACATCTTCTGCATGATCTTGGCGCGCGGATCGTAGTTCTTGTAGACGCGATGGCCGAAGCCCATCAGGCGGACTTCGCTGTTCTTGTCCTTCACGCGCTTGATGAAGTCGGGAATCTTGTCGACCGTGCCGATGCTCGCGAGCATGGCAAGCGCCGCCTCGTTGGCGCCGCCATGCGCGGGACCCCAGAGGCAGGCGATGCCGGCGGCGATGCAGGCGAACGGATTGGCGCCGGAGGAGCCGGCGATGCGGACCGTCGAGGTCGAGGCGTTCTGCTCGTGGTCGGCATGCAGGATGAAGATCTTGTCGAGCGCATCCGCCAGCACGGGGTTGATCTTGTATTCCTCGCAAGGCACGCCGAAGCACATATAGAGGAAGTTTTCGGCGAACTTCAGCGAGTTCTTCGGATACATGAAGGGCTGGCCGATGGTGTATTTGTAGGCCATCGCGGCCAGCGTCGGGATCTTCGCGATCATCCGCATCGAGGCGATCATGCGCTGCTGCGGATCGTTGATGTCGGTGGAGTCGTGATAGAACGCGGCGAGCGCGCCGACGGCGGCGACCATGATCGCCATCGGATGGGCGTCGCGGCGGAAGCCCTGGAAGAAGCGGGCCATCTGCTCATGCACCATGGTGTGGTGGATGACGCGGTAGTCGAAGTCCTTCTTCTGGGCCGCGGTCGGCAGCTCCCCGTAGAGCAGCAGGTAGCAGGTTTCCAGGAAGTCGCCGTGCTCGGCGAGCTGCTCGATCGGATAGCCGCGGTATTCGAGCACGCCGGCGTCGCCGTCGATATAGGTGATCTTGGACTGGCAGCTTGCTGTCGAGGTGAAGCCCGGATCGTAGGTGAACATCCCGGACTGGCCGTAGAGCTTGGCGATATCGATGACGTCAGGCCCGACGGAGCCGCTGAGAATCGGCAAATCGAAGTTCTTGTTGCCGACCGTGAGCGTGGCGGTTTTGGTGGATTTTGCGTCCATCGTGATGTCCCCGATGAGGTCGTTGCGCGAGCCGGTGCCGCCGCCTTGAGGCTCGTTTTTCAACGAACGCGGGGACAGGCCAACTTGTCTAAAAGTGTCGCCCGAATGGGTATCTTATTGCCCTGTGCGCTGCAAGATGGACGCGGGCGCGGACTTCAAATCGCCGGTATCATACATGGTATGCAGGTGCTTAACCGCTGGCCTGATCGGCGAGCCGGCCCAGGCACTCCTCCCGCCCGAGCACCGCGAGCACGTCGAAGATGCCCGGGGAAGTGGTACGCCCGGTCAACGCCGCGCGCAGCGGCTGGGCCACCGCGCCGAGCTTGAGGTTGTTCGCCTCGGCATAGGCGCGCATCGCGGCTTCCGTGGTTTCGGCGCTCCAGGGCGCCACCGTCTCGAGCGCCGCACGCAATTTGGCAATCAGCGCACGGTTTTCCGGTGTCAGCAGCGCCGCCGCCTTGGCATCGAGCTGTAGCGGCCGCTCGGCGAAGATGAAATAGGCGCCGTCGATCAGCTCGATCAGGGTCTTGGCGCGCTCCTTCAGGCTCGGCATCGCCTTCAGGAGCTGGGCGCGGGTGGTGTCGTTGAGCCTGGCCTTGACCTCGGCGCCGCCAGGAAGGTGATCCAGCACGTCCTCAAGCTGGGTCACAAGAGATTGATCGTCGGAGTTGCGGATGTAGTGGCCGTTGAGGTTTTCCAGCTTGGCGAAGTCGAAGCGCGCCGCCGAGCGGCCGACGCCCGACAGATCGAACGCCTTGATCATCTCATCGGTCGAAAAGATCTCCTGGTCGCCATGGCTCCAGCCGAGCCGGACCAGATAGTTGCGTAGCGCTGCCGGCAGATAGCCCAGGGCGCGGTAGGCGTCGACGCCGAGCGCGCCATGGCGCTTGGACAGTTTCGAGCCGTCTGGGCCGTGGATCAGCGGAATGTGCGCCATGCTGGGGATCGGCCACTCCAGCGCGTCGTAGATCTGCTTCTGGCGCGCGGCGTTGATCAAGTGATCGTCGCCCCGGATGATGTGGGTGACGCCCATGTCGTGATCGTCGACCACGACGGCGAGCATGTAGGTTGGCGTGCCGTCGCCACGCAGCAGCACGAGGTCGTCGAGGTGCTCGTTCTGCCAGACCACGCGGCCCTGAACCTGGTCCTCGATCACGGTCTCTCCCGTGAGCGGGGCACGCAGCCGGATCGTCGGCTTCATGCCGGATGGCGCCTCGGCTGGATCGCGATCCCGCCACAGGCCGTCATAGAGCCGGGTGCGGCCCTCCGCGCGCGCCTTCTCGCGCATCGCGG